>JAGBGN010000055.1 GCA_017935945.1 Candidatus Methanomethylophilaceae archaeon | reverse complement strand
GAGGACAAACCCAAGGTCTAGTCCGTCGAGATCGGAGTCGCCGACATCGGCAAGAAGTTCAAGAGGCTCTCCGAGGAAGAGGTCTCCGCCCTCATCGAGAAGCTGTGAGGTATCGACATGGTCAACCTTGACGACGCGATCACCGCCAGACTGGAAAGCCATGGCGAGACATTCGAGATACTGCTAGATCCAGCCGTGTTCGACCTCATCAAGAAAGGAAAGGAGTTCGACATAGTCGAGTACATGGCCGTCGAGGATGTGTTCAAGAACGCCGGAAAGGGGACCAGACCTGCGGAAGACAAGATCAAAGAGGCCTTCGGGACCGATGAAATCGGGGAGATTGCACGGAAGATCGTCGAGAAAGGCGAGATCCAGATTACAGCCGAGCAACGCAAGGAGATGCTCGACGCGAAGAGACAACAGGTCATCACATACATTGCCGCGAACGCAATCAACCCACAGACCCGCACGCCCCATCCCCCACTCAGGATACAGATGGCGTTGGAGGAGGCCAAGTTCCATGTGGACCCCTTCAAACCCCTGGACAAGGAGATCGACGAGGCCATGAAACTCCTGCGCCCCATCCTCCCCATCAGGTTCGAGAAGAGCCGCATCGCCATCAAACTCAACGGATCGGACTACGGCCGTTGCTTCGACGAGATCGTCCACTACGGGATCGTCGAGAGGGAGGAGTGGACTGCAGATGGTTCTTGGATAGGCCTCATGGAGATTCCCGCAGGACTCATAACTGAAATCACGGACAAGCTCAGGAACAAGACCAAGGGCACTGCGACCGTGAAACTGATTTGAATCTTACATTTAGAAGAGTGATAATATGGAAAAGAGAAACGCCAGACAGACGCGTGAGATCGTCGTCCCCGGCGACATCCTCGATGCATCTGGGATGAAACCGGGAGAGAACGCGTACGTGCTCGACGGCAAGGTGCGTGCCAGCGCCATGGGAGTCAGGAACGTCTTCCAGAACACGGTGGGAGTCATCCCTCTCAGGGGATGCTACATGCCCTCCTCTGGTGACACCGTCATCGGAGTCATCGAGGACATCGGACCCTCCAACTGGCTTGTGAACATCAACGCCCCCTATCCCGCACCCCTCCATGTGAACGAGGTTCCCTGGAAGGTCGAGTTCGGGGACACATCAAGATACCTCAGTATCGGTCACGTCGTCATCCTCAAGGTCCTCTCCGTCGACGAGAGCAGGAAGATATCCGTCACGATGAAGGATTCCGGACTCAGGAGGATCGAGGGCGGAAGGCTCGTCAAGATATCCCACTCCAAGGTCTCCAGGGTCATCGGTAAGAGCGGTTCCATGATCTCCATGCTGAAGAACATGACCGACTGCCGCATAACCGTCGGACAGAACGGAATGATCTGGGTCGATGGGGATGACGAGAACGCCGATGTTGCCGCCCAGGCGATCATGATGATCGAGGAGAAGGCGCAGTCCGGCAACCTTACTGACAAAATCAAAGAGTTTATCGAGAAGAGGATACCCCAGGATGATGATTACGACGAGGGGGATGAGTGACCATGAGCGGACACACAGATATGGTTTTAGTTGACGAGAACGGCATGAGGATCGACGGCAGGACCGCCGAGGAACACAGGCCCATCAAGATCGAGGCTGGCGTCCTCAACAACGCCGACGGATCCGCCTATGTCGAGATCGGTAAGAACAAGGTCCTTGCAGCCGTGTACGGACCCAGGGAGTGTCACCCCAGGCACCTCCAGAACCCCACCAAGGCGATCATCCAGTGCAAGTACAACATGCAGGCTTTCTCCGTCAGCGACAGGAAGAGGCCCGGTCCCGACAGAAGGTCCATCGAGATCTCCAAGATCATCTCCGAGGCCCTCGAGAAGGTCGTCCTCACCGAGCTCTACCCCCGCGCATCCATCGATGTCTACATCGAGATCCTCCAGGCCAATGCCGGAACCAGGTGCGCAGGACTCACCGCAGCATCCGTCGCACTCGCCGACGCAGGAATCCCCATGAGGGACATCGTCCCCGCCATCGCAGCCGGAAAGGCTGACGGACATGTCCTCCTGGACCTCAACAAGGAGGAAGACAACTACGGACAGGCCGATGTGCCCATCGCGATCGTCCCCTCGACCGACGAGATCGTGCTCCTCCAGATGGATGGAAACATGACCCGCGAGGAGTTCGACCACGCCATCGAGCTCGCAGTGGATGCATGCCACCAGGTTTACGACATCCAGAAGGATGCACTCAAGAAGCGCTATTCCGCCAAACCCGCAAAGGAGGGAGCAGATGAGTAACCCCATCATGTCCGAGATCAAGCGCGACCACATCATGAACCTCCTCGCAGAGGGTACAAGGGTCGACAAGCGCAGCCCCACAGACTTCAGGAAGATCTCCGTCGAGACCAACTGCATCGAGAGTGCAGATGGATCCGCCAGGGTCAAACTGGGCAAGACAGAGGTCATCGCGGGAGTGAAGATCATACCCGGAACCCCCTTCGGAGACACCCCCACCAGCGGAGTCCTCACCACCGGTGCGGAGCTCATCCCCATGGCACACCCCACATTCGAGTCCGGTCCCCCCGGAGAGGATGCCATCGAGCTCGCACGTGTCGTCGACCGCGGAATCCGTGAATCTGGAATGGTCGATGTCGAGCAGCTGTGCATCGTACCCGGAGAGGAGGTATGGATGTGCTTCGTCGATATCTACGCCCTCGACTACGACGGCAACCTGTTCGACGCAGCCAACCTCGCAGCAGTGTGTGCACTCAAGACCGCCATCATCCCCGGAGAGCAGTACGGAAAGGGAGAGAACAAACCCCTGCCCGTCACATGCCTGCCGATTTCGGTGACGGAGGTCAAAATAGGAAACGATTTAATAGTAGACCCAAATTTCGACGAAGAACAGATTTCATCGGCCCGCCTGACTGTCACAACCGACGACAACGGCAACTTCAGGGCGATGCAGAAAGGCGGTTGCGGATCCATCACACTGGATGACCTCAGCCTCTGTCTGGACAGAGCCGTAGAGAAGGGTGCGGAAATCAGAAAAATCATCGGGTGATATAAATGGCAAAGAGAACAGAGAAGGCAGGTAGCGCAGGAAGGTTCGGCGCAAGGTACGGAGTTATCGTGCGCAACAGGATCAAGACCATCGAGGCAAAGCAGAAGGCAAAACACGAGTGTCCCGTCTGCCACCACATGTCCGTCAAGAGGATCAGCTCTGGAATCTGGTTCTGCAAGCACTGCGAGACCAAATTCGCGGCAGAGGCATACAGCCCCAAGGCCAAGAAAGAGATCTCCCAGGTTTCCGAGCAGTGAGATTGCCGTAGGTGATTTGATTGTACAGATGCGCAAAGTGTAACGAGCCCGTCAGGAACGTTAACTCTTTGGGACTCCAGTGCGAGAAGTGCGGATCTAAGATCTTCTTCAAGGAGAGGCCTCCTGTGAAGAAGGTCCTGAAATCCGATTGAGCGATGCTCAAGGCAACCCTCAGGATAGACGGCGACGACGCCGATATAACCGTGCCCACGATCTCCCCCGATTTGGAGAGAGAGTTGCCCCGTACGGAATCCAGAATTTCGTACGGGGACGGGTGCGCGGAGATCGAGATAACCGCCACCGACACAACGGCGATGAGGGCTGCCCTCAATTCCTACTTGGAATGCATCAGAATCATCGAGAACATCGGTAACATAACCAGAGTGAGACCATGAACGGAATCAGTCCCCAGCTCCAGAACCAGATCACACAGTTCCAGCAGGTCCAGCAGCAGCTTCAGGCCGTCTCCGCCCAGAAGGCGCAGATGGACGGTCAGATGCGCGAGCTCGTCAGGACCAAGGAAGAACTGGACAAGAGCAGCGGAACAGTGTACAAGAACGCTGGATCCCTCCTCATCAAGGTGGACGATGTCGACGCACTCAAGGCGGACATCGACGAATCCATCGAGATGATGGGCGTCAGGATCAACAGCCTGGAGCGCCAGGAGAACTCCCTGAAGGAGAGGTACACCGTGCTCCAGGAGACCATCAACGCGGCAATGGGCAACATGCCCATGCAGTGAAAACTCCTTACACCCTTTACGGGTTCCCTTTTTCCATAATATATATACGATTAGTCGATTGCACCACCATGGTTGATGCACTCGTCCTGAACGATGTACGCAAATCCTATGGCAACCGCGAAGCCGTCCATGGGATCTCCCTAACCGTGAAAGAAGGGGAGATCTTCGGCTTGATCGGACACAACGGAGCCGGAAAGACCACCACGCTCCGCATGATCTCGACTCTGCTGAACATCACATCCGGCACGATAAGCGTCTACGGATACGATGTCGCCACCGAACCTGGGAAGGTCAGGGAGATCATCAGTTACCTACCGGAGGATGCAGGGGCCTACAAGGACCTCACCGGAAGAGCCTACCTTGAATTCATAGCGGGGTTCTTCGCCTCGGGGAAGGAACGCGATGCGATGGTCGAGAAGGGCATGAGGCTCGCGGACCTCGGCGATAGGATAGATTCCAAGGTTGACACATACAGCAAGGGCATGATGCGCAGACTGCTCATAGCCAGGGCCATCATGCCATCCCCTAAACTAGCCATCATGGATGAGGTCACATCCGGACTGGATGTGATCAACGCATTCGAGATAAGGGAGATCATCAGGGAGATCGCCAGGTCCGGCGTCACCGTCGTGATGTCGTCCCACAACATGTTCGAGGTGGACATGCTCTGCGACAGGGTCGGCGTGATAGACGGCGGGAACCTCATCCTGCTGGGGACCCCGGGTGAGCTCAAGGAGCGGTACGGTGCCGACACACTCGAAGAGGTCTTCGTCAAGGCGGTGAAGAACGCATGAGCCACATCACCAACATCATATCGAAGGAGTTGAAGGAGCTCCTGACACCCGGATCGGTCATATCCGTCGTCCTGATGGTCGTACTGTTCGCCGGACTGGGAGGGATGATCGACAGCGAGATCGAGAAGGCCCAGGCCTTCCCCGAACTCTGTGTGGTCAACGAGGATGCCAGCATCATCGAGTTCACCGATGCCGATGGAACATACACATGGAGCATCTCATCGTTCCTCGAAGACCTGTACACATCGTCCGGGATACCCGAGGACGAGTTGAGCGACTACATCAGGCTCGTGGATTCCGACAGCATAGATGAGGCGTACGCCATCATGGATGAGGAAGGCATAGGTTCCGCCCTGTTCGTGGATCCTGATTTCTCGAAGGACATAGTCTCTGGGACCAGGGGAGTGGTCGAGCAGATCTACGTGTACGAGCCCACGGGGATGTTCGGAACAGTTTCATCCAGCGTGGTCTCCAGCGTGATGTCCATGATAAACGAGGACCTCTCCAAGAGACTCCTCGGAACGCAGATAGACATGACCGACTACGGTTTCCTGACGGAACCCATAGACTACAACGGGGACAACGTGAAGACCATCGTCAACGGCAAGGTCGTCTCCGGGATCACACCCCAGGAGATCGCCGGAGAGGTTTCCAGTCAGACCATGATGATCCCCATCATCATAATGATCATCATAATGATGGTCGGCAGCCTCGTGATCAGCTCCATGGGCTCCGAGAAGGAGAACAAGACCCTCGAGACCCTGCTCACACTGCCCATCAAGAGGACATCCATCGTGGCGGGCAAGATCATCGCGGCCGCGATCGTCGGATTGGTCTATGGACTGGCATACATGGTCGGAATGAGCATCTACATGAACTCGCTCACCGGAACCATGTCCTCCGGACTGAACCTGGAGGACCTCGGACTCACCCTGTCCGTCGGAGACTATGCGCTGGTCATGCTGTCGATGTTCCTGTCCATCATTTGCGCCCTCGGAATCTGCATGATCCTCGGGGCATTCGCGAAGAACTACAAGTCCGCACAGACGATGACCATGCCCCTGAGCATCATGGCCATGATCCCCATGTTCATCGTCATGTTCTCGGGATGGTACGGTTCCGGTGCACTCATCCAGGCCGTGACGTTCGCGATCCCGTTCTCACATCCGATGATGGCCATGCAGGCGCTGATGTACGATGACGTCACACTCGTCCTCTCAGGAATAGCGTACATGGTCGTGTTCGCAGTGGCGACGATACTCATAACGGTGAAACTGTACAACTCCGACATCCTGATCACAGGACTCGGTCAGAACAAGACGGTCCAGAAACTCACCGGTCGCAAGTGAAACGGTGCCTTCGGGCACCCCTTTTCTTTTATACCATCCATCTTATGAAGTTGCATGCTCGGAGAAATCGCCAAGGAACTGACAGGCAAGAGGAAGGTCGTTTTGGTCCATGGGAATGCGGATATGGATGCCATGGGCTCCGCCTATGCCATTTCCAAAGCTTTCCCGGATGCCGACATCTTCGCCCCCAACGGCATCGACCGCATCACGAAGGTCGTGGTCGACAAACTGGACGTGAAGTTCCTGGAGAACTGCGACATATCTACCTATGAGCAGGTCATCGTGGTCGACACATCATCCCCCGAGCAGCTGGAGATGGATCAGACGGTCCCGGATGATGCCGTCGTCATAGACCACCACAGCATAACCGGCAAGTGGGACCACATACGCCACTTCCACTGCGAGGAGGGGAGGACATCCTGTTGCGAGATCGTCAAGGACCTCCTCGACACCGCGGGGATCGAGATCACACGCGACATGGGCCTGATGCTCCTGGGCGGCATGATCACCGACAGCGGACATTTCCAGTTCGCGAAACCCGAGCTCCTGCTGGCGTTCAGCGACATCATGACCCGCTGCGGGATAGACATGGATGAGGCCTTCGACCTCACAAAGGCACAACCCAGCATGTCCGAGAAGATCGCGATGCTCAAGGCGATCGAGCGTACGAAGTTCGACCGCATCGGCAACTACATCGTGGCAACATCTTACGGGGGCAGCTTCGAGGCATCCTCCTGCCGCGCCATAATGGGTGCGGGTGCGGATGTCGTGTTTGTCGGATCCCAGAGGGAGGATGAGTTCCGCCTCAGCGCCAGGGCCACCCAGGAAGTGGTCCGTAAGGGGGTGCACCTCGGAGACATAATGAAGTGCATCAGTGGCGAGACCATGACCGATGGCGGCGGACACGGTGGTGCGGCCGGCATCTCCGGGATCGGCGACGTGGAGGCCATGCTCCACATATGCATGAAGAAGACGATGGAGATCTTCCGTGAGATAAAAGCAAAGGATGTTCTGGAGAAGGACAGGGCCTGAGCCCCATCCCTCCATTTTTATTGTTTTCACCTGAGTTTTCCGATTCCCTTGAGGACCTCGATGAGTGCCTCACGGTTCTCGGGGTGTGCTGCGAAGTACTCGGCAACGGGCTCGAGTGTCTTTGCGAGACCGTCGACGACTCCGGACTTAAGGTCTACGGGCGACAGTGCGCCTCCGAAGTACGCCTCAGTGAGCTCCTCGTAGCTGTTGTAGGACACGGGTCCGCCGTACTTCTCGGGACGGTCGATGAACAGTGTGCCGTTCCTGGGGAATATGACGTGCCTGCAGAGCATCAGGACAGGGTTCTCGAGTTCCGCATCCTTCTCCGGGGGACAGAACGCCTTCTTCATCTTCTGAGCGATGGAATCCCTGTCATCGTGGATGTTGATGCTGCTGTTGGGGTCGCTCTTGGACATCTTCGACTCGGCGGGATCCATCCTGTTGCCTCCCTTGAGACCGGGGAGCAGGGGGGTGTGGAGAGCGATGGGTTTCTTCCATCCGAGCTTGTCGGCCGCAACCCTTGCGAGCATGTGGGCCCTCCTCTGATCGAGACCCGCGTATGCGAGGTCCTGTCCCATGCAGAATATGTCCGCGGCCTGGAGGATCGGGTAGAACATCTTGGATGAGTCGACCTCCGCCTCGTCCTCGGACCTGCCCATGATGGTCATGGCCCTCTTGACCCTGGAGAGCGAGGTGACCTTGGCGATCTTGATGACGGTCTCCCAGTACTCGACCTCGGAAACCAGCTGACTGGCGTACTTGAACTCGATCTTATCCGCGGGGACGCCGAGTGCGATGAAGCAGTCCTCCATGTACCTGGCGCAGGTACGGATGTTCTCGAGGTTTCCGCCGAGCTTGTCGTTGATGTAGGCGTGCCAGTCTGCCCAGAAGATGGTCACCCTGAATCCTGCGTCGGTGAGGTCCCTGATCTTCTGTGCGACGAGAACCCAGCCGAGGTGGACGAGACCGGAGGGTTCGAAACCGATGTATGCGGTGGGTTCCTCCTTCTCGGTGAGAAGCGAACGGAGCTCATCCTCTGTGACGAGTTCCTCTGCGTTCCTGAGGACAATTGCCATCCTTTCATCTACATTCATTTAAATCAACCGTCCGTACTGCAAACTACTTAAAAAAACATCAGTATGGATAGCAACATGGTAGACGGCACCCCCCAACTCGCAACATCGTTCCTGGAATCCCCTGTCGTGAGCAGGGGGGAGTATCAGTACTTCATCCATCCACTCACGGACGGTGTTCCCCGCGTGGATCCGTCCCTCCTCTCAGAGGTCGTGGACCGGATGGTCGAGTTGGCCGACATGGACTGCGACGTCATACTCGCTCCGGAAGCCATGGGCATACCCCTCGCCACCGCACTGTCCATCCGCACCGGGATCCCGTTCTCCGTCATCAGGAAGAGGCGCTACGACCTGGAGGGGGAGATCGAACTCCATCAGAGAACCGGGTACTCCGACTCGTACCTGTACATCAACGGCGTCTCCGCCGGCGACAGGGTCGCCATAGTGGATGATGTTGTCAGCACGGGCGGGACGCTGGAAGCGACCGTCGGCGCCCTGAGGTCGGAAGGGGTGCAGGTCACCGAGGTCGTGGTGGTCTTCGACAAATCCGATGACCTGCAATCGATATCGGAACGTCTGGGCGTTCCCATCAGGAGCCTCCTGTCCATCGCCGTCGTGGACGGGGTCCCCACGATCAGGTGACCGTTACCGCACGGTGTTCCGGTTAAATCCATCCTCTCCGAAGACATCCGAGTGGAACCCCTGGTCTTGACGGTGATAATCGGGATGGTCCTCCTAGGGTCGTTGCTCGGACTGTTCAGCGGGCTCATGCCCGGGATACACTGCAACACCCTCGCGGCCATCCTCTTGGCATCCTACCCGTCGCTGGAATCGGCGATAGGTGCGGTCATCGGGAAAGATGAGACCGCCATCGCGGTGTGCTGCTGTGTCGTCTCCGCTGCTGTCGTGCATTCCTTCGTGGACTTCGTACCATCGGTTTTCATCGGGGCCCCGGAATCGGAGGATGCGGTGTCCGTCCTACCGGGACACAGGATGCTCCTGGAGGGGCGCGGGATGGCGGCCGTGAGGGCCGCCGCCATAGGGAGCCTCGTCGGATGCTGCTGTGCAGTCGCCCTCTCCATACCATTCCAGTACCTCCTCTTCAACGGTGCCGAGCCCATACTCGACAGGCTGACCCCCGTGGTCGTCCTGATCGCATGCATGGTGATACTGATGAACGAATCCAGACAGGGGACGCTGCTGTGGGGCTCGGTGACGTTCGCGTTGTCAGGTGCGCTCGGATACGCCTGCATGACGCTTCCGATACCCACGGACGGCCTGGTGGGCGAGGGGTCGCTGCTCTTCCCCCTCCTGACGGGACTGTTCGGAATCCCCGTCCTCCTGGAATCATCCAGCGGCAGGGGGATCCTTCCACCACAGCGCGATGACGTCATGGACCCCGTGGGGATGGTTCCCGGACTCAAGGGCGTCCTGATGGGTTCCGTGGCGGGATGGTTTCCCGGGATCACATCCAACATAGGTGCCACGATGTCCGTGTGCATCATGCCGGAGAACCGTGCCGACAGGTTCGTCTCCACCGTCGCCTCCATAGGGACGGTCACCTCCGTCCTGTCCCTGGTAGTACTGTCCGTGAACGGCGGCGGGAGGTCCGGGACCGCCATAGTGGTCGGTGAGATCGGTATGGATCAGGTGCAGGGTTTCATGTCGCAGGGGTTCCTGATACTGATGATGGCGACCATCATGTCGGCGATGGTCGGGTACAAGATGACTATTTTCTCCGGGAAGGTGCTGTCGGCTACCCTGGCCAGGATGGATCAGAGGAGGACCAGCCGTGCGGTGACGGTGCTCCTGGTGGCCCTCGTGCTCCTGTTGACCGGACCGTGGGGACTGGTCGTGCTGATCGCATCCGTCGTCATAGGTTCGGTGCCGGCCTCATGCGGGATGGGGAGGACCACCCTTTGCGGGTGCCTCCTGTTACCGGTTATGCTGTTCTGACCGTCACTCCAGTTTCGACTCCGCCTTCGACATGAACTTGGCATTGTCGACGATGAATCTCTCGTGTGTCCCGCTGCCGATCTCCCCGGCAGCATCCCTGACGACGACGGAGAACACCAGGCGCCTGCGGTCGACCTCGATGAGTTCGGTCTCGCATACAACCTCCATGCCGACGGGCGTCGCGGACGTGTGTGCCACATCCAGGTGTGTGCCCACAGTGCTGCTTCCCTCATCCAGAAACGGTGCCACACTGCGACTGGCGGTGGATTCCACCAGGGCTATCATCGCGGGTGTCGCGAAGACACGGAGGGTTCCGCTGCCGATGGCGAGTGCCGTGTTGCCCTCGTCCACGATTACAGTGCTGCTTCCCTTGACTCCTACATCCAACATACACGCAAATCGCCTACCATTATAATAGAGTTTAACTAAATCTAAACGGGTACGGGTCCCCATGGGACTGGAGAACGACCTTTACAGCGAGCTGTACGAATTGAGGGAGAGCCTCAGGACGGAACGCAGGATGTCGAACGGAAGGATACCTACGGTCTGTTCCGACGAAGCCCTCATGGAGATGGCACAGCGTGTACCCACCAAAGTCGAGGATTTCTCGGCCATCGTCGGAGTCGGACAGCGTTTCGTCGAACTCTACGGCGAGGACTTCCTGAACATCACACGCAAATACGCCATAACTGCGGCGAACGGATCGAACATCGACGAGGAAGCCGCACGCACGCTCAGGGAACTGGAGAAGAAGCTCATCAACATCGGAAGGGGCAACCGTCTACTGTTCCAAGGCAAGATCTCCAGGAAAAACACCTTCGACCTCATGACGCTCACCGACGTGGATGTCATGGGACTCCTCTTCGGAAGGAAGAGGTCACTCAAGCTGTGCGACTCCGCCAAGAGTCCCGAGGCCATGAGGACGTACAAGCACCTCAACGAGATCATACGTGAGGTCAACAGGGAGCTGAGGGACAAGGGACAGTACGACCTGTACATCGGATACCCGTTCGTCCAGGGTAAGATGCCCAACGAGGACTTCGACATCCGTGCACCCCTCGCGCTGTTCCCGGTCATCCTCGAGAAGGACGCCCGCACGATCACACTCACGCTGGACAACTCCCGTGATGCCATGTACAACAACACGCTCATACTGGCATACATCAAATCCACGGGATTGAACAAACCCCTCCCCAACAACATCCTCGAGGATTACTCCGGGGAGACGTTCATGAGCGACCTCCTGGCGTTCTACAAGGACAGCGGACTCAACATAGAGTACGAGTTCAGCCTGCCCACACCTTTCATCGACTACAAGGCCGGGGAGTTCCCCAAGTACCTCGCGGGGGACATGGAGGTCGTACCCAATGTCATGCTCGGGAAGTACCCCACGTATTCCAGTTCCATCCAGAGGGACTTCGACGGCATGCTTGCGGGAAGGGAGATCAACGGTATCCTGAACGACCTGGTCGCAGACCTGAACAAGACCGACTTCCTGTCCGACCTGCCCGCGCCGCTCACCGAGTCCGAGATCCGCAAGAAGGGGATGGAGGCATCCGAACACGACCTGGTCTACATCAACTCGCTCAACAGCGCCCAGGAGAACATCCTCACGGCCATAGAGCATGGTGACGAGATCGTCGTACAGGGTCCCCCGGGCACTGGCAAGTCCCAGGTCATAACCGGACTCATCACTTCCGCGGTCCTCAAGGGTAAGACGGTCCTCATGGTGTCCGAGAAGAAGACCGCGCTGGATGTCGTCTACTCCCGTCTCGGCAACCTCGCCAGGTACTGCCTGATGATCGACGATGTCGGTAACAAGGACCTGTTCTACAAACAGCTGGACGAGATGCTTTCCTGCAACACCAAGAAGTCCGGTACAGACCTCGACGCCATATCCACCAGCATCGACGAGGACGTCATGCTCCTGGAGAACATCGCGGATGTCATGTACAGTCCGTGCGAGTTCGGCATCGAGCCGTACAAGCTCTACTCGATGGACAGGTGGCTCGACGTCAACGACCCACGCCAGTTCGAGGAGTACAAGACGCTCAAGGACAACATCGAACCCTCCCTCATGGACCTCAAGTACCCTGAGATCGAGGAACTCCACAGGAAGTTCAACGACCCGGTCCTGATGAAGAACTTCAACGAGTACAACGAACTCGTCTCGAAGTACCCTTGGATGACCCAGATGAAGGCGGACCTGTCCGAGTACAACATCGGGGAGATGAAGGCGGACCTGCTGGACCTGGAGCATCAGATGCTGGACTTCAAGTCCAAGGGATTCATCGGCAAGCTGTTCTCCAAGGGCAAGGTCTCCCGTGAGACCACCGCCATGGCGGACAAGTACTTCTCCCATTACAACGAGCACACCGTCAACGCGATCATGGACGACCCCCGCAAGATGTTCGATGCCCTCGACGGATACGAGACATACTCCGCCAGGTCCACCGTGTACAACAAGATGAGCGCCTCCGAGAAGATGTACGGTGAGGACATCCTCGGCGTCTCCGCAGCGACCAAGCTCCCGTTCTCCGACAGCAACGAGCGCATCTACAACTGGATCCTCAACGACCACCTCCAGAAGTTCGATGCGTCCCACAAGGACATAATGCAGGAGATATGGGACTTCGACAGCATAATAGCCGACATGGACAGGAAGATCACCGAGAAGAGGGACCTGACCAGGGACAAGGTCGAGGAGGTCTTCCAGGAGAACCTCAAGTACATCACCGAATCCAAGAGGCGCGGGGACATCAACAGGATCATCGAGTCCAAGAGGAAATGGAACCTGAACAAGTTCATCAACCGCTACGGATACGAGCTCTTCAAGGGGGTCCGTGTCTGGTTGCTCACACCCGAGGTGGTGTCCGAGATCCTCCCGCTCGAGATGGGTATCTTCGACCTGCTCATCTTCGACGAGGCATCCCAGATGTACGTGGAGAAGGGTGTCCCGTCCATATACCGTGCAAAGAAGGTCGTCGTCGCAGGCGACCACAAGCAGCTCCGTCCATCCAGCCTCGGAATGGGGAGAATAGAGTACGAGAGCGATGAGGACGACCTGGACGATGTCGTCTCTGCCGCACTCGAGGAGGAGTCCCTCCTCGACCTCGCCAGGGCCAGGTACGACTCCATCCTCCTGAACTTCCACTACAGGGCCAGGTACGAGGAGCTGATAGCGTTCTCCAACTATGCGTTCTACAACGGCAGACTGTACGTCTCACCCAACGTCATCGAACCCGAGAAACCCCCGATAGAGGTGTTCAAGGTCGACGGACTGTGGGAGGACAAATCCAACAGGGCCGAGGCCGACAAGATCGTGGCCCTCCTGAAGGAGTTCTTCCTCAACAGGAAGAACAACGAGACCGTGGGCATAATCACGTTCAACAGCTCCCAGAGGGACCTGATCAACGATGTGCTGGATGAGGAATGCGGGAAGGACCTGACATTCGGCAAGATGGTCGCAGAGGAGATGAAGAGGCATGACAACGGAGAGGACGTGGGTCTCTTCATCAAGAACATCGAGAGTGTCCAGGGAGATGAACGCGACGTGATCATGTTCTCCATCGGATACGCCAAGAACTCCGAGGGCAAGCTCATGCAGAGGTTCGGATGGCTCAACAACCGCGGAGGTGAGAACCGTCTCAACGTCGCCATATCCCGTGCGAAGAAGAAGATCCTCATCGTGAAGTCCTTCGACCCCAGCGACCTCCAGGTGGAGGAAACCAAGAACGAGGGCCCGAGGATCCTGAAGAAGTACCTGCAGTACGCCGATGCCGTCAGCGCCGGCGACAGGGAGCTCGCCAACACCATCCTCCACTCCTTCGGAAACGACCGCTGGAACAACAAGGAGGACTACAGTGGCGGGAAGATCGCGGACAAGGTGTACAACATCCTGTCCAGGAAGGGATACAGCGTCGAGAGGAACGTCGGAATCGGTGGATACCAGATCGACATCGGTGTCAAGCAGAACGGACGCTTCATCCTCGGCATAGAATGCGACAGCAGGCTCTACGAACTCTCCACATCCACCAGGGAGAGGGACTACCACAGGCAGAAGTACCTCGAGTCCCGCGGATGGAAGATCCACAGGGTCTGGACCCCGGGTATGTGGAAGAACCCCGACAAGGAGATCTCCCGCATAATCGAGGCCATAGAAAGGGTCTGATCCCCGAACCACTCCCCCGGGAACACGTTTTTCAACACCCGGGAGATTCTTACCCTGCCGGAAACGGCAGGAAATCCCAATGACCTACATCGATCTCGTCAGAAGCAGATACTCATCCCGCAGCTACACGGATGAACCCGTCTCGGAAGGGGACATGCAGTCCATCCTCGAGGCCGGACGTCTCGCACCCACCGGGAAGAACAGTCAACCCGTCACCGTGATCGCGGTGACGTCCGAGGATGGTTTCGAAAGGATCCACAAATGCTCCAGGACGTTCGGTGCGACGCTGGCCCTCATCGTATGCTGCGACCGCGACAGGTCCTGGGTCCGCGGGTTCGACGGTAAGAACATCTCCGACATCGACGCGTCCATAGTCACGACCCAGATGATGTACCAGGCCACCGAACTCGGTCTCGGCACCTGCTGGATATGCTGGTTCGACCCTGCGGTCATCAGTGAGGAGTTCGGACTCCCCGAGAACGTGGAGCCCGTGAACATCCTGGTCGTCGGCCACAAGGCGGATGAGACTTCTCCCAACCATGGTGTGCGTAAGCCCATGGAGGAGTTTGTGAGGTACGCCTGATTTTTAGGATAAACTAAATATCAACAGGGGATTCGATACGCCATGGCAAAGACGTCATTGAAGATTGAAGGAATGATGTGCGAGGGCTGCGTCGCCAATGTGAAGAATCGCCTCGAGGGACTCGAGGGAGTGACTTCCGTCGATGTCAACCTGAAGAAGGGTACCGCCGTCGTCAACCATGACGGGGTATCGGATGAAACTCTGATCGCCACCGTCGTGGATGCCGGATTCAGGGCATCCGTCAAACGTGGACTGTTCTCATGAGGACGCGCGTCTTCCGCATAGGTGGCATGACCTGTGCAGCATGCACGGGCAGAGTGGAGAATGCGATCGGAGGGCTGCAGGGCGTCATATCGGTCGCGGCCAACATCGGCAACAACACCGCGACCGTGACCTACGATGAGTCGCTTATCGACGAAGATCGCATCAGGGACGCCGTCGAACGTGCGGGATACTCGTTCATCAGCGATGACAGGGACGAGGCCGCCAGACAGGAGAAAGAGGCCCTGAGGGTCCAACGCAACGACCTGATCGTAGCCATCCTCTTCGCGATACCCCTGAGTGTGATCGCGATGGGTCCGATGTTCGGCCTGTCGATGCCGTTCGACCGCCGTACAGACTGCATCGTGCAGATCGCACTGTGCATGCCGATACTGTATGCGGGCAGGCGTTTCTACAAGAAAGGGTTCCCAGCACTCCTGACGAGGAGCCCCACCATGGATTCACTGGTGGCCCTGGGAACCACTGCATCCCTGGTGTTGGGATTGTACAACACCTTCCTGATATTCACGGATGATCCGAGCGCCGCCCATATGCTGAGTTTCGACTCCGTCGGGATGATCATCGCCCTTGTGAGCGTCGGGAAGTACCTGGAAGCTCGTTCCAAATCCAACACAAACGATTCCCTCAGGAAACTCCTGTCGATGGCCCCCGATCATGCGACCGTCATCAGGAACGGTGTCGAGGAATCCGTACCGTCCGACCAACTCGTGATCGGCGATGTCGTCCTGGTACGTCCGGGTGAGAGGATACCCACCGACGGGACCGTCATATCGGGCGAGTCCTCGGTGGACGAATCCATGCTCACAGGGGAGAGCATGCCCGAGACCAAGCGCGTGGGGGACCTCGTGTACGGTGCGACCGTGAACGGACAGGGCAGTCTCCGCATATCCGTCGAGAAGGTCGGCGAGGAGACGGTCCTGTTCCAGATAGCCAGGATGATGGAGATGGCACAGGGCACCAAGGCTCCTGTGGCCAGTATCGCCGACAGGGTTGCATCCGTCTTCGTCCCTGCGGTGATGGCCATCGCACTCATCGCGTTCATCGGATGGATGGTGGCGGGAAGGGATGTGCAGTTCTGTCTCAACATAGCGATATCCATCCTCGTGATATCGTGCCCGTGTGCACTGGGATTGGCCACACCCCTGGCCATAGTCGTCGGAACGGGGAACGGTTCCAGACACGGCATACTCTACAAGACCGCGGCTTCACTGGAAGCCTCGGCGAAAATCGACACCGTGATCCTGGACAAGACCGGAACCATCACGATGGGTCATCCCGAGGTCGTCTCGGTCCACCCGACCGGGGATGCGATGGACCTCGTCTCCATGGCCGCTGCGGCGGAATCCGATTCCGAGCATCCGTTGGCGAAGGCCGTCAGGAGATATGCCGATGAGAACGGCATCACGGCCCCGGACCACTCGTCGTTCGAAAGCGTGACCGGCGGCGGTGTCATCGCCGATGTCCGCGGACACACCGTGCTCGTTGGAAACGAGGGATTCCTGATTGAGAACGGCGTCATCATCGATGAAAACGTCAATGAGGGCGTTCCGGACTACGTGGGACGCATCCATGTGTCCTCGGATGGTTCGTACCTGGGCATGATAGCCGTATCGGACACCGTCAGACCCGAGAGCGCATCGGCCATCGCATCCCTCAAGAGAGATGGGGTCAGGGTCATCATGGCCACCGGTGACCGCATGGAGACCGCCGAGGGTATCGCGGCACAGGTCGAGATAACAGAGGTCCGCTCCGGGATGAAACCCGGTGACAAACTCGATACCGTGAAGAAGCTACAGGTGGGTCAGGCCCATGTCGCCATGACGGGTGACGGTATCAACGATGCACCCGCACTCACGCAGTCCGATGTCGGCATAGCCGTCGGATCCGGAACGGACATAGCCATAGAATCGGCCGACATCGTGATGATGAACGATGACCTGAGGTCAGTACCTGCGGCCCTGGAGATCGGAAAGGCCACCCTTGGAAACATCAAGCAGAACCTGTTCTTCGCCTTCGTGTACAACGCGGTGTGCATCCCGATAGCTGCCGGACTCCCGGTCGTCCTGGGTTACGACGGACTCGTCGACCACATGCCCATGCTGTCCGCTGCGGCCATGTCGCTGTCGTCCATATCGGTGGTGTCGAACGCGATGAGGATGAAGCGCTTCAGGCCGAGGGCCCTGGACGGAGACGGGCAGAGGTGACCTTCATGGTCCCGCTGCCACGGGACCACTGGACCTCTGACGACAATATCTCCAAAGGTGCGGAGTGGAGAGGCGAGTCTATGGTCAGGGATTCGTACTCCCCGCCCTCACCCATGACGCTTATGCCGTACTTCTCACGTAAGAGGCGGAGCTCACGCACGGCCTCCATGTCTATCTCGCGTCCGAGCCATTCCTGACCCAGGCCCTCCGCATAGCATCCGATTATGATGGCACGCACACCCGCGCGGATCATCTCCTCCACGACGAGGTCCTGATCCTTCCTCCACAGGGGGCATATGACCTTCAGCCCGAGGTCGCCGCAGACCATGTTGATACGGTCCCATTGGTAATCCGACCATACCGCACCGGTGACGATGCCGTCCACATCGAGGCCCTCCAACGCCCTGCGCAGACCCTCCATGTCACCCTCCTCCGAACCGACCGTCCTGGCCGTGACCACTTCCTTACCCATTGACTCGGCCATCAGCGGGACGACATCCAGGTTGGGGACGTGGAATATCCATGATTCGTCGTGTTCAGGGACGATATTGACGATGTACGGGACCTCATGTCCCATCTGCTCGGCGAGGTACAGGGAGAAGGTGGAATCCTTTCCACCGGAGTAGAGTGAAGCGAGCCTCATGGGACTCCGTATGGTATGACCGATAAAAGCGTCACCGACACAATGCTTTTATCGGCAAGTGCATAGCCCGTCCGAACATCCCGGTGATGACATGACCCTCGATGCAGCATCCATGAAGAAGATCGTAGCAGAAGCTGCGGTGAACAAGTACGTGAAGGACGGAATGAATGTCGGTCTCAGTACCGGCTCCACAGCATATTACGCCATCAAGAGGATCGGCGAACTCGTGGAGTCCGGATACGACCTCACCTGTGTGGCGACATCCGTCCAGAGCGAGGAGCTTGCAAGGGAATGCGGCATCAAGGTCGTCGACGTGGATGAGGTGGACAAGTTGGATGTCACCATCGACGGCGCCGATGAGGTCGATCCCAGGATGCAGCTCGTCAAGGGACTCGGCGGTGCACTCCTCAGGGAGAAGATCGTCGCGGCTGCCACTGTCAAGGAGATCATCGTGGTCGATGGTTCCAAACTCGTCGACAAGCTCGGAACGAAGGCTCCCCTCCCCGTGGAGGTCCTCAGATTCGGACACCTCCACACCAAATACGCATTGGAGAGGCAGGGATGCAAAGCCGAGCTCAGGATGAAGGATGAGGAGCCGTTCATCACGGACGGTGGCAACTACATCTACGACTGCAGGTTCGATGGCATCGACAGCCCGTTCTTCCTCGAATCGAGGATCGATGTCATACCCGGCGTGGTTGAGAACGGACTGTTCCTCAACACCGCGGTCGATGTCCTGATATGCGATGAAAACGGCGAGGTCAGGCACATGGCGGACACCACGCCGAAACCCGAGGAACTGCCTGTAAGGTGATTCCGACGGGATCCGTACGGGATGCTGGAAACGGGGTTTCGGAAGGGCTACACCTTTTTATATAACCTCGATATTAGCACGTCCCGATTCATTTAAAGGTGAATATAATGAAAATGCCCAGATCAATCAAAAGGTATTGCCCCTACTGCAAGACCCACACCGACCAGGAGGTCGAGAGGGTCAAGAAGAAGAAGGCAAGTGAGCTCAAGTGGGGTCAGAGGAGATTCAGAAAGGTTACCGCCGGATACGGAGGTTTCCCCAGGCCTAAGCCCGAGGGAAGGGAGAAGCCCACCAAGAGGATCAACCTCAGGTACAGATGCACCACCTGCAAGAAAGCTAACCTGGCACCCTGTATTCGTGCCAAGAAGTTCGAACTCACGGAGTGATTGACATGACCGGAGATTTCATCAAGATTAAATGCCCCGACTGCGCCAACGAGCAGATTGCCTTCAAGAAGGCAGCCACCAAGGTCACCTGCCACGTGTGCGGTTCCACCCTCATCGTCCCCAAGGGCGGCGTCGGCGAGATCAAAGGCGAAGTAACTGAGGTAGTTGGCTGATGTCAAGGGTCAGAGGCTTCCCCGAGAACGGTGAGCTCGTAGTCTGCACCGTCAAGAACGTGAAGAACTTCGGAGCATTCGTCACTCTCGATGAGTACGATGACAAGGAGGGGTTCGTACACGTCAGGGATGTTGCCACTGGCTGGGTCAAGTACATCAGAGACTTCATCAGAGAAGGCCAAAAAATCGTCTGCAAAGTTCTGGGCGTTGATTCATCGAAAGGTCACATCGACCTTTCCCTCAAATCCGTTAACGAGCACCAGAAGAGGGAGAAGATCCAGCAGTGGAAGAACGAGAAGAAGGCCGAGAAGCTCGTCGAGATCATCGCAGAGAGGATGTCCATATCCGTGGACGATGCCTACGATGAGTTCGGTAACGAGTTGCTCGAGGTGTACGAGACCCTGTACGGGGCTTTCGAGTCCGCCGTGGCCTACCGCGAGGAATTCCTCGAGGACTTCTCCGGAGACTGGATCGAAACCTTCATCGAGGTCGCAGAGGAGAACGTCGCACCACCCATGGTGCAGATCGACGCGATCCTCGAGATGAGCTCCTCGTCACCTGACGGAATGGAACTCGTCAAATCCTCTCTGCTCAAGGGACTCGAGGCCGCCGACGGTGCCGATGTCGAGATTACTTGCGTCGGATGTCCGAAATACAGGCTGGTCGTCTGTGCAAGCGAGTACAAAGAGGCCGAGGAGATCCTGAAGGATGTCTCCAACTGTGCCATCGAGGATCTCATATCCAAAGGCGGTACAGCGACCCTCAAGCGTGAGAGTAAGTAAATGAAATCGGAACTCAGGAAGTGCGGTTCTTGCGGAAGGTACACCCTGTCCGCAGACTGCCCTTCCTGTGGCTCCAAAACACATTGCCCCGTTCCACCGAAATATTCTCCGGTGGACCGCATGGGGGAGTATCGTAGGAAGACCATTCTCGAGAGGTATGGTGAAAATGGAAAACACGGTCATCACCTATAACTGCCGTCCTGAACTGAAAAGACCCATCTTCATAGAGGGACTGCCCGGAGTCGGAGCGGTAGGCAAGGTCGCCGCGGATTTCCTCGCCGAGAAACTCAATGCCACCCTTCTTGCGGACATACTGTCTGAGGACCTCCCCACACAGATATTCCTGGACGAGGAATGCGTCGCACAGGTCGCACGCAACGAACTGTGGTTCGTCAAGGACGTCAACGGCCACGACCTCATATTCCTCCTCGGAGAACACCAGGGTTCGACGACCCAGGGACAATACATACTGACCAAATTCGTCTTCGACAAGATCCTGCCCTACGATCCATCCCTGATAATCACCCTGGGTGGATACGGTACAGGCAACATAGTCACCGAACCCCGCGTACTCGGTTGCGTTTCCGACTCCAAGCTCAAGTCCCGTTTTGAGGAACATGGAGTCGGCTTCTACCCCGATGAGCCTGCAGGAGGCATCGTCGGTGCCGCCGCGATGTTCGTGGCCTTCGGCAAGGAATACGGCATAGACTCCATATGCATAATGGGGGAGACCCCCGGTATGTTCGTGGATCACAAGAGTGCCAAGTGCGTCGTCGATGTCCTGGCCAGCTTCCTCGGTATCGAAATCGATACTTCCGACATGCAGGATGAGATCGATCAGATAGATGAGATCAACAAACAGGCCCAGGATGCAGTCCTTGAAGCACCGAAAGAGGATCTCTCTTACTTCGGATGATTTTCACCAAGTGAACATTTATATAATTGTTCAGTATCCGTGGTTTATCCCCACTTAGCTCAGACTGGCCAGAGCGGCTGACTGTAGAGTGTTTTCGGAAGAAAATCCGATACAGCCGCTGAAATCAGCAGGCCCCCTGTTCAAATCAGGGAGTGGGGACCATCCTTTTCCAGCACCCCTTGAAATTTGAGAATCTTCACAGTCAAGATATCCATCATGATTCCAAGATTCCCCGCCCATATCAGAGTTCCCTCGAGGACTTCCCTCCACCGGAACCCACCCATGACCGTTCCAGGAAGAGGCTCCGCACGGACCATGGTGGCAGATGGATATTCGACCGCCCTGGCTCCACAACGCCCTTGTGGACAGCCTGATGCACATCTCGGACAGCCACCTCCAAGCGACCTTCCTCGATTACATCGAGACACTGCAGTTCAGCGAGTTCTACAACCAGGAAACCGGACATCCCGGGTGTGAGTGCATCGGATCCTTACTGAAAAACGCAAAAGGGGTCCAAGACAAGGGCATCAAGGAAGAATTTGGTGACCTCATCCCGCTGATCGCTGTGAAGAGGGTGCTGTCCCGTGCCATCCTCCATCTGATCTCGTTGGAACCGGGTGTCCAACCGTTTATCATCGAGTTCTCAAAGGACTACGACAAGGACTCGGCCATGGACATCCTCTCCTATATCGTCGAACGGGTCGAGATTGACATCAAGGAATTCGTCATCTATATGGGCGACATCGATGATGGGCTCAAGGTGAGATTTGCGAAACGTTTCGGTGGAAAAGGGTGATTTCCATTGTGACGTTACCTCACTTGTCTACAAAATTCCCTGTGGAAAAACGAACCATCTGGCTCAACGAAACCATCTGCTAATGTTTTAAATACCGTACGTAGATGATGTATATGGGATGGATGCATGGATGAGGTAGCACTGCTTACGAGTCTGACGTTGTTCACGTTGCTTGCAGGGATTTGCTCCATCATATTCAATAAACTGCGTCTGCCCCCGCTTATCGGCTACCTTGTGTCGGGAATCCTCATAGCCAACCTATGGGAAGTCGGTCATGATGGCGAGTATGTCGTCAACATGCTATCGGACATGGGTCTGGTAATGCTGATGTTCTGCATCGGTTTGGAGATCAACCTGAAGAAGATACGTAAACAGGGAGTGTTCGCGATAGAGGTTGCTGTCATACAGCTACCGCTCATGGTCCTAGGCGGATACCTGGGAGGTACCCTCCTCGGATTCAACATGCTGCAGTCCATCTGTCTGGGTGCCATCATCTCCGGTTCCAGTACAGCGGTCGTCATGGCCGTCCTGAAATCCCAGAACCGCTTGGACAAGGAGACTGTCGAGACCCTCGTCCTGATCACCATCATGGAGGATATCGGTCAGGTCATCATCCTGTCGATGATCACACCCATGCTCGCTGGATCGTCCATGGATGTCAACGACCTCGCGGTCATGATCATAAGCATCGTGGCGTTCATGCTCGTCAGTATTTTCCTGGGACTGAAGTTCATACCCCGTATCGTCAACTGGGTGTCGGACAATGTCTCATCGGAAGTCCTCATCGTGTTCTGCGTGGGACTTGCATTCGGCATGGCCCTGCTTTCCACTTTCGTCGGACTGTCCATGGCCATCGGAGCATTCCTCATGGGAATGATAATCGCCGCCTGCAGGAAGAGCAGGGAGATCAACCACGACATCGGTCCCATGAAGGACCTCTTCATGGCCATGTTCTTCATATCGGTCGGAATGGAGGTCAGTGTCTCCGGACTTGTGGACAACATCGGACTGGTCCTGATATTCTACCTCCTGTTCGCGGTGATGAAGTCGTCCACCGTCTTCCTGGCCTACTGGATAGGCAATGAGAAGGCATACAAGGGTTTCGTGTCCGCGGTCAGCCTGGTCACCATGGGAGAGTTCGCGTTCATCATCGCGAAGGAGGCGTTGGACTACGGTGTGGTCGACAACTCGTTCTACACCGCCGTCATCGGAGCGGCACTACTGTCCATGATCGTGCTGCCGTTCCTCACACGCTACTCCGACCCGCTGTGGTTCACCGCTGAGGAGAGGTGTCCCCCGAGGATACGCGAGAAGATCGACATGATCAACCATGCCAGGGACAACATGTACAGGAGGGTCACGGCATCGTCCAAGAAGTCTCAGAGGGCATTCACCCGCGGGATGACCAAGTCCTACATCAACCTGGTCATGATCGCCATCGTGGAGGTCGCGTTCTTCTTCCTCATACCCCTCGCGGTGGATTGGTTGACCGAGTCGTTCGGAGCCACGGAGTTCATCTGGACGGTGGCCCTGCTGGTCCTCAACTTCGTGATGCTGTCCCTTCCCACATACCAGTTGGTCAACAACGTGAAGTACCTGGATGAGCTGGTCATCAAGGGTGCGAAACTGGTCTCCATGGAGGGCAAGGCCGATGAACCCGGAAGGGCCTACCAGAACTTCCTGGAACTCAACTCGTTCCTCATCGTCCTGGTGATCGATGCGCTGATCCTCATCGTGGTTCCGAACCCCCTCGGTATGAAGGAGCACATACTGGTCATCGCATTGGCGGTCATCGCGGTGAGTCTGTTCTACTACAGGTCACAGAAGAAGGCACACTCGGACCCGGATGATGACGAGTCCGAGATGGAAGATGTTTTCGAGGACTGATCCCGCCTCACCTGAGGCAGAGGGACCTCCAGGCATCCTCTGACCTGGAAAGGACGTCATCCACGTCCAGAGTCAGGACCTTGCGGTCCTCGACGACCATATCTCCCTGACAGAACACGGTCTTGACGTTCTGGCTGTTGCCCGAGTACACGATGTTCGCCAGGATGTTCTCGGGGACCAGGGGCCTGAGGTTGGGTGCCTTTCCATCGAGGATCAGGATGTCGGCGTACTTGCCGGGCTCTATGGACCCGATCGAATCCTGCATACCGACAGCCTTCGCACCGTTGATGGTGGCGAAATCCAGGAGCTCCTGTGCGTTGCATACGACGGGATCCCACCTGCTTGATTTCTGGAGGAGTCCGAGGGACTTCATCTCGGAGAACATGTCGAGCGTGTTGTTGGTGGTGTTACCGTCCGTTCCGATGGATACATTGACACCGTTCTGGATGAACTCGGGCACGGGGGCGACGCCTCCGGTGGCCAGCTTCATGTTGGACACGGGACAGGACGAGATGGACATTCCCGCCTCTCCCATCAGCCTGATCTCCCTCTGGGTCAACCATGCGGAATGTGCGGCCACCCCTCTGGGTCCCAGGACGCCGATGTGGGAGAGCCACTCTGCAGGCCTCATGCCCGTCTTCTTCTTGTGGTCGTTGACCTCCCCGCGGGTCTCCGAGAGATGGAAGTTCATAGGTGCGCCCACCTCATCGGAGAACTCCTTGGCACCGACACAGGTCTCCTCGTTGCAGACGTAAACACCCTGGAGTCCGACTCCGGGGACGATCTTCCTCTCGTCCTTGAAACGGGAATAGAAGTTCTTGCAGTTCTGCAGGGGGTTTCCGACCTGGGTGGTGCACTCCTGGTCGAGGACGCACCAGCACAGGACTCCCCTGATGCCTGCCTGCTGCGTCGCCTTGGCGATGACATCCTCGGAGTAGTAGAGGTCCATGAAGGTGGTTGTACCTGAGAGCATCATCTCCATGCATCCCAGTTTGGTTCCCACATCCAGATCCTCATCGGTCCTGTCGGAATCGATCTTGAAGACCTTGTCAAGGAAGTCGGGGAAGGTGAGGTCATCCACCACGCCCTTCATCACGGACATCGCCACATGGGTGTGGGTGTTGACCATACCAGGCATCACGATATCTCCTGTGGCATCGATCTCCCTATCGGCGGTTCCGTTGTACTCGGAACCGACGGAGACTATCCTCTCACCATCGATGACCACGTCACCACGGATGATCCTCCTGGATGCATCCTGTGTCACTATCCACGCATTGCGGATTGCAGTTATCATGACGGTATCATCCAACTAGATGGTTTAAAACTTGGTACCGATGGTTGGAAATACCCTCCCACCAATCAGGTGGCATGGGATTCCGCATGACTTTCCTGGGAACTGGTGGCGGTCGCCACACGACCATGTATCAGATCAGGTCCACCGGAGGCTTCCTCGTGGAACATGACGGCGGGAACCTCCACATAGATCCTGGCCCAGGAGCCCTGACGAACATGCACAGGATCCACTACGACCTCACGAAGACGGATTCCGTCATCATCTCCCATTGTCACCCTGACCATTACTCCGATGCGGAATCGGTCATAGAGGGCATAACACGTGGCGGATGGGTCAAGAGAGGGCATGTGTACGGATCGCCCACCGTCATCGAGGGGATGGGTGGTCTGGGACCCTGCATATCGCCATACCATCTGGGCATAGCCGCGGGACACACGGTTTTCAGACCCGGAGACACACTTGATGTCGATGGATTGAGTATATCGATCAAGAAGGCTGTGCACAGCGACCCGACCAACGTCGGTTTCGTCATCGATACACCACACGGCAAGGTGTCCTATGTCAGCGATACGGAGTACAGCGATGAGATCGCGGACCAGTACATCGGATCCCGTGTCCTGATACTTCCTGTGACCACGCCCCGTGGGAACCGCATACGCTACCACATGTGCACCGATGATGCCGTACCGTTCATACAGCGTGTAAAACCGGAACTTGCGATATTCGTCCACCTCGGGGTCGTCATCCTCAGACGCGGCGTCGATGAAGAGGCATCGTACGTGCAGCAGGAGACAGGTGTCCGCACCATGGCGGCACATGACCTCATGGTCATGGATGTGGGGGAGGAGATCTCCCTGACGGATGCAACTACTTACGATGACGACTGGATCCCTTCCACGGCCCCGTAAGGGTAGAAGCCTGCCCAACCCCACATGGTGTTCTTGTCGAAATGCTGGTCCCCACCTGCGAGGTATCCGACGGGATTCTGCTCGCGTATGGTCTCCACAGCGTAGAACGTCACTGATTCTGGTCCACTACCGTAATCCACATCGAGTGTGCGTTCGGCTAGTCTGTAGTAGCTGATGTTCAGTTCCTTCAACCTCTCCGTCGTCACTTCCGTGAACCCTTCTATCGAGACCCCTGCGAAGACATGGCCGGATTGCCCTCCCATGGCACTCCTGTAACCTGCCGCCTCGTACAGGGAGCAGAGTAGTGCGGCGGTATCCTCGCAATCGCCGATCTTGTAGTACAACGTCTCCAAGGGAAGAGCCCAGTACTCTGCCGAACCCCATATGCCGTAATCGAACTCCCCGGAATGGCCATCCACTGAACTCGGATAGTCCGTCGCCTTCTGGACGAAGGCTGCAAGGAAATCAGCATAGGACTGTCCGTTGTCGACGATGCCTCCTATTCCGAAGTACTCGGACCTCAGCATCTGCTCGAGGGAACGTATGGTGTCATCCACACGTACCAGACGGGGAAGGTCCGTGAACGAGTGCTTGAAGACAGAGGAGTTCCAGGCACGGTTCTCCTCAGTGTCTGCAATGAAATCCATGATGTCCATCTTCAGTTCGATGGATAATCCGTGGACCATGGAACCATCATCGTACTTCCAGTCCAAGGTCCTCGTGATATCTCCGGGAACGGTGATCTCGAAGGTCTCCCCGGTTACAGTGACGGAGTACTTTCCGGGATTGAGTGATATCTCGGATGCCACCTCCCTATGGGGCTGATAGGGCTCGCGACAGATGTACAACGGTGCGAACACATCCTCTACAATCCATTCGACCGCTCCGTCTGCGGATAGGGTATGTCCGATGGAATCATATCCGATTCCATTCGGCAGTTCGGGACCTTCCGGGACCGGAGGTTGTTCGGGTCCGTCTCCTTCCCCCTCATCCGTGTTATCGGAGGGGGATTCGTACACCAGTATGATACCTGAGACCAGGACGATCATGAGGGCCAGTATGGATATGATCTTCGACATTCACTCCACCCCTTCGATGAAGACCACGTCATTGATGCGACCGATGTCATCGGAGACCGATGGACTGACGTATCCCGCAGGTACGAACGTCTCCGTTGTCGTCTCGCAGAAGTACAGGCGTTCCCCGGTGTCTTCCAGTGCCTTGACCGTATACACGTATCCGAGGGCGTAAGAGCGCGCTGAGAACTCCTCCAGGATGACTGACACCAGCATATGGCCGGGAGTGCTCACGAGCGCTGAATCGAAACCTGCGGCGGAATACAGCGACGCCAGGAGGAACGATGTGTCCTCACAGTCCCCGCTGCCGAGGTGGATCGTCTCCTGCGGGTACATCCAGTACTCCGTCTGTCCCCTAAGGAAGGTATCGCCGCTACCGTTGGTCTTGTCCTGGATGTATACCCCATCCTCGATGACCATGTCAGGGTATGAGAAACAGCATTGGACGAACGACAGGAGGTAGTCTACGTAATCCTGCCCATCCACGGAGGAATCATGGCCCATGACGTTCAGATACGTTCTCTTCAGCGAATTCGACAGCTCCCCGATGCTTCCATCCGTCACCACATATCTTGACATGGCATCCACCCGGATGTTGCGGACTATATCGGAATCGGCATAACGGTCGTATTCCGAGAACATGTATCCATGGTCCATGGTGAAGGTGCGCACCTCACCGCCGATTATTGCTGACCATTCGTAATGGCGGGTAACCTCGCCGTCGTGGAAGAACTTGCCCTTGTGGATGTTGCCGTCTCCATCGTGCAGGGCGATCTCGTAATCTCCCGGAGGGAGCACCAGGGATACGCCCGTGTACTCGATCGGTCTCGGCGTCGTGTAGAAACCCGACGTCTTCTCCAGATACGGTCCGGACACGTCATGGTATGTCCACAGGACGGGTTCGGTCCCGTCCGCATAGGTGAGCACCCCTTTGGAATCAAGTGTGACCTCGTCCACGATGTCCCCCCTGATCATGGAACCGTTGACTATCAAGGTATCTTCGAATTCAATATCAAAACCGTCGGAAACCAACACCACACCGGCGATGGCAGCCAACGCCATGAGGATCACAACACCCAACACGACGGAGGTCTTGCGATCGGATCCGGATTCACTGGTTCCGGAGTGATTCAACTCCCTACCGCATACACGACAGTACCTGTCGCCATCTTGGATCTCGGAACCGCAACCGGGACAATTCATATCTCCTGCAACGGTTCGCATATTGTTAACCTTGTCCACCGGTTCAACGGATGGACCAGGTCATGAGTACGGATTCCTCGAACTTGACAGCCTCAGGGGTGCCACCGTGTACTTGGGCGGCACGCATTATCATCGGATGGCCGCCGTCGGATCTGTACCTGATCTCCTGGATCTCCCCGAGCTCCACACCTGCATCGGATGCCAATTGCATGGCCTTCCCCTTTGCATCCCTCACAGCTGAAGAAAGGGCCTGGGAATCATAGGGTGTAGGATCCGATACCACGTAGTTCATGTAGAACGATGAGTGACCTTCTGTGAAAAGTGCGGAGAACACACGGTCGGGCAGATCGCCACCGATCGACAATGTCACCTTCATCCCATGCCTGCACCGGTAGCCGTTGAACACATCATCCTTGTATGAGGGGCGCACAGAGGAACCGCTGGTGCGTATAGCAGCTTCATCGATTCCGAGGGCAATCAGAGATCCCCTCACCTCCTCCACCGATGATGCACAACCTGCAACAGCCTCATCGTATCCATCTGCCAGGAATTCCACCTCGCCCTCGATGACGACTGTATCCGGGTCCGCAAAGACCTTCCCCCTCCCTTCCACGATGACCGTGCCACTCATAGATGCCCGTATGCGGACTGGTAGGTAACCCTATCGGAGATCCGTACCGAGAATGTGCAGATGCCAAGGACATCCGACGGAGTCCCGCGACGATACAAGGAACGAACAGGTAACAAGTGTATGAAAGAAAGTGGTGGGCCCGCCCAGATTTGAACTGGAGTTACTTGCACCCCAAGCAAGAAGGATACCAAGCTACCCCACGGGCCCCTGCAAAAGGGGGGAATAGGTTTTAGTTTAAAAAGTTTACTCAGAGGGCTACCCTCAACCGAGGGGAGCAATCTCTCCGATCAGGTCAGCATGGGAGACGATCATCCTGCGGCAGCAGTACCTCTCGAAGCCCAGACTGTCCAGGACGGCCTTGGGCTCCTCGCCCATACTGACGCGTTTGACGTACTCGGGGTAGGCGGACCCTACGACCTTTCCGCATGTGAAACATCTCACCGGAATTATCATGCTATCACCTTAACGGTAAGACTTCTGCTTCTTGGCGCGAGCACCAGGTCCGAGCGGGTTCTTGGGCAGCTTCCTTCTGTCATCGTTGATGATGAGGGTCCTGTCGTATGCCCTGAAGATTGCCTCGAGCTCCTCGTCCTTGTAGAACTCAACGAGTCCCCTGGCGATGGCGGTCCTTGCTGCAGAGGCCTGTCCCATGACTCCTCCACCGTTGACGGTGACGGAGATGTCGACCTTCTCTGCTTTCTCGGGAACGAGACCGAGGGGCTCCTCGATCTTCAGCTTTGCCAGCTCGGGGGTGAAGACGTCGATCGGGACTTTGTTGATGGTGACCTTTCCGGTACCCTCTTTAACAACGGCCCTTGCGATTGCGGTCTTCCTCTTTCCGCTTGTGTTTACGCACTCAACCATGGGATCATCTCACATTGGAACCCAGGAATTTGGAAACGGCTCCCAGGGTTGTGTATTTGCCGGTGATCTTCCTGCATGCCTCGGCGGGCCTCTCCTTCTCGCAGTCCTCGAACTGCTTGGGGGTTCCGACGAAGACGTGGAGTCTCCTGTAGGCCTCTCTTCCGCTGGTGGTCTTCCAGGGGATCATTCCCCTGACACACCTCTTGAACAGGAGGTCTGCCCTGCGGGGGTAGAAAGGTCCCTTCCTCTTGGTGGTGTCTCCGCGGTCGACCTTTGCCTTGAAGTCGGCGAAGGTGTTCTCTTTGACACCGGTGATGACGATGGCCTCGGCATTGAGGACGACGACTTCCTCGCCATCCATGATCTTCTCGGCGACGACGCTTGCGAGCCTGCCGTGGATAAGATTCCTTCCGTCGATAACTGTAACCATCCAAATCACCTCATGATCCTGACACCGGTTCCCTTGGGGTTGGCATCTGCCAGCTCCTCGAAGGACAGTGTCTTTCCGCCTGCAGCCACGATCTCCTTTGCGGCAGCTTCGGAGAAGCTGTACGCGGCCACGGTGATCTTCTTGCTGATGCTACCTGCTGCGAGGACTTTGCCGGGGACGACGATTGTCTCTCCGTCCTTTGCATACCTCTCAAGCTTGCTGAGATTCGCTTCGGCCCAGTTACTCTTGGGTTTCTCGAGCCTAAGCGCGATGTCTCGCCAGATAGCGGCTTCTGTCTCCCTAGTCTTCGCCTTGAGGTTGTCGATCGTGGCGAGGAGCTGGGGATTTGTCTTGCAGCTCTTCATATTTCTGACTCTCCCGACATTGGGTGACGCTCGCTATACAGGGGTTGCATATAAAGGTTGCCCATTTCCCAATACAAGCGTACGCGTGCGTGTGCGGACGTACTGGTTTTATAGGAGTCCGTGTTTCCCCTCCTGTGATTCCATGATTAGGTTCGGTCCCGCAGGTATTCCGCTCTCGTGCAAAGGTCGTACACTCCAGGACGGCATTGAGGATGTCCACAACCTCAGCCTCAGTGCCCTCGAGATCCAGATGGTCAGGGCAGGTGCCTACACCAGATGCCCCGACGATGAGGAAGTAGGATTGACGATACCCGAGATCGAGGAGGGTTTCGTCGTCGAGATCCTCAGGGACGGAGAGCCCATCAGCGACCCCAGCGAACCCATCGAGGAGGATGACGACCTCGTCTACATGCCCTCCGGTATCGCAGACACCTTCGGGGAACTCTACACTATCGGAGAGGTCTCGAAGAGGCTGGACGTCAACATGTCGATTCACACACCCTACTACATGGACCTGGGATCCAACACCGAACTTACCGAGGTCTGCCTCAACAGCATCAGGCATGCGGCGCTCATGATGAACGCGATGGACGGCGACATCGTCGTCACCAGCCTCGGACTCTACGATGACAAGACTCCTGCGGAGGACATCGAGAACAACATCTACGAGAACGTCGCCATGCTCATGGACTGGTGGCAGGGCAACGGACTCACACCCAGGCTGGGTGTCGAGGTCACCGGGCAGCAGGATGTCTTCGGATCGCTCGACCAGGTCCTCGACCTGTGCGATGCCATCGAGGGCGTCACACCCGTACTCAACTTCTCGCACCACCACTCCCGTACCAACGGATCGCTCCTGGAGGTCGACGACTTCCTCGATGTGCTCGAACAGGTGGAGCGCTACAGCAACGGTCAGATCCACACCGCGTTCGCCGGTGTCGACTACGTCGACGGCAACGAGAGGAGGCTCACCCCCATAAAGAGGGGAGACCTCAAGTTCGAGGCCATGGCGGAGGCACTCATCGAGATGAAGCCCAACGCCACGGTCATATCCACATCGCCCCTCCTGGAGCACGATGCGATGTACATGAGGATCATCCACGAGAGGGTCCTCAGCAAGAAGGTCGCCAAGGAGCTCAAGGAGAGGAAGAAGCTCGAGGCGATGGCTTCCACCGGTGAGTGAGTTGGACACGTTCTCCACCATAGTCGAGAGCTGCCGCAGGGCCATCGGATCCGTCGATGCGGATGACAGGGAGGAGCTCATCCGTAGGATAATGGATTGCCGCAAGGTCTTCATCTACGGCTCGGGCAGGTCCGGACTGGCCGGACAGCTCTTCGCCGTACGCCTGGTGCAGCTGGGACTCGACGTGCACTTCGTCGGGGAGATGACCACGCCCATCATCGGGCCGGACGACCTGTGCATCCTCATCTCCAACACCGGACGCACATCTTCCGTCGTGCAAACCGCGGTGATAGCCCGCAGGATCGGCAGTTACGTCATATCCGTGACCGGTACCGATGACTGCGAACTCTGCAGGAACTCCGACAGGTCCATCGTCCTGGACATGTCCGGGACGGAATCCATCGGCGATATCGCACCGTTGGGTACGATATTCGAGGATTCCACGATACTTTTCTTCGACTGCATCGTCCATGACATAATGAACCTCAGTGGAAGCACCGAGGATAAGATGCGCGGACGTCACGCGATATGGGTCTGAAAGACGGCCCGATCATTCCGTCAGCAGGATCTCCGCCCTGCGTACAGCATCCCCATCCACCAAGTGGACCGCGAACTCGCATGCGAACGGATCGGATACGACCAGGATGCCGTGATCCCCGACCTCGTCATGGAACAGCATCAGATCATCGACAGATGGTTCCACGCCGCCCTCGTCCGAGGCGATGCACATGCCGACCGGATCGATGGGCTCATCGGACAATTCCAGGACGACGATGTACTCGCCGTTTCCATCCAGCTCGACGATTCCATCCATGCATATCCCTGCACGGATGCCCTGAACGGCTCCATCGGTGATGAAATCCAATGCCTTGGACAACAGACTGCTCGGGATGACCGCGTCCACGGACATTCCCATTCTAGACGACATCGGACATGCGACCGAATTCGTCGTATTTCACCTCACCGCCCATCCGGGTATGATGTCCAGGACGTCTCCGTCGCATATCGTGGTCCCCACATGACCGTCACCGATCATCAGGTCGTACCCACGACGGAGACAGCACCCCTCATTCCCATAGTATTCAGATATGACGGAGAAGAGTGCGTCCATGCCCTCGTCCCCGTTCATGTCCATCCTCATGCTGTGCGAACCGCACACATCCCTAAGCGTGAACTTCACCATGTTCCCACCAGGTCTTCCATCGGAATGTGGATATAACAATCGGGAACAATTCTTTAATCCATATAGAATATAAGGGTGCAACATGGCGGCCATCAGACTACCCGATCACTCGCACTGCATCTACTGCGGAGACCCCATCCCGTTCGGAGAGGAGTACTGCGACGACACATGCAGGCAGAACGAAGTGGCCAGGGTCAGGAAGGAGAAGTCCGACGAGAACAGGTTCTTCATCCTCGCAGGACTTTCCGTCGTCGTCATCGTCGCCCTGGGATTCATCTTCTGAGACCGTTCTCCACCAGGGCATCGACCGTACGTGCGACATCGTGTACACGTACCATGTCCGCACCGGACCTTATCGAATCCAGTACCGCGAGGACGGTGGCATCATCTGGATCCATCCCCGGATAGCGGTGCGAGAGGAACCTCTTGCGGGATGGTGCCGAGAGAACAGGGTATCCGTCGGAGAAGAACGCCATGTCGTCGACCATCGCGGAGTTCTGTTCGGGGGTCTTGCCGAACCCTATCCCGGGATCGAGGATTATCCTGTCCTTCCCCACACCGGCATCGATGGCCACCTGGACCCTTTCACAGAGGAAACCGCGGACCGAGTCCTTGAAGGCCCCCTCCATCGTGTGTCCGTGGAAGTCACCCGGCACCCCTTCCGCGTGCATTATGACCACACCGACACCACCTTCCGCACACACCTCCGCCATGCGTGGATCGCGGAGACCGTAGACATCGTTCACGATGTCGATGCCCAGATCTATGCAGCGTTCGGCGACCTCCGCCTTCATGGTGTCCACGGACACCGGGACGGACAGTGACGGGACCAGCTCCCTCAGTACAGGTACCAGGCGCTCCAACTCTGAATCCGCGGATACCTGGACGGAACCGGGACGCGTGGATTCAGCCCCGATGTCGATGATGTCGGCACCGGAATCGACCATCTCGAAAGCATGACGGATGGCCGCATCGGCATCCGTCCACCTCCCCCCATCGGAAAAGGAATCGGGGGTGAGGTTAAGTATGCCCATGACCGAGGGGGTACCCCGGGGCACCTCCCTCGGACATAGGACTTTCATCTCACATCAACTCGTCGATGATCTCGACGAGATCCCTGACCTGGATCTTCCTGTCTCCCTTCGCGGAGTCGAGGTTGTTGACACAGAAGGGACAGGTGGTTATGATCAGGTCGGCGAACTCGGCCTCGTCCAGCCTGGTGCCGGCGATGTCCATGGAGTCCTCGGGGTAGGCGGACCTGACCCCTCCACCTCCACCGCAGCAGTGGCTGGTCTTGCGGTTGTAGGTCATCTCCCTGAACTCGAGTCCGGGGATCTTCGCGATGACCTCCCTCGGGGGCTCGTACACGTCGCAGTGCCTTCCGAGGTGACAGGGATCATGGTATGTGGCGACCACGCCCTCCATGGGCTTGAGGTCGAGCTCCTGCTTGGCGAGGAACTCGGTGATGTGGAGGACCTCGAAGGGGACGTCCACGTACTTGGGGTACTCGTGCTTGAACATCCTGTAGCATCCGGCGCAGGCGAGGACGAGGGTCTCGATGCCGAGTGCCTTGATGTTCTTGACGTTCTTCCTCATGAGTCCGGTGACGTCGTCCTGGCTCCATCCGACCCTCTGCATGACGGATCCACAGCAGACCTCGTCGACGGTG
>JAGBGN010000003.1 GCA_017935945.1 Candidatus Methanomethylophilaceae archaeon | reverse complement strand
GTCGGTGAAGCGCATGACATCGCTCTTGCTCATGCCGGGATTCTCCCGGATGTAGAGGAGGATCTGCATCGCGTACTTCGACTCCAGTGTCTCTGAGTACCAGTCCATCAATGCAAATATTGCATGACCTGTATTTAAGGCTGGTTACATCATCTTCGGTTGTCTACAAATAGAAAACTGTTGGTAGTACCTCGAATCATGTTATCAACAGGTATTTTCTCCAATTATGTTTGATAAAAAATGCTACTACACTTTTTACAAAACTATTTATACCGAACAGGGCTATTACCAATTACGACGGGGAAACGTAACCCGTCGCCAAAGCTCGGAAAGTGAGCGGAGATTTGAAAAATATGAAAACGAAAACAAACGAACCCTTTGAAGGGTACCAAAGAGGAAATATGGAACGTAACAACAGATATGTAGTAAGAGCAGACGCCGAGCCCGTGGGGATGATCCCCACATGGAACCAGCAACAGACAACCGTTCAGATGCCGTATGTGCAGCTGAAGGGTGGTAAGGTCAGAAGGCCCGTAGAAGCCGAGGTCGAGAACGAGTTCAGTACGTCTTCGACGAATCGCAGAGGTGCCGGAGGACGCGGATCGATAGCAAGGTATGGAGTGGAGTACGTGAGGGTCATGGATCGTCACTACGCACCCCTCACCAAGGAAGCACTGGTCCGCAGGTACAAGAGAATGGGAAGGGACGCCGAGTTCCTCTACAAGCAGGGAATCATCGACAACCTGTCCCCCAAATCGATGACCAAAGAGGACGTCCACAACTACCTGACATACAGGATGAACCTGGGCGTCTCCAACTCCGAGATGGACCATGAGATAGCCGCAATGAAGTCCCTGTTCGAGTTCTGCGAGAACGGTGCGGTCAAAGCGGCTCTCACCCATTATCCCGGACTCAGACCCACCAAGCGTACGGACAGGCTTCCGAGCCTGACGGACGAACAGGTGGCGAGGATCCTCGAACTTGCAGAATCCCAGGACGATTCCGACTGGCATGCAATGAAGGCCTATGCCATCCCCGTATGGGCCCTGGCCACAGGGATGAGGTCCAAGGAACTGCTTCTCTGCGACATCGACCATGTCAACACTAACGGACAGGTATGGACCGCCATGGTCATGCATCCGAAGGGCGAGGGAACCTATGGTAAACCCCGCTCCACGGTTATCGACCCTCAGATGGTACCGTTTATCGTCCGTTACTTGAACGCACGCCAGAGGTACGTTTCCGACCGCGGAATGACCGTCCGTGCATTGTTCCCTGGAGGAGCCTCCGAAGGCGGATACATGCAGGGCAACACCGCGAGGAACCTCAAGAAGAAGGTGGAGGCAGACGTCGGTTTCGACTTCGATCTCCGCATCTGCAGGAGGACCTTCGGGCAGCGTCTGTTGAACAGGAGTGTCAGCATCGAGCAGGTCAGCAAGATCATGGGTCACAAGAACACGGTGACCACGGAGAACTGCTACTGTTCCATGGGAAACGCCTCCGCGGTCAATCAGGTGGCGTACATGCTCGGTGGGAACAACCCGTTCGCATCAGGGTTCGGTACCCCCTTCGGACAGGTACCGCCTATGGATGATTCCGGATACGAATTTCGTAACGGACTGAGGTGACGAAAAGAACAGGTCTACGATAGTCGAAGAATTTGGATTGGAAACCGTAAAACGAATCAGCGCATCGCAAACTCGGGGCGAGGTGGTAATCACCGCGTCAAACGGGAATCTGAAGAGAAGGAAAATGCGCGGAGAGGGAGATTCGAACTCCCGTGGAGATTCCTCCACCGGTTTTCAAGACCGGCGCCGTAGGCCAGACTTAGCTATCTCCGCTTCGACCCTCCATGTTGGAAACAATATAAAATAATTTCAACGGCCCCTGAGCGATCAGGGGCCGAGTGACATTCAGTTGGTCATCGGGAATCCGAGGAACACGTTGTTCTGATTGACGGACCTGGCATAGTTCAGGGAAGAGCACTGTCCCTTGACGATCATCAGTCCAACCCCGTCGGAATCGTAAGCTATCGGATCGAAGGGCCCCCCATCGTCACGTATCGTAATCAGGACCCGGTCATCGACGATCCTGACAAGGACATCCATGAACCTATCGGGGTCACCCGATATGCCGTGTTCGATCACGTTCAACATTATCTCTTCGCAACATAGGCGTGCACGGACACAGATCTCATCGGGAACACCGTTGGTTGAAAGGAACGATTCGATGGAATCCAGTGTAGTCGGGAGATCGCTTCCATCACCGTTGGACGAGGTGTCGTATGTCAGCCCCTCGGGTCTCTTCAACAGGGCAAGGCCGGAGAACTCGGGTCTGATGTGTCTGATGAGCAGCGATGCGGTCACGATGATTAAGGAAGCAAGCAACTCGCCCATCCAGAAAGAGGTCCAGATGTAATCCGTACTGTAACCGACCAGGGTATAAGCGAAAGCGAGAACGGCTCCGCACTCGATTGCGGATACCGCAAGGGATGCAGGACGGTGTCCGAAGACCTGGAACAGGATCATGACCATATAGTTGAGGGCCTGGAGGATGATGAAAGGCGCGAACAGGCGTATGCAGTGAATCCCCTCCTCGACAGTGGATGGGTCGGTGACACCGTAAACAGTGAGGAAGAGCTGTGGGACCAGCAGTGCGATGACCATTATGGTTCCAGATGCCGCGATCTGGTACCTGGCGGCGATGGAAGTCACCATGCGCATCCCGGTCATGTCCTCCGAACCGTAAAGTGTTCCGCCGACGGGCTGCAGTGTCTGGGAAATACCGGAAACGAAGATGGACGACAGCATCTGGATGTTCAGACAGACGGATCTGATGGCCATGCCCTCGGAACCCATATTGTTCATGACGATGAGGTTCATTCCGAGCATGTTGACCATTATCAGCATCATGGCGAAGGCTGCCGGCGATCCCATGGAAAGGATCTCGGACGTACGTACCGTGCCCTTGCCGAATCCCAGACGGGAATCCCTGCGGAAGTGTGTGGCGAGGACAGCGGCTCCCGCGATGTAGCCGATTGCGGTGGATAGTGCGAAACCGGGAAGTCCCATATCCATCGGTCCCATGAACACGTAGGCCAGGAGTATGTTGACGATGTTCGATGTCAGGAAACCGTAGGTGGCGAGCTTCGGGGCGTTGTCCATCCTGACGAAGGTCCCGAGGCCGGGCATCAGTATGTACAGCGGTGACATGGCGAACACCAGGAGTCCGTACTCCCTGGCATCGGCCCTCAGGGCATCGGTTGTGCACAGCACATCCATTATCGGATCGATGAACAAGACTCCCAGGGCGGCTATGGTCAGGGAGACCGTCAGTGACATCACCATGCACTTGGTGAAGATCCCATGGATCTCCGTTGCACGACCGCGTCCAATGCATACGGCCATCACAGTTGCCCCACCGATGTTAACGAGAGCGTTGATCGCCGCGAGCATCTGTATGATCGGCATCATCACGTTGACGGCACCGAGCGCATCCGAGCCGAGGACCTGTCCCACCACGATGCTTCCCAGCATCGAACCGAATGACACGGCCATAGTCGACATCACGGTGGCCAGGAGGTAGGACCTGAACGCCTTGTTGACCAGATACGGGTTCCTGTCCATCGAATCATCTCTTGTCGACGACGTTCCTCAGCTTCATGCTGGCCGCGTTCATGATGAAACCTTCTTCACCGATGTCCTCGACATCCAGTGTCATGAGGCTGTGTGGCAGGGTCTTGGTGAACGAATCGTACTCCTCGACGAGGGCGGCGGAGACCTCCTCGACGGTAAGTCCCGAACCGTCCAGGCGGATGGTCATCCTGTCATGGAGATCATCGCGGTCCATGACTATCTGCATGAGGCCCCTGTATCCGAACCTGTCGGAGACGATCCTTGCGATGCGGTGGAAGTTGAAGAACGTCCCTCCGGCACGTATGACATCGCCGTGCCTTCCCATGAGCTCGAACCTGGGTTCGGAACGGCCACAGGGGCATCTGCCGGGGACCCATCTCCCCAGATCGCCGATGTCGTACCTTTCGGTGCGTCCGTTCACCCTGCGGTATCCGGTGAACAGCAGTCTCCCGACCTCCCCTTCCGATACGGGGGTGTCGGAATCCGTATCCACGATCTCCAGATGCTGGATCTCGGAGTGGAGGTGATAGACGTTACCCTGGCAATGGAGGCACTGGTATCCCATGGAGCCGGTCTCGTTTGCCCCGTACAGCATACCACGGATGACCTCAATCCCCATCGATTCAAGGTAGGCGCGCTGCCCGTCCGTGATCATCTCCCCACCGTACAGCACCTTCCTGAACCTACCGTAGGAACGTACCGTGTCCTCATTGTCCTTGAACATCCTGACGATGTAGCTCGGGGCGCCGAGGAGAACGGTGGCACGGCCCTTGATCGCGTAGTGCAGAGCCAAGGACGTATCTTCGAGGCCCCCGATGCTGAGATGCGGTACTGACATGTTGTCGAAAACCGAGATGAATGCGTTGAGTCCCCCGTACAGGTTGCCTCCTCTGAGGAGGTCGGCGACCACGTCCACATCGGGATCTATCCCCCCGGCCAGTGCGGATTTCACTGCCGGGGATACGATGTAGTTCCTGTAGTCCTCGGCGGTGTAACTGCAGTAGACAGGTTCACCTGTGGTCCCGCCGCTCTTCATCAGGACCTTGGTACCTCCGTCGGGAACGGGAGGGTAGTCCGCTTTGCCCTGGATGGGTCCGTCGAAGTGAAGGGGTTCGGGGTCACGCAGTTCCTGGAACGTCATGACACCTCCCATGTCCAGGTCGGTCCTGAGGGAAATGCGCCTCATGAACCTGGGGAGGGCGTAACCTCCGTCATGGGGCTCACCTGTGTAGCTCTCGCTCATGGAACCGAGGGGGGTGACCCTCCCTACACCTGCCGCGAACAACCTGTCGGACACATCGGCCAGGTCCTCTATGGAACAGGCCACTCCTGCCGTCTGCAGGTACTGCCTCATGCCCCTGAGTGCACCGACCAGCCCATTCCTGGGGAGTGGTGACAACCACACGGTCCGGAACAGCGGGGATGGTGTGAAGTGCGTGTCGTAGGACACCAGTATCCTCCAGGTGTGGTCCGCATCCTCGATGACATCGCCGGGTCTGAAGAACAGGTCGCATCTGTGCACCTGTGTAACCGCTGTGATCTCCGCGGCCTGGGCATCGTCTGGTGGGGTAAGGGGATACCTCGTCTTGGCACGGTCCAATGCCTCGCCCAGCAACCTTGCAGCAAGGTCGACGTCTTCGGCGGATTCGGTATCGATGAGGACGCACTGGGGGCTGGAGCATGATTGCTGCTCGTTCCTGCATATGGCCCTTGCAAGTTCATCCATGGTGGACACATCCATCCCGTAGGGCTCCACATAGGCGAAACTGATCTTGTGACCCCATGTCACGAAGGGTACCCCGCGCGGTGCCATCTCCCTGATCGAGGCTATGGCCTCCTCACCGCCCCAGGCACTGATGCAGTCCGCACGTCCGAGCACGGACATCATCATGTCCCTGTCAGAGGAAGGTATCCTCAGCATGTAGACGTGGTCGGCGATGCCCGGGTACTTCGCCAGTTCCGAGGCCACGGTCATCCCGAAATCCCCGTCGTTGCTCGAGATCTTCATGATGTTTATGTTCCCAGACAGCAGACCCTCGACCAGGGCCATGGGTGCGACGATCGGGGAGTTCCCCGCGGTTATGTGCACAAGGACTCCCAGCGGTTTCCATGCCTCGTAGCGTTGATGGCGGTCGGATGTTCTGGAAACCTCCATCGGATCCAAGGTTCCCAGTTCGGATATGAGCTTCTGGGACAGGTTTTCGCGGGAAAGATTGGAAGCGAGTGCATCCAGTACGGCCTCCGGTGCGGGGACGCCGTCCGAAGAGAGCACATCCAGGTAGCGTGAGCGACCTTTCCCGAGCATGTCCCTGCTGACGCCCTCGCAAGCATCCAGGACATCGGATGTCCTGAGTGTTGTTCCGAGGGTCTCTTCCACTTCATCGTCGAGTCCGCCCATCAGTTCCCTGAACGATTGGACGAACCTCCCCCTCCACAGATGGTTCATCTCAGCGCCTCCTCAGCATCTCGGATGCCGCGACGGCACAGCTCTTGTTCTTACTGACACCTGCACGTCCGACTATCTCGATCCATGGTGCGGGGTTGCCGCAGGGACAGGAACCAGGTGCATGCATGATGCCGAAATCACCCATGAGCAGACTGGTTACGGGAACGGCGGTGTTCATCGGGGATACGAAGTTGATGAAGCCCTTCTCCCCGTAATCAAGGGGTTCGAGTGTACGGGGATCCCTGATCAGGACCCTGTCGTATATCGGGACATGGAAATGGTGTTCGGAGCAGTCGGTGTAGGCCACCCCGTGTTCCACGGCACCGTATGTCTCGCGGAAACGGGTGTGGTCCAATCCAAGGCGCGGTCCCGCGTACTCCCTGAACTGGGCAGGGGTCATCTGCCTGTCCGTGAATCCCTTCCATCCACCGCCCATGCACACGAACGACTCGGGATGGAGCTTAAGCGAAGGCATGCTCATTGCCTCCATCCTTTCCAATGTGAAGAAGAGGAAAGCGGGGAAACCAAGGATGTAGACGGGGAGTCCCTGTTCCTCGAACCTCTGTAGTGCGTCGATGCATCCCAGCAGGTCGAACTCGTGTCCTTTCCCAGTGTACCTCAGGGCATAGACCAGTTCGTTCTCCTTGCCGTAGCGGCGCATCATCTGTCTCGATCTGAGGGTGCCCATGTTCACGCCCTCGGCCGGTTCATAGGAGTACATCAGGAAGTTCACGGGACCGTCAGTGATGTGACCGTAGTGGTCCATCTGTATGTCTGCGGATTTGTCGGAGGCGAAGAGACTCCATTCATCGAAGTACATCTGGCTCTTCTGACCCGATGTTCCCGAGGATGTCAGCGTCAGCATTATGTCCTCATCATCGGCGGTCTTGACTGAGTGGGTCTTGTAGAAGTTGGCATGGATGGGCGGGATGCGTGCGATATCATCCACAGTCCTGATGTCTTCGGGAGAAACCCCGTTCCTATGGAGCCAGTCAGAATAGAAGGGGCACGACATGTGCCTCTCCAGGTTCTCACGGACCGCATCCGTGAACAGCTGGTCGGTACCAGGATGGTCGTAAGGGTCCTCCTCTGCCCAAAGGGCCTGTGTGCATGGCATCCCCTGGATCTCTACATCTGGGTCGTTTAATCCGTGTATGTGGTAGTCTATCATAGGTCCCCCTCCGGGTCCAAGAGGCGTACGGCCTCGAGCAGTTCTCTGAACTGCGGGGTGGTTTGGAATATGTTGTAGTCGATGGTTCCGTACAGCATGGTTTGCATGATCAGGTAATCGCATTTGGACGAGGCTGGCAGGATTCCGGTGCAGAAGTAGCCCAGTCCCTTCACCTTTCATAGAGCCAGGGTGCCGCCGGATCCTGCAGGTTTATCAGGATGTCAGATACCTCCATGTGCTCGGACTTCGCCCTATGGTGTTCGACCCTGACGGATTCGAACGAATCCCTTCCGATCGAATCGACATATATCTTGCACAATCCCAGGATGTGATTCATATCGCCAGACACGGAACCGTTGTCAGCAGCGGGTTCGGAACCATTCGAGAATACACGGTCAAGTGAACAGTTGCGAACCACCATCTCTGCGATATGGGTGACCTCCCGCGGGACGTACATCGTCCTGTGCTCATCCCTTATCATCCGGACAGCCCAGAAGAGCGTCATCCTGGAACCGGAGCCGTGCGATGTGGCCATGTCACTGCATGAGTAGTTGAAGCACACTGCACAGGCACCCATGGACGTGGCCTCGCAGATCTTCTGCGTGTATGGATGGTATCCGACGGGTTGTGCGTTGATGGAAGTGAGTCCCGTTTCGTCCCCGTATTGCAAGGCCAGATCGGTGAGGCGTGACATGAGGGAAGCCTTCCTGAACTTCTTCTTGACGACCCCCATGGCGAGTTCCATGGTGCCGGGAAGGTGCGGGTTCGACATCAATGCCACATGGGCGGCAACCTCCCCCTTCGGGGATACGGCGGTGAAGGGGGTCAGTGCACCAGACTTCATAGCTTCCGATAGTTTCTCCGGATAGTACACTATGTCGTAGACGTATGTGTATCCGAATTCATCGTACAGGCATTGGGACACCTGCATGCCCTCTTCCGGACGCATGATATGGAAATCGAAATCCGAACCGTCGATGACCACATCTGTAGGAGTGGCTGGGGTGTCATCGAGGATGTTTTGGACGGGGAACCTGAAGGTCTGCTCGCGACCTTCCCTTCCGTGGTTAACGAGGTCCGGACCGAAGCCCGTACCGGTGAGTATGCGTGCAATGTCCGAGTACCCGTCCCCTTCCAGGGTATTGTAATCATATGGTCTTCCATGATCCGTGACGGATATCTCCATCTCACCATTGATCAGGGAGAACCTGATGTCTATCGTCGCATCGGGGATGTCGCTGTACCCGTATTCGACGATGCCCAGCAATATCTCCTCAAGATTGAGTCTCATCCTGAGCATGTTGTCCTCAGTCATGCCATACTCTTCGGAGAGATCCTCGGCGGTACGGAGTACATGGGGTATCATGGACATGTTCGAACGGACTTCCATCGAGAGGAGCAACAAGGTATCACCCCAGGATCTTGTCCATGCCGGAGATCTCGAGTACCTCGGCTACAAGGCCACTGGCACCGATGATGTTGACGGGGATGGTCTTGTTGACCAGAACTATGGCCCTAATGCCGGCACTGGAGATGTACTTCAGGCCCGTAAGATCCATGGTCACGGCACTGTCGCATCTCGAGAGCACCTGATCCGCGAATCCCCTTGTGGTGGACGAGTCGAGTTTACCGGATAGGGCCACTACCTTGTTTCCATCCCTGTATTCTACTTTCAGATCGTTTCCTGTCATGAGTATCAATCCCTGTTTTGAATGTAAACGGTGAGTATGTTGCGTCCCGAGTGACGCTTGTATGCTATCCTGTCGGACATCTCGCGGACAAGGCGCAAACCGTTGCCACCTGGACCATCACGCTGTGGGGGCACTCCACGTGGTAGGTCCGGTACAGATGTCATGTCGAATGGAATACCGTCGTCGATGAACATGATCTCGATGCCTTCCGTTTCCCTGTACATCATCGTGAAGGCTGTGGCATCGGAGTGGGATGCAATGTTCATGCACACCTCCTCTGCGACCAACTGTATGCGGAGCCCGAGCTCGGACATCCCGATCAAACCTGAGATCCAATCCATCGCCGAATCCACTCCATCGAGGTCGGCTTCGAATGAGCGGCGCGATGATGACCTGTACATGATGGACATGATGGTCAGGTCGTCGTCGATGGAGGTGACGGTCGATTTCATGTCCGATAGGATGCCCTCTATGATCTCCTTCGGATGTCTGTCGCCTGCGATCACCTCCTCCATATTGCCCATCCCATAGAATCCGCCGTTCACGGACGCCTCCGTGACGCCATCTGTGAACACTGTGATGCTGTCTCTGTCAGATAGGTCCAGTTTACCGACATCGTATTGCAGTTTCTTCACGCCCAGCAGCGGTCCGCGGTTGGAATCAAGAATCCTGAGTTCTCCATCGATGGATGCGATCGGTCCGACGTGTCCGGCATTGACGTATTCGAGGGTCTTCATGTCGAGGTCGAATACACCGATGAATGCCGTGACGAACATGCATGATGGGTTCTGTTCTGACAATGCCTCGGAGATTCCCAGCATGGCCTCATCCATGTCACCGGATGTGATCAGTTTCTCACGGACTATTCCGTGACATCTCATCATGAACAGGGCGGCGGGAATACCCTTGTCCGAGACATCGGCCACGATGAAAGCCAGACGGTTGTCATCGATTGGGAACACGTCATAGAAATCACCGCCGACGGATCTTGCAGGGTGCATGGTGGCCTCCACCTCGATCTCCGGCATCCAAGGGGGCACATCCGAGCACAGGACGGACTGCTGCAGTCCACTCGCTGTGTCCAGTTCGGTTGTGAAACGTGCGTTGGCGGAGGTCTCCTCCATGCCTATGACCATCATGCGCAGCATGGCAAGGAAGAGTATGGACATCATCATCGTCAGGATCGTCACTGCGATGTTGTTGTTACCGTATTCGAAAAGGCAGAGGTACAGGCACATGTGTACGGATATCCCCATGAACAGGGATATGCGGGCGAACCTTCTGGCGAATGCCGTGTCTGCGGAGTAGAACCCGCCTACATCCCCGAGATAACCCTTGCGGGTATTCATGATAAGGACAAGCCCCATTATGAATGTCAATGGGAGGAGAACGCCTCTCCCCTCTCCGACGATGGATGGCATCAGCATTGAAGCTACAACGGATATGGATATGCTGAACAATCCACACATCGTGGCTATGCGGATGTACGAATACATCGTGGCCGATATCTTCGATGTACTCTTGTCATCGTATAGCAGTAGCGAGCCTATCGCGGGGAATACCGGTAGGAATAGCAACGGAACTCCAGCACGGGGGACGTACCTGTTGGGCCAGAATTCCGAAAAGAACGGTGGGACATACTGGAGGGCAAGGGCGATGACCACGGGGACTATGGCGATGAGGGACCAGTAGAGGACCATCCTCCTGTTATCGAATCTCCTTGTCAGTGAGGAGTCAATCAGTGCTATGGTCATCACTTCGATCACGCACAAGTATACGAGCCAGTAAACCTCCAGCGGAGCCACATGTCAGTATACACTTAACAATTATTTATGTCATTTCAGGAAGGGACATCCGTGTTCTTTGCATGGACTCACACCATCATAGTTTTTCACGATTGGGATGGTTCCCTGATCACAGGCCATATCCGATCGACCAGGCCTGTTGCCACTGCGAACCATACTGATTCCACCACGAGGGAGATGGCACATGGGAGTACGGCTTGTGGGTGACTGATACCGAGTATTATGATGCACAAGGAAACTGAGAGTCCTGAGTTTTTCCAACAAGACATCATCAGGAACGTAATGCCACGGTCACGCGTGACTTTGATCCTGGATAGGAGGAACATCATAAGGAAACCGAACACGAACACCCTCACGAATGAGGCTACGAGTATCCACATGACGACACCAGGATCGCTGAACATGTAGTCCCGTCTGGAACCGAGTGCTATGAAGACCATGAGGAACATGAAAATGTTGATGCCGATGACCTTCGGTGTATGGGGCAATCTCAGCTTGCGTAACGGTATGCAGAGTCCGAAGGGGATGGCGATGAAGAGCACTATGTACTTGAACAGCTCGAGCGGGTTGACGGCCTCTCCCAGAAGGAAATAGGTCAGCAGGGGCGTCACAGCCAGTGATGCGACGTAGACGATGGTCAATCCCATCATGGCCAGCTTCACGTCGCCTCTCATGTACAGGGCCGCAGTGATGACGGAGACTGCACACGGTACGGAAGCGAGCATCACCCAACCGTACCATAGGTCGGTGTCACCGATGAAGAACGAACCTATGGCGAGGGTCAGTATTGTGTTCACCATGAAGCAGGCGATTAGGCTGAGGGCCATGTCCTTCGAATAGGTCTTCAGGTCACCACGTGAGAATACGAGGCCGTCCAAGGCGAGTGTCATCTGGACGATGAGCACGATGACCATCAGGTCTGCAGAACTGGGGTGGTCGAAACCGAAAAGCAATGCGAGGATGATGGCGGAGAAAACCCACACCTTGACATCGCATAACCATCTGATCAGAGCCATAAGTGCTGATTCAAGATGTTGTATTTACGCATTTACCGGAGGGGGCATGCACCTCCCTCCGGATGGGCTTATGTTCCGATCACTCGGAAGTGTAGTTGTCGAAGTATCCCTGGATGAAGACGATGGGTGTTCCCTTGTCTCCGGATCCGGATGTGAGGTCACAGAGGGATCCGATGAGGTCGGTAAGGCGACGGGGAGTGGTTCCCTCGGAAGCCATCTTTCCGACGAGGTTGTCATCCTTCTTCTTGATCTCGTCCTTGATGGCATCTTTGAGTGCCTCACCGGAGAGTTCGGCGAAGTCGTTGTCAGCGAGGTACTTGAGCTTGAGTTCGTTGGGGGTTCCCTCGAGTCCCGCAGTGTAGGCGGGTGAGACGACGGGGTCGGCAAGCTCCCAGATCTTTCCTACGGGGTCCTTGAATGCTCCGTCTCCGTAGACCATGACCTCGATACACTTTCCGGTCTTGTCGAGGATGCGTTTCTGGATGTCCTCTACGAGTCCCTGGCAGTCGCGGGGGAACAGCTTGACCTCCGCCTCTGTGGACTTGTTGGATCCGAGGAGTCCGTAGAGTTCGTTGTATCCGCTTCCGTCGACGGGTTCGTTGAGGATCTCATCGAGTCCGACGATGCGGTTTCCACCGGCGGCCTTCAGCAGGCGCTTGGTACGGGCGCGGGTGTGGATGTCGCAGTGGAGGACGTCCTTGGTGTAGTTGAGGATCGCACGGGGGTCATTGGCGAAGATGATCTCGCACTCTGCTCCGCTCTCCTTGATGAGGTTCTCGTAGTACTCGACGTAATCGACACCGGTGAACGGGTGCTTCTCGTATCCGAAGAGCTCGCGGTACTTCTCCTGGGTGAGGACGTCCTTGTAGGGGTCGACTCCCTTCTCGTCGAGTGCATCGAGGGATATCAGGTGGTTACCCACTTCATCGGAGGGGTAGCTGAGCATAAGGACGACTTTCTTCGCACCTGCCGCGATTCCACGCAGACAGATTGCGAAACGGTTGCGGCTGAGAATGGGGAAGATGACTCCGATCGTCTCTCCTCCGAGTTTGTTGCGGACATCAGTGGCGATGGCATCGACGGATGCGTAGTTACCCTGTGCACGGGCGACGATTGCTTCAGTCATAGCGATGATGTCGCGGTCGCGAATGGAGAAACCGTCGTTCTCAGCGGCCTCCAGGATGCAGTTCGTAACTATCTCGGCGATGTCGTCCCCGCTACGGATAATCGGTGCACGAATGCCTCTGGAAATTGTACCAACCATGCGGCTCATATTGGAATGCTCCTGATTGTTTGTGAGAAAAACATGTTTAATATACTTTTTCTAGACGCTTGTCCAGTGCTATTCGAGAACTTGATCGTTATGTCCATTAATGGACTTGATGCTGAGTCATCACTCGATAAACCGGACATCGCATACCGAAGTGTCTGTGTCCATCCTCAGACATTTTGCTTTCATGAATCCATGGGGTCTGGATTGAGATCATCTGAAGAAGCGTGCAGCATCGCCTGCGGGATCCTTGGTGGGTTTGGCATCAAGTTGTTTTACGTAACGGGAGGCACGGCTATCCAGTATCACAGCCATTCCGCGATCCGTTTCCGTTCTGATGAGACGGCCGATGGCCTGTTTCATCTTCCTGAGGGCGGGGACTTCGCTAGTGTAAACCCATCCCTTTCCCTGCCCGTATCTGCTGTCGAACATCTCGGACATGGCCTTCATCTCGGATGTCGGAGGTGGATAGGGTATTCCAACGATGATGGCGAAGCAAAGCTCGTCACCCGGGAAGTCTATCCCTTCTGCGACGGATCCACCCATGACGGAGAAGAACACTCCGTTCCTGCCAGCTCTGAAGCGATTGAGGTTCTCCATCGTCTTCCTGAGGTTCCGGGATTCCTCCCAGTACATCGGTTTGTCGATATGGCGTTCCAGATATGGGCGCATGGTGCGCATGTTGTTGTATGAGGTGAAGAAGACCAGTGTGTTCTTGTCAACGGAATTGCAGAGGGACACTATTTGCTTCTCTATCCGGTTCTGCATGGTGGGGTCCTTCTGCATCTCCTTCTGTTGGGTGGTCAGGTCAGTGACGTAGAGTACAGACTTGTTCTCCGGTGGGAACGGGGATGGGTACGTCCTGAAACGCGGGTTTCCACCGATTCCGAGGACCCTTGCATACTGATCCATGGGCTGGAGCGTTCCCGACATATGGACGGCTCCTCTTAGGGAGTTGAGGAATCCCGTGATGTTCTTCGGATCGATGCAGGATGCACTGAGGTATTCCCCCTCTGCATCGATCTTCATAGATCTGACGAATCTTTTGTCTGAAGATGAACACCAATTGTCCATGGCCTTACCAAGATTCTCGATCTCAGACATCCTGTTCTCTCCGTGTTCTATTAGGGCCTCCGTACGGGATTCCCCGATATCTATAACACGGGATATGGTGGATTCCAGTTCAGTACGGGACATCGAGAACTTGCGCATCATCCTCTCCTCGATGAAATCGTCCTCGAGGACGACCTCCTTCTGGTTGAGGCCCAGACGTTCAGTAGCGACGGCACGCATGCTGTTCTTGAAGTATGTGAGGAATTCCTTGATGCCCACGTCCATGTAGACGGTGGGATTCCTTATCGCAGAGCACTCATCGATCGCTGAATCCACCATGCGCGCATTTATGACGAAGCTCTCCTGATCCCTCGCTGCATCTATGAGGTTGTGAGCCTCATCGATTATCAGCAACAGCCCTTCCGGTGAATCAGACAAGTCGAGGTTGGCCATCAGGTTGTTCCTAATGTCGTCGGACAGTATGTGCACATACGGGACGGCCACAACATCCATGTACTTCATCAGGGCCTTCTTTGCCTCATAAGGGCAGATGCCGATCTTCTCACAATGGCGGTCGAGTTCATCGGAAGCGGGGAAACGCTCTTGACAGAATGTACCGATGGAGTCCAGTTCGGTCTTCACCCTGTCGAAGTACCTGCATCCACCTGCCTGTCCGCGTATACTGCGGTTGCGACGCTCCTCGCACATCATGGATAGAACGTTCGGTGGGAGGTTCTCGAATCCTTCTGTGCCTCTGAACAAGGGGCAGGATTTCCCCCTACCTGTTACGGCTATCCCGGAGACCGGTTGAATGCGTGATATTGCACGAAGTTCCTTCATCACCTGGTCACTCTGGGAGATGGTCCTTGTGAGGTAGACGATCTTCTTCCCCCTACGACGGGCATGTTCCAGGGAAGCTGCCAGTGAAACGATCGTCTTCCCGGTACCTGTGCCCGATTCGATGATGATGTGGCGACCCTCATCCAATGCGTTGCGTATGTCTGTGATGATATCTATCTGACAACCGCGTGGCTTGTATGGTAGGAAGGGTGCCTCTGCAACGGATTCGGTGGCCAGTTCAGGTTCGGATTTCCGTTTGGGGGTCAAATCGGTGAGACATGACTGTGTGCTAACCGGTGCACCATCCATAGGATTGCCACATACCCTGCAGCGTTCGGAACCCGGGGGCATCAGGCTCTTGCATTTATCACAGAACAGTCCCTGCATGAGTCCCCCGAGGATGAACCCCATTATAAGCCTGAGCGGGGGTTGGATGAAAGTGGCAGTCAGAAATCCATCCTGGTCTGTTCCCTCATGTAGTCGTGGGCACCCGAAACGCCGATGTTCATGGCCTTCACCAGGTACTGCTCCGCCTCGACGATCTTCCCCTCACGGATGAGGATGCCCGCCAGATTTTGGAGAACGTTGACCAGTATATCCGAATCATCCAGTCTGTTGTTGTCGAGCAATTCGCTGAGGACGTCTATCCCACCTTTCATATCGGATATGGACAGGTCCGACATTCCGATGCCGTATTCGCATTCGGCTTTCGAGATGTACGCCATCGCCAGTTCCTCGGGTTCATCCAGACGGTTCGTGGATCTCAGGTCCGCACCGATGGATACGGCCTCATCATAGAACTGGGTGGCCATGGCGGGATCATTGTTGGAATCGGCGGATTCGGCTTTCAGGTTCATGATCTGGAGCATGCGGTTCATGCTCCAGCGGTCTGTCTTGCCATCCAGGAGACGGAGGGCATGGTTCAGGAAAGGGTCCACATCCTCGGGATGATCGCTGTCGAGAAGGTCTTCCGAGATCTCTATGCATGTGCGGATGATGGATTTCCCATCGAAATGCCTTGAATTCCCATCCACCTTGCCAATGCGTGTTGAGGCGTGCATATACGGATCGATGGGATCGTAGTTCTGGTCTGCCATGATTGAACCGATCGTGGCATAGGTCTTGACGAACGTCCCGGGATCGACATCATTTCCCGATTCCTCCAGGATCTCTATGACCTCATCGGCTGACATCAGGTCCTCGAGTGCAGCTGTACGGTACTCCATGAGGTAGAGGATGTAACCCCTGTTGACGTATGCTTCAAGGAGTTGTTCGGAAGGGCCCTCAGGTTCGAGGTAATTTACCTTCTCGTTCTGTTCCGCAAGTGCGTTCTCGAGATGGGCGTCTGACGCATCCATGTTTTCCACATGATGTAAAACAAAACTTAACCATATCGACCGTCATGTATGTCTTGGAGTATGGTTGTTATATGTAATCTCCGATGACGTCCCATGAACCAAGAGAGAATCCTTGCCGTCCATGACATCTCGTGTGTCGGAAGGTGTTCATTGACAGTGGCACTTCCAATCGTATCGTCCGTTGGAATCGAATGCTCGGTACTCCCAACAGCTGTACTTTCCACCCATACTGGTGGATTCACAGGTTTCACATACAGGGACCTCACAGAGGACATAGTCCCTATCGAGGAACATTGGAAAACACTCGATCTCAAGTTTGATGCATTTTATACTGGATTCCTCGGTTCCTTCGAGCAGATAGATCTTGTCATGAAGCTCGTCGATGAGCTGTCTCATGAGGGTACGACCGTTTACGTAGATCCTGTCATGGGCGACAAGGGTAACCTTTACAGCGTCTTCGGACCGGATTTCCCTGCCGGTATGAGGCGTCTCTGTGAGAAGGCAGATGTGATAATACCTAACCTCACGGAGCTCTCATTCATGATGGGTCGCGAATACGTCGAGGGACCTTACACGAGGGAATACATAGATTCAGTCCTGGAGGATGCCAGGGAATTCGGTGTGGACAGGATCGTCATCACCGGAATCAGTTTCGAAGAGGGTATGGTCGGAGCAGTCTTCCTGGATTACAATACCGGTGAGAAGGGAGAGGTCATGCGTCCGGAGATCCCCGGCTACTATCATGGTACTGGTGATGTTTTCGGTTCCGCACTCGTAGGTGCCTGCGAATCCGGACTCTCGCTTTCGGATGCAGTGGAGGTCGCTGTTGATTTCACCGTCGGAAGCATAACAAGGACCAGGGAGGCCGGTACCGACATAAGGTACGGTGTCAACTTCGAAGGTGGCCTTTTCGACTACATATCCGACGTCAGGGCAAGGAAGAACTGATGGATATCACCGTGGCTACCGTTTCCGATATCCCTGCCATCGTGGATCTGGGACAGAGGATCTGGTACGAGACCTATGTGGACATAATCGGTGAGGCGCAGGTGGAGTACATGCTCCGCACCTTCCAATCCGAGGATGCCCTGACATCGCAGATGTCCGAGGGATACGTGTATCTGCTGTTGAAGGAGGGCGATGTACCCGTAGGTTATGCTGGATACCAGCCCCGCAAAGGGCATCTGTTCCTCTCGAAGCTCTATGTGCTGGATGGTTACAGGGGGAGGGGATTCGCATCGGCCGCCATCACCCATATGTCCGAGGCCTGTCGGGGTTTGGGATCGCCATCCCTCAGACTCACCGTCAATAGGGACAACAAACGTGCCATAGATGCATACCTGCATATGGGTTTCAAGATACTGTGCAGCCAGGACTGTCCGATAGGTGAGGGATTCGTTATGAACGATTACGTCATGGAGTTGACCGTATGAATGTGGAAGAGAAATTCAACGAGGGATTCAGACTTTACACCGAAGCAGGGGATGCCAGCGATCTGGAGAAGGCGTTTGCACTTCTCACCGAAGCCGCCGATGAGGGTCATGCATTGGCCCAGGACATACTCGGCAACATGTACGAGGACGGAGATGGTGCACCCCTAGACATATGCAAGGCCGTACAGCTCTACGAGAAGTCCGCCAAGCAGGAATGTCCCCCTGGAATGTACGATCTGGCACTCCTCCTAATGGACGGGCATGGGATTGACCGTGACGAGTCCCTTGCATTCTCCCTTGTCAAACGTGCGGTGGAGCTGGCACAGGATCCCGACCACATGTTCATGCTATCGGTCATGTACCATCATGGTACCGGAGTGAAGGCCGATGAGAACATAGCGACCACACTCCTGATGAGGGCGGAGAAGCTGGGAAGCATCGATGCCAAGGCGAACCTGGGTGCCATGTACCTTTCAGGCGAGGGTAGGGTCAAGGACCACAAGAAGGCATTCGAATTGCTAAGGGAAGCCGCAGACAACGACGATTGCAGTGCCCTTTGCAATCTGGCGCTGATGTACGAGAACGGGCTGTCCACGAAGC
>JAGBGN010000054.1 GCA_017935945.1 Candidatus Methanomethylophilaceae archaeon | reverse complement strand
CCTTCAGACCGTCGAACCACGTGTTGTCCTTAGGATACTTGATATTGAAGAATGCATCCAGCATGCTGAGGTTCAGGGACTTGCCGAAGCGTCTGGGTCTGGTGTAGAGATACACCTTGGATTTCTGTGATAGTATCTGGGGGATAATGTCTGATTTATCGACGTAGATGTATCCCTCATCACGAACTTCCTTGAAATCCTGGACGCCTATCGGCAGGGGTCTGACCATGATGTCCTCAAGATTGAACTCCGAGTTAATACAGTTGTCGCGTGCAGTCACTGTTGCGTGGTATCCTCATGTTCAGGTTCAAGATCAGATACTTCTCCATCGAATCCAGCCAACATTCCGGTATCGTCAATGGGAGGTTTCATGTGGTTTTCCTTGGTCTTGCATTCTGAACATATCTTGGGTGAGATGAGTCCAGCGTACAGTATGTATGCTATCAGCAACAGGATGAACGGGGTCCAGATGAAGGAGATTCTGTAAATCGCGGATAGGAACACCATCGATCCTAGAAGTATTACCGGGACACCGATTTCGAATGATGGTATGGGGTAAACGTTCTTCTTGCATTCCGGACAGTACCTTTGTCCTTCCATGGATGCACACACCGTTCTGTTCATATTTAACAATTGATTATGTTGGATACATCATGATACACATTACTGGTCGGTGGTGCATAATGCTCTTTTCATCCTCAACTCTCACAACGAAAACATCCTCAACTCTCACAACGAAAACATCCTCAACTCTCACAACGAAAACATCCTCAACTCTCACAATAGATATATCTGGGTATGTCATCTGATAAGTACGGACGGATACATCCCCCGTATCGCAGATGCTGAGATAGAACGGCTTTTGAAAACGTTCGGAGCCATACACATAGTGGGGCCTAAATGGTGTGGTAAGACCACATCTGCGGAACGTTTCTCCCGTAGTTCTCTTCTCATGCAGGATCCTGATAAGGCGGATATATCTGGAGATAACTCGCATGAAGCCATCCAACCTCCTCGAAGGGGAGAAGCCGAGGTTGATAGACGAATGGCAGGTGGAGCCCAAGTTTTGGGATGCCGTCAGATTCTCCGTCGATCGTAACCAAGGGAGGGGCATGTACATCCTGACGGGGTCGGTAACCCCTCCTGAGTATGAGAAGCGTCATACTGGCACAGGCAGGATAGTGACTGTGAAGACGAGCACACTCAGTCTGTTCGAATCCGGGGATTCCACGGGAGAAGTATCAATCGGTTCTTTGTTCGAAGGGGTTTCCGAGGTATCCGGCATCTCCGGATTGGATTACACGACCATGGCCGAGTTGTTGGTACGTGGGGGATGGCCATCCTCGATAGGTTCCGATACGGAGACTGCGTCCGACATCATCATGGGATACTGCGAGGGGATGCTCGATTCAGAGATCAACCTGCCAGAGGGTCGCAGAAGGAACAAGCAGAGGATGAGGATGATCCTGAGGTCGTTGGCGAGGAACACATCCATGTCTATACCGAATACGATGATAATGGAGGATATAGGCAGATCCGAGCAGGGAGGGGTAAGTGTGAACACACTGGCCGATTACATATCGGCACTCAAGGACATTCATGTCGTGGACGATCTGGCTGCATGGAGTCCGAGGCTCCGTTCTAAGGCTGCCATAAGGACCTCGGATGTGAGGCATTTCGTGGATCCCGCCATCGCCGCTTACTTCCTGGGTGCCGGACCGAGGGATCTGGAGATGGATCCCCGCACATACGGGTTGTTGTTCGAGTCCCTTGTGGTCAGGGACCTGAGGATCTATGCACAGGATCTGCGTGGTGACGTCTATCATTACCGTGACGGTGACGGGTTGGAGGTCGATGCCGTCATCCATCTGAAGGATGGCAGATGGGGTGCGGTCGAGGTGAAACTCGGATCATACGGTGTAGATGCCGGTGCCACGAACCTTTTGCGTCTTGCCCGGAAGGTCGATTCCGAGAAGATGAATCCTCCATCGTTTCTCATGGTGGTAACCGCTGTTGGATATGCATACACGAGGGAAGATGGAGTCCATGTGGTGCCCCTGGGATGTCTGAGGAATTGATGACCCTCCCGTGTTCACAGCATGGATGGGATCGGTAGGTGAATGGGGTTCCGTACCTGGCAGTACCTCACCAATGGGATATCAGATCGGTATGATGATGGATGTTGTCCCAAGTCGGTTCATATCGATGATATCCTGGGAAATGGGATTCCAGATGATGATCAGATTGGTGCAGGTGCATGTTACCTGAGAAGTTGAAGGGGCGGATGTGGAATCAGATATCCATTTTCTCCGAGAGCACGGTGGGTTTCTTGTTGCGGAATGCGATCCCGTAGATGAGAGTAGGGCCTTCAAGTCCGTGGAGGTAATCCCTTTCTTTGATCTGTTCCAGTGCCTTCATCGCTGATGCCTTGGCAGCCTCATCGGAGGAGTCTATGGGGATGCGTTTGATCTCGATGACGATGTTCGGATAATCGCCGTACCTGCGCTCCAATCTGATGTCGTATCTTCCGTTGCCTTCCTCGAGATCGGCTTTCACCGTGTACCTTCCGTTGAGGTACATCAGCATGCCCGTGACGAAAGCCTGGTACGAGTGCTCGTCGTTCAGCATGGCGTTACCTGCGGAGGAGGCGAACAGGTTGTAGAGGCGTTTCTCGATTGTCCCGATATCTTCGGATATGAATGCTCTGGATAATGAGCGGACATACATCGGGGAATCGACGTTCAGTCTGTCCAGGATGTAGCTGCCGAAGACATTCGCCATCTCACCGTTGGGGATGCGTATGTACTGTATCCCATCATCCTCGAATACTGTGAGGTATCCGGACATGACCAGCATAGAGTAGATGTTCCTCTGATCGGTGTCCAGGTCCCGGAATGTGATGGTGGGTTTCATCTCGTATTGGATTGATTGACCCTCAGACAACAATCTGAATTCGCACCATAGTTCGGATGAGGCGTTTTCGAACAGATCCTCGAGGATGGAGTTACCGCTGGTGCCTGCCCAGTAGGGTTTCGGTTCGAATCTCTTGCCGACATAGTTCAGGAGGCTCCAGGGATTGTAGACATCCGCATCCCCGAACCTGTAGCCATCGTACCACTCACGTGCTTCCTCGAACTTCTCGGGATGACCGTACTCCTCGAGGATGTTCATCACCTCTTCATCGGTGAACCCGAACATCTCGTCGAAGTCCTTGCTGAGGACGTTGTTGACTGACAGGTTGTTCAATCCGGAGAATATGGATTCCTTGGAGATCTGCATGACTCCGGTCACGACTCCGAAAGCGAGTGAATCGTTCCCTTTCAATGACGATGAGAGGATATCTCTCATCGTGTCCATAATCTCCTGATGATGCGGTTTCCCGAATGCGTTGTGGATGGGATTGTCGTACTCGTCGATGAGGATGATGATCTTCTTCCCGTGGTGTTCGTTGAGCATACGGGACAACATGGCCACGGATCTCCTGAGTGCGATCGGATCGAGTTTCCTGCGGAAGACATTATCGAAGTACTCCTTGTCCACATCATCGAGGATGTCCGAATCAAGTAGGTACTTATGGTTACGGAAAAGGTTCGACATCTCGTTGATGAGATCCGAATCGAATGTCTCTATGTTGGAAACACCCAGGTTCTTGAGATCCATGTAGATGATGGGATACGCATTCTTGTGCTCTTCACATTCCCTACAATCCGATACCCTCAGACCATCGAACCAAGAATTGTCCTTCGAATACTTGATGTTGAAGAACGCATCCAACATGCTGAGGTTAAGGGACTTGCCGAAACGTCTCGGTCTGGTGTAGAGATAGACTTCGGACTTCTGCGACAGTATCTGAGGGATCATGTCTGTTTTGTCAACATAGGTGTATCCCTCATCACGAACCTTCTTGAAATCCTGGACGCCAATCGGCAGGGGTCTGACCATGATGTCTTCAAGATTGAACTTCGGGTTAATACACTTGTCGCGTGCAGTTACAGTTACGTTACAGTTGTGTTGATATCGGAATCTATGAAGCAGTTTAGTCATCGCCCCTTTATCGTTGAGCATCTTGATGGAATCGATGGTATCGGTTCGTTATGAAAGTGAGTATTTAAACAACTTTAATAAGGATCCCCTTATGAAAGAGGTCTTTCGTTACGGGTGTCCGAAGCATCTATATTCCGAGTGGTTCCAATGATCATCCATGAGGGAATCGGATTTCAAGGGTACCATCACGGGAGAGGTTAGACTGTCACGGATGGATCGTATTGTCATTTCCACCCGCATGACCTGCCGTTCGATTGGATGTGTTCCCTCGAGAATCTATACAGGGTGGATCGTGCCTCCATCGAACTGGCACGTCTGGATGGTATGATGAGGTTCATCGATGACGGGACCCTTGAGATGCTCATCTCGAACCTGTCCCTCAGGGAGTCGGCTTCGAGTTCATCCATAGAGGGAACCAGATCCACGCTCGATGACGTGTTCCGTTCCGAGAAGATAGGGGAGCGTGATGAATGGAGGTCCAGGGACAACCAGGAGATAGTAAATTACTGTAACCTGAGCTTGAATCCCTGTTAGTGTCATCCATCATATAATCATGACCCTATTGAGACGTAGATGCCTTTTGCAGATTGTTTAGGAATGAAGACATCGTGAAATATGTGGAATACGAATCTGTCCACATCCTCAGTATGATCATCTGTTTTAGGAGAGTACTTGGATCCGTTGACATCAACGATAGCATTTATGGCTCCGGGGACGGCGATGATGAAGTTGACATTTGCACTGTCTGCGGACTTCACACATCCTCTATCGTTGGTCCCATTGATAGTGAGGGAATCGATGGCTGGGTACATCCTACTACTAGGCATAAATGTGATGGGCATGCCGTCGATTTCCTTGGTTGCCAAGTTGATGTTCCTGGAACCTCCTGCGACGTCCTTGGTCCTGGTGACCTGTGTGGTCTGGTT
>JAGBGN010000053.1 GCA_017935945.1 Candidatus Methanomethylophilaceae archaeon | reverse complement strand
CGCATCCTGGAGTTCAAGGAGAAACCACGTCCGGAGGAGGTCTTTTCCAATCTCATCAACGCGGGTGTGTACGTGATGGACCGTTCGGTCCTCAGGTTCGTTCCAGAGGGGGTCTTCTTCGATTTCTCCAAGGATCTTGTTCCATTGGTCATGGCTGACGGAGGGCATATCCATGGTTTCGAATTGAGCGGGCTGTGGATGGATGTCGGTCGTCCGCATGATCTGCTCGGTGCCAATCTGTCGGTTGCGGAACGTTCCGGAACCCAGGTCGCGGAACGTGTGAAGGGTCCGTTCTACCTCGGGGACGGGGCTACAGTGGCTGGTTCGGAGATAGACCACGCCGTCATCCTGATGGGTGCTTCGGTGGATGGTTCTGTGCTGGACCATGCCCTTGTCATGAAGAATTCCACGGTCGTCGGTTCCACTCTGAGGAACACGATAGTGGGCGAAGGCTGCACCATCGGTGAGGGGTCCGTCATAACCAATGCAGTCCTGGCGGACAACACCGTCGTGGAACCCGGTACCGTGATGGACGGCGGAAGGATCGTCTGATCAGAGCTTCTTGGTGGTCTTCACCGGGTCCCAGACATTCATGTCGGCTTCGCCGCTGTCGATGTGGCGTTCCGCTTCGGAACGGGCACGCATCTCGAGTCTGAGTGCATAGAGCATCTTGAAAGGATGGAATCCGAGGTCCTTGATGGTACCGAGTGCTGCCTTGAAGAGGTATTTCTTGTTCCACGAGGGGATGTCGTAGTCGAACTTGCGTTTCATGTTGACTTCCCCGATGTTGACCCTGATCCTCTGTTTCATGAAGTCCTCCTCGGTCTCCGGACCCCTGTTGAGGACGATGGCACCCGGGGCGTAGAGGCATCTGTATCCGGCGTTCTCGAGGTTCATGCGGATGAGGTCCTCATCTGATTGCTGGTCGAGTGGTAGACGTGTACCTATGTCACGGAATGCCACGAGTTCACCGATTTTCGGATAGACCATAGCCAGGTTGTGGTGCATGGACCAGAGCATGTGGGTGGCGAATCCGACCTTGTCCTTCTTGTCGTTGGTGGGGACGGGGTGTCCTCCGACCATGCCCACGTCCGATTCGAAGAACGGGGATACGAGATGGTACAGGGAGTCCTCCTCACCGAAGAGGTTGTCTGCATTGAGCATGACGACGACCTCACAGGTCTTGTTGTCAAGGTAGCAGTTGATGGCGGAGTTCTTTCCCTCCCTCTTCTCCTGGGGGATGAACACGAGGTTGTCGAATTCGGGTAGGAGACCGCGTATGACGTCATCGGTTCCATCGGTGCTACCGCTGGAGACCACGAGAACCTCTCTGACCTTGATACCAGGTATCTTCTGGGTGTAGATCGAGCGAATGCACCTCTCGATGTTTTGGACCTCATTGTACGCGCAAATCCCTATGGCTATCTCCAAATCCGTCATCGTCTGTCCCATCCATCTATTGTATTTATATGGGGCGTTTTTGGTTCGACACATCCAACAGGACTTCCTCGTAAGTGTCGATGATACCCTTCCACGAGTACGATTCAGCCTGTCTGCGGGCATTGCGGCCCAGTATCTTGCGTTCCTCCGGATCGTCCAACAGGCGATTGATCGCGGTGGACAGACCTTTGGAGTCCTTCGCCTTGACAAGCATTCCGCCGTCTCCCACCGTGTCCGGCAATCCGTTGACATCCGTGCATACCAGGGGCCTTCCACACGACATCAGTTCGACAGCCGCCAATCCGAATGATTCGAACAGCGAGGGCATGACGAAGAGTTTGCATTCGGACATAAGCCTCCTCTTCTCCTCCTCGGATACGTATCCAAGCATGGTCACCTTGTCTTCGAGGTTCTTCCTGGATATGAGTTTGCGAATATGCTTCTCCTCGGGGCCTTTACCGCATATGAGCAGTTTGCAATCGACCTCGGTCATGGCATCGATGAGGTAGTCCAACCCCTTGGTCTTCACAAGACGTCCCAGGGACAGGATGAAATCTCCTTCGGTGGATTCACCGAGTGGTGCACAGTAGAATCCAGTGGGCACGGTCACCGTCTTCTCAGCGGGAATCCCCCTGCGTATGAGGTCGTTGCGCACATAATCACTGACACACACGATCCTGTCGAAGGAATCCAACGTCGGCCTGAACCTGTTGTCGTTGAATTCCGAGACCTTGCCAATTATGCCTGTGCCTTCCCCCCACATGTTGTGGTAGGTGAACACCTTGGCCCCGTCGTACCTGGTCAGGTCCTTGTTGTACGATGGTGCCCACCGGTAGTTGTAGTTGACCACATCGGCATCGAGGGATTGCAAAGCCTCCAGGACGCCCTTGGACGATATGAACGGGGGGTTGTAGATGTCTATCAACCTGGATTCCAGGCGTATTATGCGGTATCCCTCGGGAGTGACCTCTTCCGGTTCAGTGTCGGGTAGCCTTCCCGTGAGGATTATGACCTCATGACCCCTCTCGGTGAGTAGCCTGGCAGTGTCATGCATGCGGTTCTCTATACCGCCTTTGAACGGGTAGAAATAAGGGTTCACGTCCACGAATCTCATGGTATCACTCCAATCCGGACCTCTTCTTGCGGAAATATGATGCTACGAAGCTCAGTATAATGATTGCGAATATCATCACAAGCATCGTGGTCTGGGCCATGTCGCTTTCGAAGTATGTGAAGAAGAAGTTGCTGGCCAGCAGGATGGCACCGTATTTGAGGACGCATCCGAGAACTATGTAGAACATGCACTTCAGGGGCTTCCACGCATCGATGAGGGCTATGAATGCACCCGTGAATGGAATCATGGGGGCTACACGGTTCATCAACAATGCTCTTTCATCGCTGACTATCAGGAAGTTGACGTATTTGTCGGCGATATCCGTGATCTTCTTGGGAACTCTGATCTTGGATACGAAGAAGTACAGTAGGAATATCCCCACCAACTCTCCGACTATGGCAGCCAGCAATAGCTCGCAACCGAAGATCGGTGTCGGTTCACGGTTGAATCCCAGTATGAAGAACAGCTCAGGAAGCGTCGGGAAGAGCAATGCATCGATGAAGAACAGTAGGAATATGCAGAGGACGACCCATTCGGGACCCATACCCTCGAATAATCCGTAGAGCCAATCCCCCAAACCCATCTTTAACCCGTCCTCTTCTTGCAGGTGTCGATGGCAAGTTGATAGGCCGCTATGTACTTCTCGATGGATCTGGCACGTGAGTTCTCCATTGCAGTCTGGTACGATCTCTCCCTGAGTTCCGGGGGAGCATCGAGGCATTTCAGTATCGCCTTCTCACAGCCCTCATCGTCATCGAAAAGGTATCCGTTGACACCATCCTGTACTATCTCCGTGAATGCACGGCCGTTGCGGCAAGCCACGGGTTTGCCGGTGGCCATGGCCTCCAGGATGGTCAGCCCCTGGGTCTCGAATTTGGAAGCGGATACGACCATGTCCGCAGCGTTGTAGATGCGCGGTAGTTCCTCATCGGAGACGAATCCCGTGAACGTGACCTTTTCCGACATACCCAGGTCCTCGACCAGTGATTTGATGTCCTCCATGGCCGGACCCTTTCCGACTATGAGCAACCTGGCATCGATGCTCTTCATGGAACGGACGACCATGTCGATGTCCTTCTCATAGGATACACGACCGACATGCACTACGACTTTGTCGTCGCCGAGTCCGTACTTTTCACGGATGTCTTCAGACGGTATTCCGGGATGGAATACCTCTGTCTTCGCACCGGTGGGCACCGTGACCAGGTTGCGACACACAGCACCGTGGGACTCGATCTCCTTCCCGATGCATTCCGTCGG
>JAGBGN010000052.1 GCA_017935945.1 Candidatus Methanomethylophilaceae archaeon | reverse complement strand
TGGTTGACAGCGTACCTGTGTTCCCGTACGCTTGCGCAATACAGTACAGACAGATACGCGGGCGGACTTTACTGCCGGGTTCGGAATGGGACCGGGTGTGACCCCGCCGCTATGGCCGTCATACCAAAACAGGCGATACATAATAGATATTTAATTCTATCTATTAACGAACTTAATAAATCATAGATGAAAAGGATGTAGCCGGGGGATATCCCCCGGAATTAGTTTCAGATTCAGATCTGGGAGAGCTTCACGAGCCTGTCCCATCTCCTGTCGACCTCGTCCTGGATGGACTCGACGACAGGCTCCCACCTGTCCTGCAGGAGGTGCTTGAACCTTCCCTGGGAGTTGATCCAGTCGAGGACGGGCTTCTTCTCGACCTTACCATCGGCAATCCTTGCGGACTCTGCGGTGAGGTTGTACTGTCCATCAACGACCTCGTAGAGGGGCCAGACACAGGTCTCGACTGCCAGCTTGGCGATGGAGATGGTCTCCTCGGAGGGGAACCTCCATCCACGGGGACAGGGGGACACTGCGTTGATGAAACAGGGTCCGTCGCAGTTGAATCCCTTCTGAGCCTTTGTGACGGTGTCCCTCCAGTTGTGGGGGGAGACCTGGGCGACGTAGGGGATGTTGTGTGCGATCATGATCTCGGTCATGTCCTTGGAGAACTCCTTCTTACCGGGAGCGAGGGAACCTGCCCAGGATGTGGTGGTGGATGCACCCATCATGGTTGCGGAGGACCTCTGGATTCCGGTGTTCATGTAAGCCTCGTTGTTGAGACAGACGTACATCATCTTGTGACCCCTCTCCATTGCTCCGGAGAGTGCCTGGAGACCGATATCATAGGTTGCACCGTCTCCTGCGAAGTTGATGAACTTGATCTCCTCAGTGATCTTGTTCCTCTTCTTCAGGGCGTTGTATGCAGTCTCGAGACCCGCACAGGTTGCAGCCCCGTTTCCGAATGCTGTGTGGATGTACGGGGTGTTCCAAGCGGTGTAGGGGAAGATTGTGGTGGAGACTTCGAAACATCCGGTGGATGCGGACACTGCGATGTGGTCCTCGGTTCCCATCATGATCTGCTTCGCGATGATGGACTCCGCACAACCGGCGCAGAGCCTGTGCCCGCTCGCGAGCCTGACGGGCAGCTTGTTCAGATCCTTGAGAGACAGTGATGTCATTCCTTCACCCCCAGGTATGTGATCTTGGCGGCATCGCCATTGACCACTTCCTGCATCATCTTCTTGAATCCGGAGACGGTGGCATCTGCTCCTCCGAGTCCGTAGATTACATTGTACATCTTGGGAAGTGCCTCGAGCTCTGCAGCTGCGGTGACGACCTCGGGGAACATGGGTCCGTAGGCACCGACGCTGAGGTGCTTGTCGAACACGGCAACTCCCTTCTTGCCTGCCATGAGCTTGGCGAGTGCTGCCTCGGGCCAGGGCCTGTAGACACGGGGCATGGCACATCCGACCTTGAGTCCCATCTCACGGAGCTCGTCGACTGCGGCCTTCATGGTTCCGAAGGAGGAACCGAGGATGACTGCAACGTACTCTGCATCGTCGCAGAGGTACTCCTCGACGAGGTGGTACTCCCTACCGGTGAGCTCTGCGAACTCCTTGAAGACATCCTCAGCGACCTCGAGTGCCTTGTCCATTGCCTGGACGAGCTGGTACTTGTGGGGGTAGTAGAAGTCGGGACCGTCCATGTTTCCGTGGGACAGGGGGTGCTTCACATCGAGCAGGGGATAGAGGGGCTTGTACTCACCGACGAACTTCTTGACATCGGCGGTCTCGACCATGGTCATCCTCTCGATGGCGTGGGTCAGGATGAATCCGTCCAGGTTGACCATACAGGGAAGCTGGACATCGGGGTGCTCCGCGATCCTGGGGGCGATGATAGAGTTGTCGTATGCCTCCTGGACGTTCTCGGAGAACAGCATGACCCATCCGCAGTCACGTGCGGACATGGCGTCACCGTGGTCGTTGTTGATGTTGATGGGTCCGCTGACGGCCCTGTTGGCGACTGCCATGATCAGGGGTGTCCTCATGGCGGAGGTGATGGGCATCATCTCCCACATGTATGCGAGTCCCTGGGATGCTGTCGCGGTGAATGTCCTCGCACCTGCGGAACAGGAGGACGTACAGAGTGTGAGTGCGGAGTGCTCGGACTCGACGCACACGAACTCGGTGTCGACCTCACCGTTGGCGACGTACTCGGCGAACTTCTCGACGATGATTGTCTGGGGTGTGATGGGATAAGCTGCGCAGACATCGGGATCGATCTGCTTCCATGCCAGTGCGACTGCGTTGTCTCCGTTGATTGCTATGTCGTGTGCCATTCTCACTCCTCCTTCATTGTGATTGCCTTCTTGGGGCAGACCTTGGCACAGATACCGCAACCCTTGCAGTGGCTCATCTTGATTCCGGACATGTGATCGTCCCTGAAGACGATCGAGTTGTCGGGACAGTAGATCCAGCAGGTGAGGCAGTCGATGCACTTGTCCTGATCGACGATGGGGACGAAACTCCTCCAGTCGCCGGTGAAGAAATCCTCGGAGGAACCGGCCTTGATGATGCGTCCTCCGATCACGAGGTCGTTAACGTTTGCCATTGCCATTTACTGCACCTCCTCGTAACCCCTCTTGAGTGCGGAGAGGTTCTTTACTATGACCTTGTCGGAGAGCTTTCCAGCGAACTTGTTGGTGATCTGGTCCTCGAGCTTGTCGTATGAGACGATGGACTTGACCTTGATGAGTGCTCCCAACATGACAGTGTTGACCATGGGCTTTCCGATCTCCTCGAGGGAGATCTTGATCGCATCCAGTGTGTGGCACTCGGCGTCTGTGCAGAGTGCATCCTGGAGCTCCTTGGGTGAACCAGCGTAGTTGGCCAGGATGATGGAATCCTTCTTGATTCCCCTGGTGACATCGACCTTACCCACGAGGGTTCCGTCCATGATGATGACCACATCGGGCTCGTAGACCTGGCTGTGTACCCTGATGGGTTTCTCGGATATCCTGGTGAACGCCCTGATGGGTGCTCCCATCCTCTCGGGACCGAACTCGGGGAACGCCTTGACGTACTGTCCTGAGGAGATGGCAGTCTCGGCGAGGATCTCGTTGGCAGTAACGACTCCCTGGCCGCCTCTGCCGTGCCAACATATTTCCATGTCCATAAATACCACTAGGCATCCTGTATAACGACATTAATTTAAAGCCTTTGTATAAAATCCGATGAAAAATCATCGGAAAAGGCAATTATCTTCATAGTTTTTGACGTTAATCGTCGAAAAGTTTACGAAAACCATGAAGATTTTTTCGTAATTCGTAGATGCTCAGAACAGAACACCATGGTATCTGACCCTCCACTACCCGAACTAATAAAATACATGACAGGTTACAGAGACTCGTATGGCAGGGGATGATGTCCCCTCCCCAAATGAATGAAACCTTCCGATTAGCGGGGATTCCCAATGGATAAGAAGATTGTCGATGTAAACGAACTGCACGTTGAAGATGTACCTTTCGTGGGAGGCAAAGGAGCGAACCTCGGTGAGCTCACCAACGCGGGGTTCCCCGTTCCCGAGGCTTTCGTCCTCACAACAGTCGCCTACGACTACTTCGTCGGTGAGAGCAACATTTTCAAGGATATCGAGAGCGAGCTTGCAAGTATCGACCGCAGCTCCGATGACAGCCTCACCGCTGCTTCCGACAGGATCAGGGCACTCTTCGAGGAGTGCGAGATCCCCAAAGACCTGAAAGATGAGATCGTCTCCAGGTACAAACGCCTCTTCCCCAAGGGAAAGAAGGGATTCGTGGCCGTCAGGTCCAGTGCCACGGCAGAGGATCTCCCCGATGCAAGTTTCGCCGGACAGCAGGAGACCTACCTCAACGTGAAGGACGAGGCCGACCTCTTCGACAAGATTAGGAAATGCTGGTCATCCCTCTTCACCGCAAGGGCCATCGCCTACCGCGAGAAGCAGGGATACGCACACGAGGACGTCAAACTCGCCGTCGTCGTCCAGAGGATGGTCAACTCCGAGTTCTCCGGAATCATGTTCACAGTCGACCCCAACAGCGGTGCCAAGCAGATCGTCATCGAGGCCGGATACGGTCTCGGAGAGGCGATCGTCGGAGGAGAGGTCACACCCGACACCTATGTCGTCGACAAGCAGAAGATGGAGATCATCAAGAAAAGGATCTCCACCCAGACCTGGAAATACGTCCGCGGACCCGAGGGAGGAGTCCAGAAGGAGGACATGCCCGGGGACATGATCAAGGCACAGAAGATCGCCGATGACCGCATCCAGGAAATCGCAGAGATCGGACGCCAGATCGAGATTCACTACGAGAAGCCCATGGACATGGAGTGGTGTGTCGAGAACGACAAGGCATACATCGTCCAGGCCAGGCCCATCACCGCCACCGGAAACTCCACCACCAACGAGACCGTCGGTGACTCCGTCTCCAGCGATGCGATCGTGTGCAACGGTCTCGGAGCAAGTCCCGGACTCGCAACCGGAAAGGTCGTCATCTACGACACCAGCATGAGTCTCGACACCATCAAGGAGGGAGACATCCTCGTCACCAAGATGACCATGCCCGACATGGTCCCCGCAATGAGCAGGGCCGCCGGTATCGTCACCGACGAGGGTGGAATGACCTGCCACGCTGCGATCATCTCCAGGGAGCTCGGAACACCCTGCGTCGTCGGAACCGGCAACGCCACCGAGACCCTCAAGGACGGAATGGACGTCACCGTCGACGGAACCACCGGAACCGTCTACAAGGGAATCATCGCCAAGAACTCCGCACCCGCACAGGAGGCTGCAAACGCATGTGTCTGCGCAGAGTACGTCCCCATCACCGGAACCAAGGTCATGGTCAACATGTCCATGCCCGTGAAGGCCGATGAGGTCGCCAAGCTCGAGTGCGACGGAGTCGGACTCATGAGGAGTGAGTTCCTCTTCACCAACTACATCGGAGAGCACCCCTGCGCCGTCATCGACGACGGAAGGTCCGATGAGCTCATCGAGAAGCTCGTCGATGGGATCTCCAAGGTCGCAAGGGCGTTCTACCCCAGGCCCGTCGTCCTCAGGACCTCGGACTTCAAGACCAACGAGTACCACGACATGAAGGGCGGTGCGGACTACGAGCCCAACGAGGACAACCCCATGATCGGATGGAGGGGCTGTTCCAGGTACGTCTCCGACAGCTACCGCGAGGCGTTCATGTGCGAGCTCAAGGCCATCAAGAAGGTCAGGGACGAGCTCGGATTCAAGAACCTCAACATGATGCTCCCCTTCGTCAGGACCATCGAGGAGGTCAAGGACATCACCGCCATGATGGAATCCATCGGACTCAGGAGATGCAAGGACTTCAAGCTGTACTTCATGGCAGAGATCCCCGTGAACATCTTCATGGCAGATGAGTTCTGCAAGTACTGCGATGCATTCTCCATCGGATCCAACGACCTCACACAGCTGGTCATGGGATGCGACAGGGATTCCGATATCCTCGGACACATGGGATACTTCGATGAGAGGAGCGAGGGTGTCAAGAGGGCCATCGCACAGCTCATCAAGGTCGCACACGAGAACGGCAAGTTCGTCAGCATCTGCGGACAGGGCCCCTCCGTATACCCCGAGTTCACGGAGTTCCTCGTCGAGCAGGGAATCGACTGCATCTCCCTGAACCCCGACACCTTCCACAAGACCAAGAGGATCATCGCGTCCGCAGAGCAGAAGATCATGCTCAGGGACCTGAGGAACCTCAGGAACAAACTGTAAAACCAATAAGGGGTGGGAAACCACCCCATTTAAACAATCATCGGGAACATCGGTTCCTGATATACGATTTCTCAACAGTGATTATGACATTGCCTTTGGCTGAATACAAGAATGCATGATGTTCCCCTGTTTGTCTGATCTTGTGTGGACCATCGATCTTCTTCCTGCACGATATTCTGACGTGTTCCATACATGTCTATTCATGACACCAAAAACACAGCTTATCATTAATACGAATTCAAAATATCCATTATCTCCTTACAGACAAACATCTGATTCCTGTTCTTCCCAGTCGTTTCCAACAACACTCCTTTCTCCACGAGATTGTTTACAATCCTTCCAGCAGTAGACAGATGAACCCCACATATTGTAGCGACATCTATTTTCCTAACGTACGGATTAACAAACAAAGCATCTATCAGACGTAAAGTGTTAAGGTCATCACTCATACCGTGCAGTTTACGCCTTGTATGATACAATGAGTTAATCAAACGAATAGAACTATTGGATTGGTCGATCAGGGCATCCAAGAACAAGTCAATCCAACCATAGAAATCATCGCATTCCCTGACCCGGTTCAAACTACGAATATATTCATCACGTTTATCATTAAAATATCCACTCAAATACAAAACAGGATAATCCAATATGTTACCTCTATTAAGAATGAGCATTATCAGAAGCCTACCAATCCTCCCATTTCCATCCGTGAATGGATGAATCGTTTCAAACTGATAATGGGACATTGCAGCTGCTATCAATGTATTTTCAAACGGTGAATTGATGTATTCAAAGAGGTTCATCATCTTCCAGTTAACACTTTCCGGCGGCATCGGTACAAACGTAGCTGTGTCAAGATTGTCACCTCTATTTCCAACAAGAACCTGCACGTCACGATACTTGCCAGGAGATTTGTCCTCCCCACGTACACCGTTCAAAAGTATTCTATGCAATTCAAGAAGGAGATCCTCATCTATGATTCCATCTTTCACAGACGTTGCATAATTTAATGCACTTCTATAATTCTGAACTTCCATATTATCTAATTTCTTGTATGGATCTTTCTCTTCCACCCTTTCTGACCGGTATATATCTTCTATAGTCGTACCTGTGCCTTCTATGGCAGATGATTTCGTTGATTCCATCAAAATAAATGGCACTAGAAGAATGTCCCTCTCCTGTTCAGTCATTTGAGAAACTTTTCCATCAAGTTTCGAGAGAGTAATAATTGCAGTTTCAACTTTCTTCAGAATTCTCTTATCCAACTCAATATCGAATGGTAAGTCGTTAGGCCAGAAGTAGCTGAATCCACCATTGTCGGAATATCTAACCTCACCTGATTTTACGGGATGATAGTTATCTTCTCTCATCAGTCTCTAATTGCATTCATGCAATTATAGGTTTTGTTAATTGCGAAAAATAGATTTTACGCAATTAACTGAACATTCATTTATCAACCATTATTCTAAAATAAGAGTCATAGGAGGAAACCAATACAATAATCGATGGATGTACAATACCCTATAATCAATCAAAATACGACGATCAATTTAAGACCCGCCCGATTCAGGAAAGAACCAACACAATTCACAATCATCATATTGCAATCCATAGTATCCTGTTTGATCAACATTCAAGATGTATATCCATTGTGGATGGATCTTCCCCCAGGATATCGATCAGTTGATGGTAGTTGTATGGAACATCCTTGTAACCCATGAACCTCAACGGCTCCTGGAACCCTTCAGAGAAAACTGTCAACGACCACCCATATCCATCGACCGCATCGAACATCGTGGATTCGCCGATGGATTCGGACCACTTCTTGATCGTCATATGACCGATGGGACTTCCCCGATAATCATCGAGCCAATCCGCCATGTAGATAGAATGCAACCTGTCCACCAGATCCTTGGCCAAGATAGGATCTGCCACACTTTGACCCTGACCCCACATCGATGTTTCGACGGTGCCCTCCATGGCATCGACCACCAGGGTCCTGCGACCCCGGAAGAAGTCCCCGTGCTCGAACTCGAACCTGTATGCGAGCGAGAGCCGGGACTCGCGCTCCATGATGATCGCCTCATCCGGATTTAGGGCGTAATCCCCGCGGGACAGCAATATGTCCCGTGCATCGGAGACTATGGTCCTTCCGACCTCCAGGTCCATGGAGGGTTGCAGGCCCCCCATGAAGCCGTTTGGGATGAGGAACCATCCATCATCCGATTCCCCATCCTCTGGAAGGAAGATGTCCTGTCCGAATTCCAGGATGTTGGCGATCCTGTGGAGCAGGACCTTCAGGTACTCGTTGTTGCGACCGTTCGCATCGAGGACCGCCCTGAGTTCTGATGAATCCATACCGGACAGTTCATCGTAGGATATGGGGGCGACCTCCATGCGGGACCATCCCTCCCGCATGAGGATCTCGTCGACGTACCCCTTCAGGACATCCTCGGGCTCCATGGTCAGAACTCCACCTCCAGGAAGCTTCCGGAGGAGCCGGGACTGCCGTTGTGGACGATTATCTTCCTGTCCATCTGGTTCTTCAGGGCCTCCACATGGGAGATGATACCTATCAGGCAGTCACCCTGGCTCAACTGCATGAGCACGGATATGGCCTGGTCGAGTGCCTCGGGATCGAGGGAACCGAATCCCTCGTCGACGAACAGCGTCTCGATACGGATCCCCCCGTTCAACCTCTGGACGGCATCCGAAAGACCCAGTGCCAGCGAGAGTGCCGCCAGGAACGACTCCCCTCCCGACAGGGTGTTGGCCTCCCTCCTCTTGCCGGTGTAGTGGTCGAGGACGTCGATGTCGAGTCCGAACTGGGACCTCTTGTCACCCACCGTTTCACGGATGACGAGCTCGTAACGACCGTCGCTCATCTTGGTGAACCTCCTGTTGGCGAATGCGAGCACCCTCTTGAAGTACATCGACTGGACATAGGCTTCGAAGGTCTGCTTCACACCGACATTTCCAGATGCCACCGCGTTCAGCTCCAGCAGGTCACCGCAGTCTGCCTCGATGGCCTTCAGCTTGTTGACGCTCCCACGTAGTTCCACGGAGTTCGCATCGTTGAGCTGCATGCGTGTCTTGATCGCGACCATGTCGTTCTTGATGCCATCGACCTTGGATGAGAGTTCCGAACGCTCCTCGACGAGTGTTCCTGTGTCCACACGGGACCTGCCGGCGATCTCCGCCGTCAATGATTCCACAGTGGTCCTGTTGGATACCACCTCGTCCCTGTATGCGGACAGTTCAGCTTCCATCCCGACAAGTTCCGGCTCGCGTGAGAGCAGTTGCACGCACATCCCATCATCCAGACCGTGCATGGACAGGAGCTTCCCGTATCCCATCTCGGCCTCATCCAGGTCCATCATCGCGATCTCCAGGGATGAGGACAGGGACTTGAGGGAGGCCTCGTTGGCCGTAAGCATGTTCTCGGATTGGATGAGATTCAGACGTGCGGCCTCGATCTCGCCTTCCATGGCCATCACCTTGGACCTCATGCCCATGATCTCGGCATCGAGTTGTGCCAGGGACCCGTAGGTCAGGCCATCGGACAGCGCACCCCTGCGCCCACGCATGTTGGAGACCTCCTGTTCGACCCGGCTGTGTTCGGTACGGAGAGCCTCGATCTCATCGGAGTTCTCCTTGACATCCTTGTCGAGCTGGGGGAACGAGTTGTTGATCTCCTCGCACCTCCTCACATTGGGCTCCGTCAACAGGATGCAGGTGTCCGTGTCCTTCAGGTCGACCGTGATGGATTCATGGAGGTCCTCCAGCACCTCGTCCAGCGATGACATGTCCGGTGCATCCACACCCATACGTTCGAGGGATGCCCTCAACTGCCTCTCGGATGATGCGATGGTCGATTCGTGGACCGTCATCTCCTGTTCGTACTTGTTGACGGTTGCCGAAGCCTTCTCCACCTTGGACTTCTGTGAATCCAGATCCTTCTTGGAGGGTGTGTCATCGGGAAGGATGGCGGGAGCAGGGTGATGGGTGGAACCACATACGGGACAGGCAGCTCCACTCCCCAGTCTGGATGCGAGCATGCCCGCCTGTGAACGAAGGAACAGGTCCTCCATGTCCCCGAACCTGACGGATTCGGACTCCAGTCTCGCCCTGGCCTCGACCAGCGCGGCCTCTGACTCGGTCCTGGCACATATGGACCTCCTGTACTGGAGAGCCAGATCCGAAATCTCGTCGAGATCCCTGAGTTTGGATTCCAATGCCTCGCGCTCGTTGTGATACCTCTCCAGCTTCAGCTTGTCATCGGAGTGATCCTTCAGGAAGGCCCTGTTACCCTCGACCTTCGCGGCAAGTTCACCCTTCTTCGCAAGGGCCGAATCCAACCTCGATTCCAGGTCCTCCAATATGCATCCGGAGTTCTGTATGGATGAATCCAGTGATTCCAACTCGCTGTACCTCTCACGCATGGAATCCAGGACGGATACTCTGGACATCAGGTCCTTCACCTCGGGTTCCTTTGCGGATGCATCCTGATGCCTGGACCTGGCCTTGGCCAGATCGCCCTCCAGTCCCTTGTTCTCGAGTGTCAGGGACTCCACCTCCGAGGAGGTCCTCGTCACGTTGTCCCTCGCAAGCTGGAGCTTGGAACGCGGGACCTTCATGGTCGATACGACCGTGCGTATGTCGGAAACCTCCTTGGAGAGCGAATCCGCCCAACTGGACCTCGATTCCAGCTCCATGCGAACCTTCTCCGCGGCCTCCAACGAATCTATCTTGGAGTTGAGTGACTCGGCCTCCGTTATGGCTGCTACCAGCTCGGCCTCCTTCTCCCTGAGGGCACCGTATTCGGTATCGAGCTGTGTCAAAGTGGAGCCGTCCATGCCGTTCTGCTTGGATACCAGTTCGAGGATCTCCGATGCATACGATCCCTTACCCTTCATGGTCATGTAATCAGCGGAATAGGGGCCATCAGGTATGTCGAATGATTCCGTTGCCTTCGATACCGTGACCTTCGCCTGCTCGAACTCCCCGTTGCGGTCAGAGGCCATGTCCGACAGGATCTCCTGGAACCTCTTCACGGGATCGGTGGAGAATATCCTGCGGAAGATCTCCCCACGTTCGGTTGTCTTGGAATCCAGTATCTTCCTGAACTCCCCCTGTGCGATCATGGACACCTGCTTCCACTGGTTGAAATCCATCCCGAGGATATCCCTAATTATCTCCGAGACCTCGGAGTCCTTGGTAACGGTCCTGTCCTGGAACACCAGGGAGACACCGGATGCGACGATCTTGGTACCCTTGCCCCTCTGCTTCGGGCGTTCCTGCTCCGGTTGCCTGCGGATGGTGTAGTCCACACCGTTGTGGGAGAACATCATCTCGACGAAGGTGGGTGTCGAAGGGTCCGCGAAGTCGCTGCGGATAGACTTCCTCCTCCCATCGTTCATCATGCCGTACAGGGCATAGGTCATGGCGTTGAATATCGTGGTCTTCCCTGCACCTGTGTCGCCTGTGATCAGGAACAGACCCTTGCCATCGAACCTGTCGAAATCCACCTCGACCTGCTTACCATAGGGTCCGAATGCGGACATGACGAGGAGATGCGGCTTCACAGCATCCCCTCCCCATCATCCATGAGTTCGCGTACGATCTGCTTCTGCTTCTCCGTCATGGGCCTACCGACCCTGTTCTCGAAGAACTCGCCGAACAGCTCGACGAGATCCACCCTCTCGATGTCCACATCGGAGACCTGCTCGAACACATGGTCACGACCGACCACCTCCAGGGACATGACGTTCGGATAGACCTCCCTGAGCCTAGCCATGGCGTCCATTGAGTCCCCCTCCAACTGGACATAGATGAAGTCGTCACTGTCGGGATCGCCCTTCCCTGCCTCGATGAGCTCCTCCAGGGGTCCGCGGATCTGGCGCAGGTCCCTGAGGGGTGTCAACGGGACGGTGTCGACGGTCACATGACCGGGACAGATGTCGACCACCGTGACGCTCTTCACATGGTCCTTCTCGGACAACGAGTACTTGAGCGGTGTGCCGCAGTAGCGCACGGTGTCACGACCGATGCGCTGGGGGCCGTGGATGTGACCGAGGGCGACGTAATCGAATCCGTCGAACACCGAGCAGTCCACGGACTCGGTACCACCGACGAAACTGGACTCGGAATCGGAGAGGTCCGGACCATGGCTTCCGGAGACGATAAACTGGTGCGTCACCAAGACCTTCGGGACCCCATCAGGGACCTCGGTACCTGCTATCGCGATACGGACGGCATCCTCGTACGACTCCACATCCTCATCGGGATGGAACCTGCGGACGTTGATCGGCTTGATGAACGGCAGGAGGTACACGTCAACAACCTCCTCGCCACGGACGACCCTGTGGCGGTCCATGGTTCCGGAGAAGACACCCGAGATGAACAGACGGTTCTTCTCGAATATCCTGCTGCCGAAGCCGAGTTTGTCGGCGGAATCATGGTTGCCTGCGATCATGAAGGTGTCCAGGTCCCTGGTGGAGAGTTCGGTGAGGAACCAATCCAACATCCTGACGGATTCGATCGTTGGTGATGACGTGTCGTAGACATCCCCTGCGATCAGTACCGCATCCGGGGAGACGTCATCGATGATGGAGAGTATCTGACCGAGGATATGCCTCTGGTCCTCCTCGAGGGACCTCTCCTTCAACTTCTTGCCGATGTGCAGATCGGAAATGTGGACGAATCTCATTTGCATCACCTCAACCTGAGTGCACAGGGCTCGGATTCGACCACCAGATCGCCGGAACCCTGTTCCACGACGTACATGTAGTCCAGTTTGGGGATCAGGTTACCCACCTTGACGAACTTCATCTCCTCTTCGGGGTGGTACCTTCCTATCGTCACCCTCTCGCCATCCACCTGGATGAACACCGTCAGGACAGTGTACCTGGGTGCAGGCATCGCATCCCTGAAGATCACCATCGATTCACCGTCCTGACCGATGCAGAGTGTTTGGAGATCCCCACCGGACCATGATTCCTTCTCGGGAACCTGTACCTGTGCCTCGCCGGAGGTGTCGACCGTGTCCATGAGGAATGAACGTGCATCCTTACGGGACACATCGCCCGAGGACATGTAATCGAAATAATCCCTGATGCGAGATGGAAGACGCTCCTTCTCACCCGAATCGTAGTAATCCATGTATTTGTACAATGTCGGACGGGAGATCGAAAGGGCCTCTGCCACCTCTGACAGGGGCATCGCCTCACGGATCATCGTCGATATGTAGCTTTGATTCCCATCGCTCATGTAAACATGATTTACATCTATGTATATAACGTTTACAAATTAGTAAAGCTTTTACTATACTGTAAACAGCAATCTACGAATGATGATGCCCAAGGGACCGTTGGAAAGAAGGGGGATTGAGATTACGCATAAACACGATCAATGATGATTGATTCTGGCGGCATCCGTATGATCCAGACACCGCCCATGACTACGGTCTTACATAGTTAAAGTGTAAAAAGCACGTATCTGGATGTCATTCCATATGCTGATAGTAGAAATATGCAGTCGGAAATACAATATCCATCGGTGAGACCAGTGAGTGGCATCCTGAACAGCATCAGCATCAAGGGGTTCAAATCCATCAAAGAATGCAATCTCGATCTGGGGTACATGAATGTCCTGATTGGATCCAACGGATCCGGGAAATCGAACCTATTGTCCGTGTTCGACATGTTGCACCATGTGATCGATAAAAGCCTATCACTGTATGTAGGAAAGAGAACCCGTAACGCCATGTTGTTCAACGGATTGAAACAGACCAAATCGATCGAGGTCGAATTCGGATTCGATGACTACGGGTACGGATTCACCTTGGCAGCCACCGATGACAACAGACTGATATTCGATGAGGAGCACTTCTCATTCGATTCGACCAATCACACGCTGGGAAATGGGCATTCCGAATCCAAATGGGAAAGTGTGATCGACGATCCCCTCGGTACACACCTGATGCCGTTGTTCAAGGGTCATGCCTGGCGCATATACCACTTCCACGACACAGGACGTGATTCCAGGATGAAGCAATCATCCTACATCAACAACAACATACAACTCACAGATGATGCAGGCAACCTGGCCCCGTTCCTCTACAGACTGAAACATGCCAACAGGTTCCATTACGACCGTATAGTCGAAGCCGTGAGGATCGTGGCCCCGTATTTTGACGACTTCATCCTCTGTCCGGAACCGTTGAACAAAGACTACATACATCTGGAATGGAAGGCTGTGGGGAATGACGAACCGTTCAACGCACACCAACTGTCCGACGGCACGTTACGGTTCATTTGTTTGGCCACCCTCCTGCTCCAACCAACGGAGCTCCAACCGCAGACTATAGTCATCGACGAACCCGAACTGGGATTGCACCCGGCTGCCATAACGGTCCTGGTAGACATCATGGATGAGGTCACCACCAGGATCAACGACAAGAAACAGATCATAATCTCCACACAGTCTGTGGAACTTCTGAACCAATTCAGGCCTGAAGACATCATTGTGGTGAACAGGGAGGACAATGAATCAGTATTCAGGAGGATAGATGTCGAGTCATTGAGTACATGGGTCGAGGACTATACACTGGGTGAGATGTGGATAAAGAATCTGTTCGGTGGTCGTCCATGAATGCAGAATCTGCAGTCTACATATCCGTGGAAGGCGAGACAGAAGTCGATTTCGTAAAACTTGTACTGGGCCCATATCTGACGGATATCAATGAGAACCTGCGTGTCGTACCGATACTCATCGAAACTTCCAAAGACGAATATGGGAAGAAGAGGGGCGGAATATCCAATTACGGCATGGTTCGGAAGGAACTACTCAAACTCTGCAACCAACACCCTGGAGCAATCATCACCACGATGTATGATGCATACGGGTTCCCGAACACCATAGGTGCCCGTAATATCGGACAAGGTTGTGATGTCCGTTGTCGTGAACGAGCAATATATGATGACATCGATAGGTCGAATCTCATCCCGCACCTGATGAAATACGAATTCGAATCCCTATTGTTTGCAGAACCAGATGCTTTCGAAAGATACAGCGGTGTCACGGACAGTATGAAACAAACCCTCAGGAAATTCAACGACGAACCGGAACTTATAAACACGGAATCATCCCCCTCACATAGGTTGGTGGATACGTTCCACAAACATGGATACGACTATCACAAGAGGAGAATCGGGATAACCATAGCGAAAGACATCGGCATCCTCGCGATGATGGACAGATGCCCCCACTTCAACGAATGGGTGCATAGAATCGCAGACGAATGCTCCAGATTCGATTACAACCAACCGACCTGATCCACTCATCTGAAGGATGTATCGCTGCCATCCGGAGGCGATACATCCCAGATGCAGCCTTTTTAACCGGATTCTTCAGATATTACAACTACATCTCCTGTCAATAATCAGTCCACAACACCGTCGCATGATGTAACGAACGAGGAGAACTCCAGGGAACCATATCTCGGACAGTAGCGAATATGGCAGAACCGACTCGTGGTTCAAGGTGATATGACTATGAATCTATCGAGGATCTCGGAATCATCGATCATGCCCCTGGTTTCCCTGAAACATATGGGTCGTACTTCCCATAGTATTCGAACGCCTTGACCAGATTGACGCAGGCTTCAGGTGTATCGATAATCATCATCTCGTAAAATGACGCGGTAGCCATTTCATCCTCCGTTCCAAACCGTGCATGTTGCGGATATACTGAACTGTAGATACGCTGGAAGAAGATGTTATAAGCATGTTTATGGTCGTCCATGACCTATTCCCTGTAGTCTAACAATTATTACAAACATTACAACTTATTGTAATTATATTCTACCTCAGATTCTTGCAACATGACCGGGAACGGGGAACTCAAATCGATCCTGGAGAACATGGAACACGAATCCATGATCAAACTGGTGATGGAACTGGAGGAAAGAACTGGCAACGGCACGGTTGCGGACATGGCAAGGGATATCGCGAAAGAGGACCTCGGCAAGAGGATGTCGCCTGAAGCGATCCATAACAGAGTATCTTGGGCGATAAGCATGTGTGATGAGGATTTCTACTCCCAGATCGGGGAGGGGAGATATGGATACATCTCACCGTACGATGCAGCGCATGACATGATCGTGGCAGGCATCGCAGACGAGTTCCTACAGGACGCGAAGATGCTGGTGGAGATGGGTCGCGATGATGACCTGGAACTGTTCATCCACAGCATCGCGGATGGTCTGCGCGACTCCTACTCGATCCTGACCGAATGGTCCCCCGATACGACGACCGAACTGGCCGAGAACCTGGTCGAATGCCTGAAAGACGGATGTCCGTTGGAAGGTTTCGACTGGTGATATGTATCTTCAACAAGTGGATTCGATTACGACTGTGGAGTATAGTATCAGCTGAACAACATTGCAAGAATCAGAACTCATATGCCAAAGTTACATCGGAGATCGGGAGAGGCGAACAATGAATCCAGAATATCTCGATGATAAGAACAACCCTAAGCCCGTGTCACTACAAGCATCGTTCGACTTCATGGGAATGATGATGCCTCTAGAGGGTGAACTTATCGGACTCGGCCTCCATATCGATCGGGACGGTTCAGGGAACTACATCCGTAAACTGTACTGCAAGGATGGATCCTGTGAATTCGAAAGGGGCAGGATATCCATCAGTGACGACGATGCGGAAAACCTGCTGGACGAACTGTGGTCCATTGTCCCGTTGGGTACGATAGACTCTGAAATCGCATAGGATGTGGGCAACTGGGAACTCATCATGCTGATGAGCGATGGTGGGATGGTATCCGATTGTGGAAGCTGCATCTACAATCATTACAAATCTGTCATAGATGTTTTGAAACGGTACCTCCCATCGATGTTCGATTCACGGTATCCTTCAGAGGATGATCTGAATGAAGACGTACCATTCTTCCACATCACCGATGGTTGGATTTACAAAGGGAGTAGGATAACCGAGAAGGACGCGGGAAGGCTGTGTTCCGAGATGGGGATACCGTTCGAACCCACATGCGAAGAATCCCCCAACAGACATGTTTTCCTGACAGAGGTGCACGTCGCTGGAACAGATTACGTAAAAGACTTCGGGAAACTGACATCCGAACTCCGCTTGGATGATATCCTGGATCTCGAACGCGAACAGAACAATGAATTCGACAGGTATGCAGTGAAGATCATCGACGGACGTGGAAGAAAACTTGGATACCTGCCTCGCAGAATGAATCACATGCCCGCCCGCATGATGGATTCGGGCATGCACCTGTACTGCAGAGTGTCATCGATCTCCAGCAATGATATGTCGGTTGCAGTGTTCATGGATGCACCTGGGAAGAAGGTCAGACGCCATTTCAGCAGAATCGATGACCCTCTGGTCACCGGATTCATGATAGATTCCCGGCCCGCTACGTCCTCGAACACAGATATCGGGGAGATGCCCGACCAGGTGAGACATATCGTACTGAAGAGGGAATTCTCGGATGATGATATCTGGAATCTCAAGTGGGGGCACAGGTCCCTCACAATGGAGGACAGATGGAACATGGTGTACGAGGAGGGAATCATCCACATAGCCCGGAGCTGGACCGGAACGAGGATATTCACGATCACCCTCGGCGAAGGCGATACACATAACGTCTTGGTGAACTCAAATCCTAAACAGTACAGGTCGGGAACCGATGAGGAGGTGCTAGAACTCCTCGAGTCCCTGCTCGATAGCTGGCTGGATCCCGTGTACATATCTGTCGACATCATGCCTGGGTCCATCACAGGTAATGTCAAGATGTACTACTACAGGGAAGATGGAAAGCTGTTCTGGACCGTCAATGATTATGGGGAATTGGAGTGGACATGCTCACATTGGAATATCCAAACATCAGAATGACCATGATACCATACATGATTGTGACATCTGATGGAAGATTCCGATGGTGGGGAACAAAGGTCTACCACATACCCCTCCCAAATACCACCTATCGATTCGTTTGAGCGGCGATCAGATGAGAAACCCGACCATCTTATTTCGGGGGAATGTAGATTTTTCACTGTTTCGATTTCGGGGGAATGTAGTATTTTGAGGGTTTCGATTTCGGGGGAATGTATTGTATCCAACGCAACACACATTTTGATATGCACAACGAAATATTCACCCGCAGCATATACAGCAAAATGCCCTCACTTCAATGAATGAGTATACAAACTATCTGATGAATATTCCAAAATGGATAGTTGAGTATAATCGAATGATGGACTGTATATTCCCAACAACAAACCGTTTAAGCATCCTTCAATTCACAATATAGTCGTAAATCCCATCAGGAACAGGTTCCCTCAATCTGAATAGTATGTTTACAATAGGTAGCACTTTTCCATCATCATTTTCGATTGTAGTTTGAGTTATTCCATCGGGAATAACATCAACTTCGCCCATGTAGTAGAAATCAGATGAACCATCATCACCTTTCTGCACAAACAAATACTTCTTCGTAGATGATTTCCTTATTTCTGGAACTTCAGACCCATCTATGCGAACATTGCTACGAGTCATCCAGCTAAATGTACTCTTATCAATGAAACGATCTTCATATTGAGTACTCTTACTGATATCACTACTTTTACGATATGTGACAAAAATGGGACATGTTCCTCTCTTTACCCTGTAACCATAAACAGTGCTGCTTTCACCTTCTTTCTCCCAATTCAATAGTCTGCATACATCGACTCTGGAGTATCTTTCAAAAGGTGTAAACTTGCCATCATAATTCTCAGAATACCTGTCTCTAAAAACAGAAATGCCACATTCGAGGGCATCCACAATATTTTCTTTGAAATCCTCATCTAAAAGAAGATTCTGGAAAAATGGAGATAATTTTACATTGTTGCCATCCACAACTATTAGTCCTTTCGTCAATCTGTCTGAATAATTACCATTCAGAACATTTTTACTTGAATTTAACGAAACATCATCTGCGATTATACCAAAACGTGATTCAATATCAGTTTTCAACGAATTCATATCGATGCTGCCATGCTCAATGAGATCCTCCATCAGAATTAACTCATGAGGCCTCATTCCACGAACAAATACTGATGAAACATAATTCAATACATTCTCTTCCTCACTATTGAATTCTAAATGAGGTAACTTCAGAACTTTCTTGAAGCTGTTGAGATTGTCATACCTCTTCACAAGAGTAACGGGATCTATCTTGGATGTTTTCTGAAGATATCTCAAATCAGGAGAATAGCCCAGCATCTTCACCAAATTACGATACTCATCTTTCATCAATGAAGTCAAACTCTTTGTTGTGTTGATTGACGAATAAATTTTCTCTCTGGAGATTGTGTCAAAATCTACTGTAGAACAACCAGCGATAGTATTGCGGTTTGACATGAGAATTCTTCTCAGATTCTCACGATTCATGGAAACATCTCCGGAAAGAGCCATTGGAATCATGAAATTGTTCTTGTAATTCCCGATAAAATCAATCACAACAAGATATTCCTTCACATCATCAGGACTGGTCATTTTTCTCAGTCCACGTCCCAGTTGTTGAATAAAAATAGTAGTAGACTGTGTTGGTCTTAACAAAATGAGCTGATTAACAGCCTTGATGTCAACACCTTCATTGAAAATATCCACTGTAATCAGATAATCTAAGGATCCATCTACCTCATCCTGTTCAAGACGGCATACTGCATCTTCACGATCGGACTGTTTTGTCTCGTCGCAAATGAACATCGTCTTGAATCCGAGTTCATTCATTTTGTTCGAAATTTCCTTTCCTTCAAGCTTATTTCTACAGAAAATCAATCCTTTGACTCTTTTTCCAGAATAACCATAGAAATTTGCCTTTTCAATTATATGTTTCACTCTTTCATCTGAAACTAATAAATTGAAATCACTGGTATCATCGAGTGTCTCTCCATCCACTATAATGTCTCTGACTCCATAATAGTGGAATGGACACAGCATGTCTTGTTTTAGAGCATCTTGCAATCTGATCTCATAAGCAATATTATGGTCAAATATCTCGAAAATATCTCCAGAATCCATCCTTTCAGGAGTTGCAGTCATCCCCAACAGAAATTTAGGATGAAAATAATCGATTATACGTTTATAATGCGGAGAAATCGAATGATGCGCCTCATCACAGACGATATAGTCAAAGTGATCTGGAGAAAAACGCTCCATGTTTTCTTTCTTTGACATAGATTGAGTTGTAGAGAAAATAAAGTCCGCATTCCAATCTTTGCATGTTCCAGAGATTTTTCCTATTGAAATGGCAGATCCGTGGACATTGCGATAACTGTCCATCGCATCATTGAGGATCTGTTCGCGATGAACAAGGAAGAGAAGCTTCTTGACACCCGCATTCTTAACATCAAATGCCGACAAATAGGTCTTTCCGGTTCCGGTTGCTGAAACCAATAAAGCCCTGTTTCTACCTTGGTTTCTAAATGCAGCCAGATTAACCAATGCCTCTCCTTGCATCAAATTGGGTTTGATTACATCTGCATACCCTTCCTCGAAAACTTTGCGAGTGTTTTCGATTTTAGCTCTGATATGGCTTGGTTCGTAGTTTTTAATCCACTCTTCGGTTAAAACCTCCGAATCATTCCACATTTTTTCGAATTCATCAAGAGTTTGTGTGAGAAGTCCACATTCAGGATCACGTGATGAGATACAAACATTCCACTCCTTGTTCCTTGACAAGGCATCACGAGTCATGTTTGAACTGCCAATTATGAGTGTTGTTTCCTCTTCTTTGTGAAAAATGTATCCTTTTGTGTGGAAACTACCTTTCGTATAGATGCGAGTTTGAATATTTGGAAACTTAAGAAGGATACGAAGAGCTTCAGGTTCACTGAAATTGAGGTAATCTGTTGTAATTATTCTTCCAGTTATTGTGTTTGAATTATTGACAAGATGCTGAAGAATGAAATGCAAACCACCTTTAGTGATAAATGCAACAGAGAAATCGAAAGATTTGCACTTGTGAAGTTCGTCTTCAATCCTACTAATAACTGCAGTCCCATCGTCCCAATTGTTGTAAATGAGAGTCGGAACACTAGCCTTCCTGGGTTCCTGGTCAGTTCCAACTCTGATACTAGAGTTCATTGAAAAGGGTTCATTTTCACTCAAGATGATCACCTATAGATGGGATTATTTTCAAATCTGCTGGAGCCCAATCCAACGATAGAAGATTGTTTACATCTATCCAAATCATTGACACATGTTCTTTCAAAGTGGGATCTTGCCCATTATATTGGGTGAGAAATGCATGAATGCGCACATCGAAATCCGGATAGGAATAATCGATTGAACATACTGGTTGAAGAGATTTGATATCGATATTCAGATCTAATTCTTCTTTGAATTCGCGAACCAAAGCCTGTTCGGGAGATTCGTTCGATTCAAGTTTACCTCCGGGGAATTCGTATTTGTTGGAAAGGTAAGAATGCTTAGAAGTACCTTTTTTGAAACACAAAATGCGAGAACCGCTGTAGATTATTCCCGCAGAGACTTCAATCATAAATGTTGATAGTTAGACTGCAGCTAAGTAGTTGCCGGAAATGACAAGCTATAGCTAATTCAATACTGAACTTCACCAATAACAAATCTTTCATCATTATCAGGTATTAGAACCAACAGATATACAACCTAAATTCATACCACAATATGGAGTTTGAAGTTAAACAACCATACTTCAAAAACAACACAAATGCATACATTATGTTCTACTACGAGTATTATTTCTCAGCATAGCACGTCTAGATTCTAATTCATCACTTATTCCGTAATGAATTATCCTATGGCAAGTAGGACAAACACATATCATATAATCTGGGTGTTCTGAACGTATATTATCATTCATTTTACCAAGTTCTAGCAAATGATGGGCTTCTGCATATCTACCACCACCTTCCTTCAAAAAACCAACAACACCACAAATCTCACAACGATAATCTGCACGATGTTTAACAAAAGAAGAAATGGCACGATCTCTAATTATACGCTTAGCTAAAACAACCTTCTTTTCCACAGGAATCATCTCATCCATCGAGATTTCACCCACAATTACCTCGATTTCACGATCAGATTTACGACGAATTAATCTCTCAAATAATTCATCATCAATCCTACTTCCAGCATATGATTCTACATCAGATTCTAAATTCAAAAACTGACCATCTGAGAATAACACTTCAAATTCCGTATTAGTTATTCTATTGAATGTCATGTAGGGATAGTCACCAGAAGACTCTATGAAATCGTAGTCAAATATTTCCTTAATTTTATGTTCTAACTTACTTTCCCAAAATAGCCGATGACAATATCCATTCTTTGCTCCACGTTCAATATGAGCATTATATGTATCTCCATAGACCAATAATGCTATATCGAAACGGTCCCCAGGCCTCAATCCAATGGTATCAAAATAACCACACATGCCCTTAGGTAAACCCGTAACATGATGCAAAAAAGCACTACGATCCATATGTTTAATAGCGGTTGTCTCATCAATTATAGTCCATGAATCATATTTTCCTGGTTTAATAATAGAATCGACCATCACTACCACATCTGACAACAAACTATCGACTATTGTAGTTATATCATCCACTACTCATTTTAACTTCGCCCGCCCCTTCTTGCAGGCATCAGCCATAGCAACCGTCGACACACCCACCAACCTGGCCGCATCACTCAGACGGTAGTGCCTATCATCCACCAGATGCACGGCCACTGCCTGACTGATCGGCAATCCGTGGAACACCAACAGGTCGAACAACCTGTCCCTGTCCATCTTCTCGACTACTTCCCTTGTTATCTCCATCCTTCCCAACACTGCACCCCTGGTGAGTCCATCCTCGACCTCCGACCCAACCATCCCTAGCGGAATCCAAAGATCATCTGCGTGTACCCAGTGAGAACAGTGATTAAAACAATACATTGTAATTATTGTAATTTTAGTATTAGTTGTAATATATCTAAATCACAAAAACACACCGAACCATTTCATAATGACCAAGTAATTTTACGGAATAATTATCATTAAATCAAACAATCACTCTCTGAAAGCATGGTTCGGGCCATAGATGTTGCTAACTTCTTCATCGACCGGATGAAGTACACAGACGATCCTATGACCAATGCCCGTGTGAATAAATTCCTATACTTCGCACAAGGACATTGTCTTGCACGTTTAGGTGTCACTTTGTTCGATGATGATATCGAAGCCTGGAGATACGGGCCTGTGGTCAGAGAAGTCTACGATAAGTTTCGCACCTATGAAAAAAACCCAATCCAATCTGTTTCTGAAGAATATTCGCTTGACATATTCACATCGGAACAGATTACGCTTCTAAACGATGTTATAGCAAAGTATAATCGCTACTCTACTGGAAATCTCATCAGTATAAGCCATACTGTAAACGGCCCATGGGACAAAGCACGTTCCAAATGTGCAAATCATATCATAGAAGATCATGACATGCGCTCATGGTTCGAGAACATATCCCTGCCCAATTCCATACTCGAGGCGATTCTCAAAAAAGGAACTGCTGGATACCGTGATTCCGAAGGCTACCTTGTACTCCCGAAGGATTATGAATGAAACGCAAACAATGGTCGATATGGTATGCCACAGTTCGTTTCGAAGATTATCCACACACATCAAAAGATAGGCCAGTCATTGTCATTGGCGAACATATGTGCTTCACAGTATCTTTCAAAATCACATCCAATCTAAATCGTAGAGGTTACCTCATAAAGAAATGGAAAGAAGCCAACTTACGGAAGCCTTATGTAGCCATCATCTATAATCAACCAATCAATTTGGAAGACCATGATTTCAAAC
>JAGBGN010000051.1 GCA_017935945.1 Candidatus Methanomethylophilaceae archaeon | reverse complement strand
CGTATCACCGATATGATCGGATCGATGCCGTTGGTCAGGGAATACGCCGTTACCGCGACGGCCGATACGACCACACCTGCGATGATCGTCAGCTGGAGGCGGTTCTCCGAGATGACATCCCAGAAGGTCCTGCCGTGCTGCTGTATCGGTACGGCAGGACCTTCTGGGATGTCATCTCGGAGAACCGTCTCCAACTCACGATCGTCGCAGGTGTGGTCGCATCGGCTATCGCGGTCACGGCTTATTCCCTGACCAACGGCATCGATCCGATCATATCGGTGATACGCGGGAACTGGCCCGTGCTCATCGCACCGATAGTCGGATGGGTACTCGGCCGTCACGTTGCGGTGTCCATGTACAGACCGTCCGTGAGGATGCTGGTACATGTCGATCCGGAGAACCACATGCTCTCGGTCATGTCGGTACCCGAGGACATGTTCCGCACCATAGACCAGTTGGGCAACAACGTGGTGTACCACACACCACGCGGTAATCCTGTGTACCTGGTCAGGGACTTCGACCCCTGGAACGGCATCATCGACTACGGTTGGGTTCACACCATGGATCCCCTGATAGTGATGACCCGCGAATCCGCCTACAACAGGTGGAGGGACACCCTCGACAGTGTTCTGAAGGAGAACCTCTCGCTCATGCACGACCCGCATACAATCGGATTGGGATATGCCAGGGACCTGCTCCGCAGGCACCTCGACGACATCTCCAGTTCCCTCGGACTCATCGACCAGGACTTCGACGGACATGAGACAGCCGATGGTCCCAAGAGAATCCCGGAAGCCGGAATCCCCTCCGGAGACGGTCAATCGGACCATGATATCGGAGGTGAACTTCCATGAGACGGAGCAGGGCCATCGACTACATCTCCGGCATGGAGCACGGGGTGATCGTGGCCGTGGGCAGCGGGAAGCAGGGCAAGTCCTGCTCCCTACACTCATTGCTGGCACTCTGTTGGCCCGACCGTCGGAAGTGCCTGCTGGACCCGCTGGACTACGATGTATCGGCATTCCCCGGCTACTCCAAGGTATCGTCACCCTCGGAGGTACCCGTGGGTTCGGTCGCCGTCATAGAGGATGTGAACAGGGTGTTCCACTCACGCGGTTCCTCCAAGGATGCCACCCTCCAGAAGTGGTTGGGCATCATCTCACACAAGTCGACGGTTGTGTGCATAACAACACAGTCCATGGCGGACACCGACGTGGGCTTCGTCAGGTCCCAGGATTCGATCATCCTGCACAAGAGGATGCACGAGGAGGATCTGGCATTCGAGAGACCGGAGTTCAGGACCAACCAGGCCCTGGCCAACCACTGGATCTCCGAATCGGTGCGTACCCATCCGGACACCGACCAACGTGCATGGTGCTTCCTCCCCAGGTTCAACGAATGCGTGGCAATCCCGAAAGTCGATTGGTGGTCACGTGCCAACAGCCACATGCTGAGGGATGTGGTCCCATGACGGTGAACGTCGTCACAGACGGTGACACCGACAGGATCCTCTCGTTGAGGATGTCGTCCCAGGTGCCTTTGCCGAGGGAGATATCGCTATGCGGACCAAGGGATGCGGAACGTCATTTCGCATGGATGGGGTTCTACGAGGCCATGGGCCTCGAATCCCATCCGCTGGTGAGGTTGTTGGCCAAACGCAGGTTGGACATCGCGATGGCCTCCGCGGTTTCACGCGCATCGCATCTGGACAGGGTCGCCCACTACTCCGCATGGCTGGGAAGGGAGACGGTGAGTATCGTCGACCTGACCTCGCCTACATCGGATGACGATGCGGACCTTGGATCCGACGAGGGGTGAACGTGGTCGGCCCGTCATCCCCGCGGGACGGCCGTCAGGCCGGACCGTGACCGACTCCCGGGAGGGTGGTCCTGTCCCCATGTGAGCCGTGGAGGACCTCCGGGTCCGACACGGCGTAAACAGGCCGCGAGGGGCGTCGGACCTCGGGTCCAGCCCCCGCGGCCGTCTTCCCGGCACAGCGCAGCGTTCTCCCCCTCCCATGTACCCATGGTCAGGGGCCGACCACCACCGAACCACATGGAACGACTCAGACCATTCGGTTCATTCCACATCACCGGAGAATCACCTCAGATCCTCTTCCACTCCCCCGAATCAATATCGAATTCCGAACAAGGGCAGCGGACGCCCTCGACTTTTGTCCGCACAACAGGATATACCGACCTCCGAATCATGGAATTATGAGGTCCGGACGTCCCGAAGGTTTCCCAATCAAAGGAAGATGAACATCATG
>JAGBGN010000050.1 GCA_017935945.1 Candidatus Methanomethylophilaceae archaeon | reverse complement strand
GTATCCACATCGTAACCGTCATCCTCATCGGAATAATCGATGTTCTTGACGGTGACATCGACGATCAGGTATTCCGTTCCTGCAGCGGGTGTGGGGAGCATCGTCGGTATGTCATCGGATTCAGCATAGTTGTATGCGACGTTCCCACCGGGGGAATCCATCAGGACATACACACCAGCGCCGGCCACAGCGACCACTGCAACGATAGCCACCAGTGCGAGTATCTTACTCATAACACGTGTTATGAGTTGAAAGGATATAAAGGAATCTTAAGGTCCTTCTAGTTTCGTGTATAACTGAACTGAAATCATTCAGAATCATCGGTGGGCATGGCCTTGCGCATCATGCTGATGAACAGTTCAACATCCTTTTCGGAGAATGAATCGGATATCCTGTCCTCGAAGGATTCGAACATGTCGAACATCGGTTTGTAGAGTTCCATGGACTGTTCCGTCAACACCACCCGGAACGACCTGCGGTCGGATTCGTCGGGTATCTTCTCGATCCATCCACCCTCCTCCAGGTCGTAGAGTTTCACCGTCACCGCCGATCTGGCGATGTTGAGACGTTCGGCTATGAATGAGGGCCTGCAACCTTCGTTGAGGAACACTATGTCGAGGTAGGTGAAATCCATATAGGTGAGGGGTGGGAACTTGCCACCATCCTTGACGAATCTGACATCTTCGGAGGAGATGTACCTGTACATGTCCATGAAAACGTCGAACAGCCTCATGAATGGGTAAAATAATTAGATATTTATAATCATAATTGTTGATAGTTATGGAATTATAATCATTGGTGTGAACGATGGAGCAACGGAACGAGTTGGAGGGGATCATCGGATGGAGGAAGACGATATCGTTCGCACTTCCGTCGATAGTGATGATGCTGTTCATCTCATCGTACAGTCTGGTCGACGGGGCGTTCGTCTCCAACCTCATCGGTACCGATGCACTGGCTTCATTGAACATCCTCATGCCGTTGGCATCCGTGATGACCGGCATCGGTTTCATGTTCGCGACCGGAGGTAGTGCCTATGTGGCGAACCTCCTGGGTAAGGGAGAGGTGGCAAGGGCACGTGGTTCCCTCACCACGATAGTGTTCTTCGCGGTGTTCATTGGGATCCTGCTGACTTTGTTCGGGATGGTATTCATCGAACCATTGGTCGAACTGCTGGGTGCGGATGAGGTCCTGTTCGACGGTTCGGTGGAATACGGACGTGCGTTCCTCCTGTTCACGGTACCCTCGATCCTTCAATTCATATTCACACAGATGTTGATCGTCGCCGGACGTCCCGGTCTGTCTTTGTTCATATCGGTTGCAGGTGGGTTGACGAACATCGTGTTGGATTACGTCTTCATCGGTCTACTGGACCTTGGCCTCACAGGTGCAGCCGTTGCCAGTGGCATGGGGTCGATGATCCCGTGTCTCGTGGGACTCTACATGTTCTGCAGGAAGGACATGGTCCTCCATTTCGTCCAACCCATCAGGGAATCCAAGGTGGTCATCTCCACATGCACCAACGGTGTGTCCGAGATGGCTTCCGAGTTGTCCGGAGGGATAACGACCTTGCTGTACAATCTCATCATGATGAAGTACGTGGGTCCGGACGGTGTCTCTGCGATCACGGTCATGATGTATGTCCAGTTCTTCGCCATCGCAGCCATAATAGGTTACTCCAACGGGGTGGCCCCGGTGATGTCCTACAACCATGGCAAGGGTGATGGAACCAGGATGAACTCCCTGTACCGCATCTCGGCGGTATTCGTGATCATCGTGTCCATAGCCATATTCCTCATAATGGAGGTCTTCGGAGGATACATCGTGGGATTCTTCGTCGAGGATTCCGAAAATGTGATGTCATTGGCGACGGACGGTGCGAAGGTCTTCTCATTCGCCTTCCTTATGATGGGTTTCAACGTGTATGCATCATCATTGTTCACATCCCTGTCGAACGGTCCAGTGTCGGCATTGATCTCGGTTGTACGTTCGATCCTCCTCTTGGCACCGTTGATCGTGTTGCTGCCGATGATGTTCGGCATAGATGCGATATGGTATGCCGTACCGTTGACGGAGTTCGTCACGGTGCTGTTGTCCGTGTTCCTGATACTCAGGCTTGGTAAGGGATACGGTTTCCTGAAGTCGAATGCAGTAATGTGATGATCAGTAGGAAAAGGGGGAAGGGGTTTGTATCGTGTGCAGTCGAATCGCACACGACTGTAAAGGAATCAGACCTTCTTCCATTTGGCTCCGTCGGAGGAGTCCTCGAGGCGGATTCCCGCCTCTCCGAGCCTGTCACGGATCATGTCGGCCAGGTTGTACATCTTGTTCTTCCTGAGCTCGGCACGGAGGTCGATGAGGATGGACATGACGGAATCGAGTGTGCCGTCATCCTCTTCCTCCTCGGGGATGATGTTCAGGATGCCGTTGAACTCATCTATGAGTGCGATGTGCCTCTGGGCAGCCTTCTTGGAGAGTGTCTTGTCGGCCATGGACTTGTTGGTGGCCCTGACCATCTGGAAGAGGACCTCGATCGCCTGGCGGGTGTTGAAGTCATCATCCATGGCATCCCTGAACGCCTGCCTGTAGCCCTCGATGAGGTCGCAGCAGTCATCGGACTCGGCGTCTCCCTCGGGAGCGGTCTTGACATAGGACTTGAGGTCGCCGTAGTTGTTCAGGATCCTTCCGAGTGCGGCCTTGGCCTCCTCGAGCATGTCCTCTCCGTAGACGAGGGGGCTCATGTAGTGGGTGTTCAGGAAGTAGAACCTGATGGTGGATGTGTCGAACTTCTCGGCGACATCCTTCACGGTGAAGAAGTTGCCCAGAGATTTGGACATCTTCTCCTCCTTGGACATGCCGTGTCCCTTGACCTGGAGCATACCGTTGTGCATCCAGTAGTTGGAGAGGGGCTTTCCGGTGACGGCCTCGGTCTGGAGGATCTCGTTCTCGTGGTGGGGGAAGATGAGGTCGTTACCTCCACCGTGGATGTCGATCTGCTCACCGAGGTACTTGTCGATCATGGCGGAGCACTCGATGTGCCATCCGGGCCTGCCCTTTCCCCAGGGGGAGTCCCAGGAGACCTCTCCGGGTTTGGCGGCCTTCCAGACTGCGAAGTCCATGGGGTCCTTCTTCATCTCGTCGGCTGCGATCCTTCCGGAGGACTGCATCTCGTCGAGTCCCCTCTTGGTGAGCCTTCCGTAGTTCTCGACCTTCCTCACGGAGAAGTAGACGCTGCCGTCCTCTGTGGGGTAGGCGTAACCGTTGTCGATTATCTTCTGGACCATGTCGATGATATCGCCGATGCACTCGCTGGCCTTGGGGTAGATGTCCGCCTTGTTGATTCCGAGCTTGGCGGCATCCTCGAAGTACTTCTCTATGTACCTCTGGGAGAGTTCGAGGGGTTCGATACCCTCCTTGGCGGCTTTGATGATGATCTTGTCGTCGACGTCGGTGAAGTTCGTGACGTGTGTGACCTCGTATCCGAGGTACCTGAGGTATCTTGCGACGGTATCGAACACGATCATGCTCCTGGCATGTCCCATATGGATGTCATCGTACACGGTGACTCCGCATACGTACATCTTGACCTTGCCAGGCTCGATCGTGACGAACTCCTCCTTGGAGTTCGTGAGGGTGTTGTGGATCATCAGCGACATGTAAATCGCATTGGGATTAGGGAACTAGTTAATAAAGATGGCTTGGGGCCGATGTGGATCCAATCATGTCGTTTGTTCGTCTGGCTCATACCCGATCGATGGTCAACATCATGATAGGGGGATTCATCCTAGGACGGACCTACCGATCGAGTATGATCAGGTTTGTCGATAAGTGCTCATCAACTAGTCTTATGAGGGCCAGGGTATGATGATTTACACCTTGCAATCACAATCCATTGGATCGTTACAAACGAGGGATTAGTTCATATCTCAATTCTTTCCGAGAGCACTGTGGGCTTCTTGTTGCGGAAAGCGATTCCGTAGATGAGTGTCGGACCTTCAAGACCGTGGGTGTAGTCCCTCTCCTTGATCTGTTCCAGTGCCTTCTTGGCGGATGCCTCGGCAGCTTCATCCGAGGAGTCGATGGGGATGCGCTTGATCTCGATGACGATGTTCGGAT
>JAGBGN010000049.1 GCA_017935945.1 Candidatus Methanomethylophilaceae archaeon | reverse complement strand
CTCATGCAGGCAGGATTGGTCAGGATCCTCGAGAAGACCGATCAGACGATCATCTTCATCACACACTCCGTGGATGAAGCCGTGTTCCTGTCCGATAGGATCGTCATCCTGACCAAACGTCCTGCCAAGATCAAGGAGATCGTGGAGATCCCTTGGCCCAGGCCCAGGGACCGTGCTTCACCCGAGTTCACCGCTCTGAGGAAGAGGATCCTCGAGGAACTCGAGAAGGAGAACGTCCTTCAATGAAACGCCAGGGGGTCAAACCCCCTGCTTCGCAATCATTCTACAATTCAAAGTTACAGTGAGTTGATTAGACAACTCATAAATATCTCGATGTGTCCGCGGTATTATGAGTATCAATGACATGAGTGACTCGAAGAGGAGCCTCATTTTCATAAACATAGTCGTCGCGTGCATAGCATCATCGATGATGTCGACTGCATTATCCACGGCTTTACCGAGTATAATCAGTGATTTCAATATCAGTGCATCATTGGCCCAGTGGTTGAGTAGCGGTTACATGCTTTGCATGGCAATCATGATCCCTGCTACGGCGTTCTTGGTAAAGCGCTTCAGCACACGTATATTGTATGTAGGTGTCGTCGGGATTTACCTCGTCGGATTGGTAATAGACATACTGGCTGTTAATTTCGGAATGCTGATGTTCGGTAGGATCCTCCAGGCATGTGCCAACGGAGTCCTCATGTCGATGGGTCAGATCATCCTGATGTCCATTTATCCCATGAACAAACATGGTGCCATTCTCGGTTGGTACGGACTGTCACTCACAGTCGCACCAATCATCGCACCGGCTATCTCCGGTCTGATGATCGATGCATTGACCTGGAGAGGTGTCTTCCTAATTCCCTTGATCTTCATGGCACTGTCCATAATCATCGCAGTGATCACCCTCCCCAATGTGCTCGAGACTACGAAATCCAAATTCGATGTCATATCGTTCTCATTCTGTGCAGTGGGATTCGGTGGATTGACACTTGGTGTAGGCAACATGATCTCCATGGGTATGACCTCCACGATCACCCTCATCCCATTGATTCTGGGTATCCTGGGAACCCTGGCGTTCGTCATCCGTCAGAGGAAGCTGGAGAACCCGTTCCTCAACCTCCATGTGTTCGGAAGCAAGGGATTCGTCCTCGCGGTCCTGGTGGGAATGCTGTTCTATGCGGTCATCCTCTCCATGTCCGTCCTGATGCCCATACTCTTCCAGACAGGTATGGGTTACAGTGCCGCCATGTCGGGAACGTTCCTTCTGTTCGGTTCGCTCATAGTGGCGGTGACTTCACCCATGGCCGGAAAATGGTATGACAAGCATGGGATCAGGTCACTCATCCTGTTCTCTGCAGGTATGTCCGCCATCGGATGCATCGGACTCATGTTCGTGGGAGCCTCCACTGCAGTCATCATCCCCGTGGTGTTCTACACGGTCGCCGCGTTGGCAGGCTGTCAGATGATGCCTGTGACCGCGTATGGAATCAATTCCGTTTCAGCTGAGATGAGGGCAGATGCCACTTCCCTGATCAACGCACTCAGGACCCTGGCAAGAGCTTTGGGTATGGCCTTGTCCACCGGATTGATGGAATTGGTCGCATCCGGTTCCGATGGATCGGTGATGGATTCCACCATGGATGGTATGTCTGTCACATTCATGGTCCTGGCAGTGGTGTCCGTAGTGGCTTTCCTGATGGGATTCATGTTCCGTTCCAAACCCGGTTCGGAGACGAATCACTGAAACCCAATACATCCGGGTGCGGTCGGGGTATAGGATACCTCGGCCGTATCCGAAAAACAACAGGAAGATGAGGTGACCTATCGGTCTATCGTTTCCATTTTGTATAATATAATAACAATAAAGGTAGGGGGTTGTAACCCCCTTGTTAGTGTTTTCAGATTGTCAGTTTGAGGTTGTCGTACTTGTAGACCTTCTCAGGACAGACGAACTGGCACCTGAAGCAGGCGGTACCGAGACAGTTCTTGGTGAGGACAGAGATCTCCTTGTCGGCACCGACTGTGAGGGCCTGCTCGGGGCACTCCTTCTGACACTTTCCGCAACCGGTACATCCATCCATCTTTCCCTTGAGGACGGTTCCGATGTCGTGGAGGATGGTGAGTCCCCTCTCTCCGAGATCGGGGATGTCACGCTGGACCATGCGGTGGACCTTGGGTCTGCCCCTGGGCTTGGGGAGTTCCTGGATTCCGACCATGGCGTTGTTCCTGTTGTACATCTCCATGCTCATTCCCTCATCGCAGACGGCGAGCTCCTGCATGTAGATCTGCTCGAAGATCTTGTCTCCGGCGAACATGATGTGGTTTGCCCTGATTCCGTTGGCGATTCCCTGGAGCTCATCGAGGAGTTCGGGGTTCTTCAGGATGTCTGTCGCCATTGCCAGAGAGGTGTTACCGTACTGGTAGATGGTGTGACAGGACGGGGGCAGGAGACCGACGTCCCTTGCCTTGACTGCATCGACATAGGTTCCGGATGCACCGGCCATGTACATGATTCCCAATTCCTCGAACTTGATTCCAGCGTGCTCCAGAAGTGTGAAGTGACCGGCCCTCATGGCTCCGATGGCCTTGAGTGCCTCGGAGATGTCCTTGGAGTCGATGAACACTCCGTCCTGGAGGTGGAGCTTTCCATCGGATGTCTGGAGCTTTCCCTTCCTCCAGAGGTGGTCGTCCATCGCAGCGGATACCGCGGCGATGACACCGGTTCCGGTGATTCCCTTGGCCTTTCCGCGCATGGGTCCGTACTCCTCGATGATGTCGAGTCCGAAGTCGACCTTGTCTCCATCCTGGGGGATGATGTCGTCGTCGAGGACCTTGCAGATCCACTTGAAGTCGTATTCGAGGTCGGATATGGCTCCGGGTCCGGCGAGCATACCGCATTGGATGGACTGTCCCTCCATCGCGGGTCCTGCAGCTGCCGATCCGGTGTAGATGTCGTCGCCGATCTTCAGCGCCATCTCGGCGTTGGTTCCGTAGTCGGTGACCATACAGTTCTCCTTCTCCTCAAGGAAACCGCTCTTGTACATCATCGCCAGTGCGTCGGCACCGATCTCATGCCTGATGGATGGGGGTACGTAGAGTTCGCATCCATCCTTGACGTTGAGTCCCACATCGACAGCGGAGAAGACTCCTGCGTCCCTCTTCTGCTCCTGGATTCCCCTGGCCTTGTGGGCGTTCTCGCCAGCGAATGCGAGATCATCGACGGGGATTCCCTGGAACAGGGAGAGCTGGATGGGGTTACCGCAGATACTGACCTTTTCGACCTGGTTGAGGTCCACACCCAGCTGGGCGATCAATTTGTTGACTGTGTCCATCAGGATCTTGTGAGCGATATCCGTACCGAAGTTGATACAGAATGTAAGGTGATCCATGATGTTCGCACCGGGGAGCGGGTGGCACTCAGTGACTGCAGTGGACAGGATCTTCCCGTTGGAGAGGTCCACAGCATGTCCCCTGGTACCACTGGTTCCGATATCCAGTGATATTCCGTAACTCATTCCTTTTTCCTCCTCAGCCGGTCAAGAAGGGATTTCTTCTGACCGGTTCCTTTTTTAGCCTCGCAGGCGGGACAGTGTCCCTCCTCGTGGTCGTGGCCATGTCCATGATCGTGGTCGCAGTGGCTGTGATCATGGTCGTGACAGTGACATTCACCATGCTCGTGGTCATGGTGATGGTGGTGCTCATGATCGTGGCAACCGCAAGTGCAACCCTCTCCATGCTCGTGGTCATGGTGATGGTGGTGCTCATGATCGTGGCAACCGCAAGTGCAACCCTCTCCATGCTCGTGGTCATGGTGATGGTGGTGCTCATGG
>JAGBGN010000048.1 GCA_017935945.1 Candidatus Methanomethylophilaceae archaeon | reverse complement strand
TCTGCAGGAACTGTGAGGCCATCAGGAACAGGATGGTTCACACCGGACCCCTCGATGGAATCGATTGTGATGAGAGAGTCATGATGAATCTCATCACACAGCTCAGGAGGGAGAACAAGGATCTCATGGATGAGAACAGGGAGATGAGGGATACCATGAAGAGATTCAAACCGATGGACCGCAAGAAGGTCGAAGGACGTTTCAAACCCCTGCCGGCGTTCATGCTTCCCCGTGATGAATCTGTTGATCCAATCATCAGGCCCTGGGAGGCGATGGCCATAATGTTCGATTACATGGCCATGGTGGCGGATTTCGTCAATACGGAATGTGGTGAGGATGCCAGGAACTACATGGTCGGTCAGTTGTATTCCTTGGAGAAGACGATGGCCGATTGGGGCGTCGACCTGAAATACTACATCCCCGGAACGATGTATGAAGAGGATGATGCCGAGGTGTGCCTTGTACCGACGACGGATTACGAACTCGATGGTATCGTCAAATCCAATCCTCGTTTCGGAGTCGAGTTCTTCAACAACATCTACGAGAAGCAGAAGGCATATGTGGAGGTCTACAGCTATTTTCGTGGAGACTTCTACAGGAACGAACTGATCAGATCAAGAAGTGATAAGGTCGAAGACATCGTGGATGTATCTGAAGGGGAGAACTGAAAACATGGAATCATGGAGGGTCAGCACGGCCCTGATCATGATCGTGATGTTCGTCATGTTCGTGATCGAGGGTCTGCTCTTCGGATACTTCCTGGGTATGCTATCTCCAGCCATCACTCCTCTGAACTGTGCCGTAGTGACTTCCTGCATAGCGGCACTGGTTGTCGTGTATTGCCATATGATGCCGGTGGATCCGGTACTGAGGCATTACAATGCTACTGAGGTGACGCAGGACACATCCCCCCGTATCTACGGTATCGTTGAGGGTTTGGCACACAAGGCAGGGGCACCTATGCCGAAGGTCTACGTCTGTGACGTGGACTTCCCCAACGCATTTGCCTTGGGGAAGACGCCTGACAAGGCCCTCGTGGCAGTCACCGCACCATTGATGGACATGCTGGATGACGATGAACTCGAGGCTGTGATGGGGCATGAACTTTCCCATGTCATACACAGGGATACGTTCGTCAACGGAGTGGCCCGCATATGTGCCAGGATTCTGACGACTTCGGCGATTGTGATGGGCATAACATCGTATGCTCTTACTATGGTGCTCGGTTCCGGTTCATCATCCAAGGGAGGGAACGGTGGAGGGATACTGTTCCTCCTGATGGCCGCGATATTCATTCCGATAATACTGCTGGGATTGGTCCTATGCCTGATGCTGCCTGCTGCATCTGCGATCCTGAAGTTCGGTGTATCGCGCAACCGTGAATACGGGGCCGACGAGTCATCCGCCAGGATGACCGGAAAACCGATGGCATTGGTCTCAGCTCTGCTGAGGATGGAGAATGGTTGCTCTAAACGCAACAGGTTCAAGAGGTCCACGGATGCCCATTTGTGGATCACCAATCCGTTGGGTCGCAAGAAGAGGAAACTCATAGACAGTATCCTCAGCACCCATCCGACGACGGAATCCCGTGTGGAGAGGTTGCTCAAATTAGAGGAGGAGATCAACGGCACCGATGTGAGTGAGTACAGGAGGTTGTTGAGACAATGAATGATGGTAACAAAACCATCTCAAAAGGGTCTGTTAGGATGGAGAATATGATATCCTTGCAGATCCTAACATCATATAGTGAACAGGGATCCGACCGTTACGGAAGGATGAAACACATTATTTCATGACAGTCAGGGTAGTAAAATGAGGAAGCTGAAATCGATAGAAGAAATCTACGAGGAGGTCAGGGATTGCAGTCTGGTGGTCACCAACGATGCACCCTTGGCCACCGCTTTGAACAGATTGTGCGACAGGCCGCTGATAGGTCCTTTCGCCGTGACTCCCAGGCAGATCGCCGTGTCATGTGCAGTGGATGTCATGGGATCCCCAGTCTGGAGCGAGTTGAGGATCGTGCAGACAATATGTGATGAGAATCCCGAACTGGAATTCAGTTACGTACATGGGGAGGTCCAGAGGATCAGGGAAATCCGTCGCTACACCAGGGATGTGGAGAAACATCTCTTCACCGCGTCGTCCAAGAAGGTGTACAGGTCCTGGAAGGCTATCCCCTCGGTTGAAACCGTAATGGATAGGTTCGAACCCGAGATGCATTACTACCCTCGCATCAAAGGCAAGTTGGCCGTCATCGGTGTCGAGATGTTCGATGATCTGGACAAGCGCATGACGCCGTATCATGTAGATTATCTCGATATTGATATGTTCGGTTCCGAGAAATGCTTCTTGCCGGACATCTATCAGATAGGTAATGATAGGCAGGTAGCAGAGAATGCGATAGCATTGATCGGGGAAGGGGATCCCAATGATTTCGCGATAGTGATGAACACATCCAGTCCCATCGTGGATTCAGTCAAGTCAGCATTGTACAGGAAAGGAATGCCCTTCATCAACTCCCTTATGGTACGTGACCTCGACCAGATCAGGAACTACTTGGAGTTCCTGCATTTGTCCTTGTCATACGAAACGCTGAGGGTTAAGCATGTCCGTGAGATGTTGAGTTCATTGGATGTTCATGTGAAATCCAATATGGACGAGCATCTTTTCGATAAGATCTTGCTGGATAAGGATTCGGAGAAACTCCGTGAAGTGATGCGTGACATCCGTCAGTACACTTTCGGGGAACTCATCAGCATGGTGTTCAAGGATCATAGTATCCACAGGACAGTCAAGATGGTGATCGACGATCTACACTTGACGGATGAGAATGTGAGCACAAGACTTGTCGAGAGATTGGATTATGCTGTCGACAATATATCGGATCTTCATCACAATGAACAGTTGACTGACAACGAGAGAAAAGGTGTGCTCCTTGTGGATTCTCGTAGGTCGGTGTTCATCGACAGACCGATTGTGATCTACCTTGGATTAGGTGATGATTGGGGATTGGATCTGGCAGGTAAGAAGTACATCGACCATGTGGAGTATGAGACGGAAAGGGTGGCTACTAGGACCGAAGCACTTTTGCAACAGGGTGTAGGGAGGTACTATCTTGTCAACACATCACGTGGAGGCAAGGATGCTAGACCTTCCATGCTGTTCAGTGAGTTCTTCGATGTACGTTCCGGAGGGGATTTCCTTGAATTCGAAGACATGTTGGAGGATGGAAAAACCACTAGGAAGGAAAGATGGTCTGATGAGAAATCGAAAGGAGGTATCGAATCGGAATCCATCTTATTGGAACCCGGTCCATATGAGGTACCGTTCTCCCAGTCAGGTTTCGCTGCCTATTACAAGTGTCCATATTCCTTCCAGTTCAGGTCTACACTCGGCTCTAGTGATGCAGATTACTTCGAGTTCGGTAACCTCATACATCAGTTCGCAGAGCTGTACTTCAGTCATCCGGACAAGGCCAATGATGAATTCGAGAATCTGGTGGAAAGGACCGTACAGAGGTTCTCGGGAATATCGTCCCCTGCCCTTGGTAAGATCGATTCAGGGAGGATCAGATGTGCGATGACCAATGTCAAGCGTTACATCGATAGACTTGGATACACTGGTGATAGGAAACTCACATCCGTAGACAATTATGATAATTTCTTCTACGATATCTTGCAGTTGACTGAGAAATCATCCCTTTGTGAGGATGATCTGTATTCCAATGAGCATATGATCCATGGTAAGATGGACCTCAATGCAGGTGTTGTGGTCGATTACAAGACCAGTAAGAAGATGAAAACCACAGCTGAGATCATGGATGGAATGATACTCGGTGGTAAGGATATCGATTTGCAAGCAATATTCTATCTTGCTTTGGCATATGAGAAATGGTCCGGAAATGAGATGCAATTCATGTTCACCATGGGTCATGACACCCAACAATCCGATGAAGGATTCGATGTCATGAACAATGTTCACAGGGTTGT
>JAGBGN010000047.1 GCA_017935945.1 Candidatus Methanomethylophilaceae archaeon | reverse complement strand
TCTATCGAGCAATGAACCTATGCCTACGGGCAAAGTCATAGGGTTACTCCATCGGATGCTGAGTGCACTTATACCTGAACTTAAACTTGAGCTTATACTTCGACTTAAACTTGAACTAGTTAAGCTTAAGCTTGACTTCATCCAATAACGATTGAAAGGATGACCTGCGACCTCGATGGGAAATGCTTTCATCATCCTCCGCCGAAGTGACAGAATGGTCCGTCCCAGGATGTCGTCGACCTTCCAGATGACAGAATGATATTGATATTCAGATAATTGGGAAGAAGGTGTTTGGGACGCCCTCACGGGCGTCCCCCGTCCAACATTCACTCGTTGAACCTCAGTTTCTCCAGGAGCTTCCTGACGGCATCCTCGGGGAAGTCCTCGGGATGGTCCGCTGCCAGCATGTCCTCCAGGAGCTTCCTCACGTTGCCGCTCTGGGGCAGCATGTAACCCGACTCACGGCAGACGTCCTCCGCCATCAGGCGGTTGGAACGCACCAGTGCGGATGCTATCTGCTCCAGGACGGGGTCGTCGGATGCGCTGTCGCGCACGACCTTCGCCACCGCCTCGGACCTGACCATGTTGGCGGAGATGAAGTTCAGGGTGCTGCACATGCCCTTGTCCTTGGGCCGCTGCTTGGGATAGGTGTCAGGCACCATGGATATCGCACCCGAGGGGCATGACTTGATGCACTCGCCGCATGCGATGCACTTGGCGAAGTCGATCTGACCGGTCTCGGTGTCGGTTGCACCGGTGGGGCACACGTACAGGCACATGCAGTCCTTGGTGCAGAGTCTCAGATTCCTTGAAGCGAACATTCTCATACCCTCCTCTTGACCTTGAGGATGAGGAAACCGGGGACCTTGCACACGGGGCAGATCGCCGGGGGCTCGTCCCCGATGTAGATGAAACCGCATATGTCGCAGACGTAGACGTTGGTGTTGTCCAGGAAGTTCGGGTTGGACCTGTACTGCTCGATGATGGACTTCGCCATCATGGAGATCTTCTCGGTCCATGTCAGGACGCGGAGCGCACCGCGGTCGGAGACCGTGGCAGCCTGGAACTTCGCGGCCTCCATGCTGCCCAGGTCCCTGTTCAGGAGTTCCAGGATGGTCTCCAGCCCCTCGCCCTCGGGTTTCACGGAGTGCCTCTCGTAGTACTCGGCGATCTCGGTGAACAGCCTGTACTCCTCGTCAAGGTGCTGCTTGGAGCATCCGCGGGCCAGGTTGGAGCATATTGCGCTGAGCTGTCCGGCGGAGAGCTCGCGGAGGCCCTCGTCCTCCTCCCATGTGACCTCGGGGACGTCTGCCTTTTCAGATTCCCTGGAGACGGGTGCCTCGTCGTCCATGGGCTCGAAGCCCTCCTTGCCCTCGCCGCATACGGGGCACTTCCAGTCGTCCGGAAGTTGGTCGAACGGGACGGTCTCCTTGTCATCGTCGTAGATGTATCCGCATACACCGCACTTGTATCTCATGGTGGAGGGGACGGTTATAGGGTTATATAACGGAACGTCCAGGGTTGAATACCGAACCTGATGGTACTAAACCGGGGTTGAAAAATGTCCATCGTGTATCCAGTTTCTTATATGTGGTAAGTCGAGTCCGTACCATGAGTTCATCGATCGATGTGAACATGACGGTATGCGACAAGAAGGTGAAGGTCACCGTCACCACGAAGGACGACGGCACCATGGATGTGGAGATCGACTCAGACTGCCACTACCTGAAGCACTATGCGGAGAACCTCCGCAACATCACCCAGGATGACATCACGAACTTCGAGACCAGCAGGATCAACAAGGAGGATGTCCGTGGCAACATGTCCATGATCTGCCTCGCACCGATAGCCGTGTACCAAGCCGCGTGGATGGAATGCGGCATGATGTCCAAGAAGAACTTCCAGAAGGCCGGATGCATAACGATGGATATCGCGGACAGGGATGCCTGATCACCCATAGGATGCCGTATGGTGCATATGGCATCCACATCAACCTTTTTCCTTGATTCTTGAATATTTTT
>JAGBGN010000046.1 GCA_017935945.1 Candidatus Methanomethylophilaceae archaeon | reverse complement strand
ATTTGTTTGCCCATGCTAGTAATTTTTGAAGATTTGCCTTCAACGCCCTCCCAGTACACTTTCTTGTCTGTATCAACATCCTTCAGTGCGGAGTATACCTTGTACATCCTCAACTGCATGTCCTCAATCAGAGGTTGTATCTGGTCTTCGTATCCGAACAATGTTCCGATCATCTCGATTCCGGCAAGTGCTTGGGGGATGGTCGACGATATGGGGAAAATCGCACCAACACCGCCTGTATTCACAGATATCCTGTTGATTAGATCATAGTCTGCAGACGAGGCGACCGTGCTTCCACTTCCCATGAAGATAACTTTGGAACCATCTGCTGAAAGGATCGATACCAACTCCCCTACCTTCTCAGGGTCGACCTTGCTGATGGTATTCGCTCCAAGGTCAAGATACTTCAGTTCATCATAGTAATCCTCGAGATCTGTGTTGTTGTGGATGAAGTCCAATGTCATTCCTCCGGCCATGACCCATTGGAATTCGGAAACCAGGTCTTCATTCTTCAGTGCATCCTCACTATAGGGGGTTTCACCATGTTTCAAACATATGAGGTGATACAGTGTCGCAGGATACATGGTTCCTGTAGCAATCAGACGGTCGCATTTGGGTACAACAGTCCCTGTCGATGTGAAGGTGATGGTTCCATCGTCATTCTCACGGATGTATGGTTTATAGTCCGCATATTGATCCCAGAAAACTTTGTCATCTCTAGCATCGTTGAGTGTAAGTTCTTCACCATTGATGCTTCCATACACGGATTCATAGAGGTGTTCAATACTGTCCACCAGCCTGGGTGTGACTGAGATCCCACCCTTCTCTATGTATGTGGGTTCTACGTCAAGCGCATACAATCCTTTCTTTTCCGTGTTATCATTGCCTGTGAAAGTTAGCGACAATCCTGCAATGAGCAAGATGGCTGCTACGCCGATGGCCACTATGTGTTTTGCATTCAATGGTATACTCATACCCCCTATGGGTATATTACCGAGGAACAAGTAATAAACTATCTGTAGGATGGATGGACAGTGGATAATTCTTATCGTTTATGTTTACCCAGTATGGTGACATTTAATCCAACACGAGGATCAATCGATATCTCGGCGTCGATATCGAAAACCTGTCTCATGAGGTCCGGGGTCAGTGTGTCCCCTGTCTCACCCATGGCCACTATCTCCCCATGTTCGACAGCTATTACTCTGTCGCAGTATCTGGCTGCTAGGATGAGGTCGTGGGTCACGAGTACGATTAGGAGTGATTTGTTCTTGGCAAGGTCAGATATCAAATCCATCAAATCGAACTGGTGATTGATGTCCAGATGTAACGTGGGTTCGTCCAGTAGTAGAATCCGAGGTTCCTGTACGAGTGCACGAGCAATCATCACCCTGCGCCTCTCACCGCCGCTGAGTTCATCGATATCTCTGTCTGCGAACTCCAAAGCCCCTGCATCCTTCAGAGCATCGTAGACGATCCTAACATCATCGGATGATTCACCTTCGAGAGTTTGTTTGCGTGAATACCTACCCATCATGACTGTTTCGAATACGGTGAATGGGAACGTTGTGCTGGTGGTCTGTGTAACGAAACCCATCTCTTGGGCGATTTTTTTCTTGGTCATGGATAAGACATCCTGACCATCGATGGTTATGCACCCATCTGTTGCAGAAAGGGTGGTGTTCAGACATTTCAGGAGAGTGGTCTTTCCACAACCATTCTGACCGATTATACCGAGGATCTCTCCTGAATGTGCTTCGAATGTTATGTTTTTCAGAACTTCCTTCGAAGGATAGGAGAAACACACATCATCAATTTTCAATTCCATCTGATCACTCCCAGATCTCCTTCTTGCGGGTCTTCAGTATGTATATGAAGAACGGTGCACCGAGCAGTGCTGTGAATATCCCTACGGGGAATGACATGGAGAATGCAGCTTTTGCAAGGGTGTCCATCAACAGTAGGAATACTGCACCACCCATCACACATAATGGAATCAGAAGTTTGTGATTGGGTCCGATGATCATCCTGAATACGTGGGGGATAATCAGGCCGACGAATCCGATGGTACCTGCAATGGCGGTGGCACCGGCGACACAGAGTGATGTGCCCACTATCGCTATCATGCGAACCGTCTTCACGTTGACTCCCATGTTGGCGGCCTGCTCTTCGCCTGCTGAGATCATGTTGAGTTCGCGATGGATGAGGCACAGGGATACTATTCCTATGGCTATAGGGACAACGGATATCCAGAACGAATCGAACGTGCACTTGTTGAAGCTGCCCATGGTCCAATAGACTATCGCAGCTAGAGTGTCTTCGTCCGCGATGTATTGCATCATCGATACCAATCCGTTAAAGAATGCTCCGACCGCCACACCAGCCAGGAGGAGGGTCACGGTTGCGATACCGTAGCGGGTACGTGCTATCAGATAGACCAATCCCATGGTGATGAAGCACATCACGAATGCCATGAACGGCGTGGAATAGGATCCCAGGATTGTGGAACCAAGACCGAAGGATATGGCCAACGATGCCCCAAAGGATGCTCCAGACGAAATTCCCAGAACGGATGGTGATGCCATGGGGTTCTTGAAAAGGCTCTGCATCGTGAGTCCTGCTATGGAAAGTGCGGCTCCTACGAGCATGGCGCACAGTACCCTAGGAAGACGTACTTCGAGGATGATGGTCGAACTTCCGGCATCACCTTTTCCAATCAGTGCTTCCAGGACCTCCTGAGGAGATATGGTGTAGTTACCGATGCACATGCAGAGCATGAACGATATCACAAGGAGTACCAATGTCATGGAGATCGAAAGTATCGATTTCCTTCTGGATTTCTTTCTGAATTCCTCGATATCTTCATATGTGGTTATCATGGGCTTCCCGTACATTCCGTATATTGGATAATATCTCCAATTGTGATTTTAATATTTAATCCATAATTGTCAATCAGAAGTCAAGAAAAGGAAAGGTCGGCCCAAGGCAGACACCCAGGGCCGATTATTTGCTCAGAGTCTGGACTCGATGAGTTTCTTGGTGGCATCGACGACATCGGACGAGGAATACTGTCCACCGGAGTTCTTCATGACGAATCCAATGACCTTGTTGGCAGCCTTGTCGTTCTTGCGGTAATCGTCGATGAGGCCGGGGTTCTCATCGAGGAATTTAACAATGAGTGCATCCAGGTCCGCTGCCGCTCCCATCACGGCGCTGGCATCCTCTCCTGTCATGTAGGATTTGATCTCGATTCCGCATTCGGTGTCGGTGATACCTCCTGCAGAGAATCTGCAGATTGTGTCGACAATGGGCTGAAGGTCCTTGTCTCCAAGGGATTTCCAGTTCGCACTGACAGGTCCGACGACCCATTTGACAGCGTTTTGCACATCTGTTCTGTTCGCAACGGTCTCGAACAGTTCGGCCAATCCGACGGATGTGGTGACAAGCTGTTTGGCCATCTTCTGATCGATTCCGTATTGGTCCGCAAGCCTGAGGGTCATCTTGAGGGGACTCTCTTTGATCTTGATGGACTCGGCCAGTTCCTTGATGTGGTATACTCCGAGATCGGGTTCGTCTATGTATCCGTAGTCTGCTTCGAACTCCTTCTTCCTTACGGAGATCGTGACTCCGCGCTCCTCATCGAAACGACGGGTCTCACGTTCTATCTTTCCCCCAGCCTTCAGGATCTTGGTCTGCCTTATCACTTCAAAGGTGAGTGCACGCTCCACGTTCTTGAGTCCGGTGACGTTCTTGACCTCGCACCTCTCCTTTCCAACAGATATGTTGCAATCGCAACGGATGCTCCTCTCGCCGTCTCCTGGAAGGTCGATGACGTGTCTGATGTCCTGGATCAACTGTCCGAGGAACTCCCTTGCCTCGGCAGGGGTGGACAGATCGGGCTCAGTAACTATTTCGGCCAGGGGGATACCGGATCTGTTGTAATCCACGAGCGATGACTGGTCTCCGACCCTCTTTGTTTTTCCAGGGTCCTCTTCGATGTGGATACGTGTGATCCTGATGGGCTTCTTTCCGCCCAGATAGTATATGCCTCCCTCTCCGACTGGATTGTCGTACTGGGTGATCTGGACGCTCTTGGTCATATCGGGATAGAAGTACGTCTTCCTGGAGAACCAGGTGGTGTCCGCAACCTTGCAACCGAGCATCTTGGCGAGCATGATGCCGTATTCCATGACCTTGCGGTTGAGTACCGGTCTGGATCCCGGCATCCCCAGGCATGTGGGGCACACATGTGTGTTCGGGGCCTCTGCGTCTGTGGTGGGGCAGGAGCAGAACATCTTGGATTTGGTGGGGAGTTGGACGTGGATTTCCAGACCTATCTTCATATTGTCACCTCCGGTTTCTTGGATTCGAACACCTTTTCCCAATCTTCGGCCACGGACAGCAGTATCTCCTCATCCCAGTGATCTGCTACGAACTGCATACCTATCGGCATGCCGTCCGATCCGTATCCGCAGGGTACGGACATATGGGGCGTTCCAGCTATGTTCGCGGGAATGGTCAGGTAATCTGCTTTGTACGCATCGAGCGCGGACATGTTGGCGATGTCATCGAATCTCGGGGCGGTGAACGGCATGGTCGGGGCGAGGACGGCATCATGGGTTGCGAGGATCCTCTTGTAGTCATCTATGACGACCTTCCTGACCTGGAGTGCTTTGGCGTAGTACCTGTCCCTGAATCCAACCATCCTCGTGAATGTTCCGAGGAGGATCCTCCTCTTGGCTTCGTCTCCGAAGTATTCTGAACGGAAGGATGTGAAGTAATCGTCGAACTTCAGCGAGAGATCCCCTTCCTGTTGTCCGTACCTCATTCCAACATATCTTGCGAGGTTGGTGGATGCCTCGGAGGTGGCGAGGACATAGTACGCGGGCATCGCGTACTTCAGTGAAGGCATCTCGACGAACTCAATCTCGGTTCCCATGGATTCCAAGGTCTCAAGGGATTTCCTGAATGCGGATTCAACATCCTTGGAAAGGCCCTCCATCCCCTCCTTGGGGACTGCAACCGAGCTGAGTTTCCTGTATCCTGGGTTGAAATCGGGCTGTACACAGGATGTGGGATCCTTCTCATCCTTTCCGGCTATGATGCCGAGGTATTTCCTAAGGTCTGTTGCCTTGGAGGAGAGGATACCGATCTTGTCCAGGGAGTTGCCGTAGTCGATGAGGCCGTACCTGGATACGCGACCGTAGGTGGGTGCGATACCGTAGACGCCGCAGAATGATGCGGGACAGCAGATCGAACCTCCTGTGGATACTCCGAGGGATACATGGTCCTCGAAGACCGCGGCTGCACAGGCGGAACCACCCGACGAACCTCCGCAGGCCCTCTCGGTGTCGAACGGGTTCCTCGGAACCTCGAATCCGGAGTTGGCTGAGAACGTTCCGAAACCGAATTCATCCATGTTTGTCTTACCGACAAGCTCTCCGCCGGCCGCTCTCATCTTAGCTATAGCTGTGGCATCGAAGGCAGGTCTGTAGCCTTCCAGGATCCTGGAGCCGGAACAAGTCTCCATGTCCTTGCTGGTGAGGTTGTCCTTGGCTGAGAAATGGAACGAACCCTCTACGGATTCCTTCTCGGTCATCGCGTGGAACATGCCGTATTTGTCGTTGACGGACTTCAATTTGGAAAGGTCGAGTCCGATCATGAGAGCCTCGGCCCCCTGACGTAACCTTCGTAGGTGTTCATGTCTTTCAGCAGGGAAGCGGGATCGATGTCCATACGGGGCTCATCATCCCTGAGTATGTCGGCAACCTCGATGGGATTAACCCCATAGTTGTCGCATTCAGGTGCCTCATCCAGTAGTTCGAAGTATGTGAGAATCTCCTCGAGGTCGCTTCTGTACCTCTCCAGCTCATCTTCCGTGAGCTTGATGTGGGCCGTACGGGCCACTCTCTCGACTGTTTCCCTGTCCATAATCAGACCTTCGCACGGCTATTGCCTCGACATATAATAACAATAGCACGCGCGCACGTGTCATTCTTTGGCAACGAATATCATGCCGTACAGGGTAACGCAGTCATCGGAGAATGCGAACGGCTCACCCAATGATTCCAGGTAGTTGCCGATGTTCAATCCCAGGGATGATACAGAGGGCATGAACATCTCGGGGAACTTGCACGGTTCTGGATAGGAGCACACTCCACAGTATCTGCAGCCTCCATCTGCGAATGCCTTGCAACGTATGCCGTTGTCCCTGAGTTCCAACATCATCATCCTCGTGATGCGTTGCATCTCAGCGGTCGTTGCCTTCACGACCTCCTCGTCCTTCACATCCAAGCAGAACGTCCTACGTACGAGGAGTACGTAATCGCATTCGGAATAGAATTCCTCAACATGGGCGGAAAAGCCAGGTGGACATCCCCAATTGGTGTCATACTGTCCGCAGACGTTCTCCCTGCAATAGTTCAGACATTTAATCTGATCCTCGGGATTGTGAACAGGTACAGGGCACTTCTTGACGTAGTAGTCTTCGAATTGCTTCAAGGACAATGCGGATTCCCATGTCTCCATGTATTCAAATCCAGATATTGAGTATATAAAACGTGGTGTGTCTGGCACATTTGGAAAACCTTCTTCACGACTATGTGTTTCGCCCGGCCCCAACCGCCCGACTCTGTGCATCCGTTTCCGCTAAACTTTATATTTGAACCGTTCATCTACGATTTATGGCGGAAGCAACACCCGACAAGAAACTCGCCAATGCAATGAAGGCGATGGATGAGGGAGATTTCAAGAAAGCTTACACCGCATTAAAGAAGCTCGTCGTCGACTTCCCTGACAACCCCGATTGCTGGTACTACAAGGCGGAGTGCGGTAACTATGCTTCCGGTATGTTCGGTGCCAAGGTGGACGTTCAGGAGATCATGGACGCATACAAGAAGGCCATCGAGCTCGATGGCGACCGTGTCGATTACTATCAGTCCTATGGATTGTTCTGCATTTCGGTCAACAAGTATGAGGAAGCCGAGAAGGCCTATCGCGAGGCAGCAGAGATCGATGAGTCCATGACAGCGTCACTTTACTCCGAGTTTGCCATCGAGTACTACAACAACGTCATGGCGACCTATGCGGAGATCATGGAAGACCCCAAGGCACGTGCCCCTTACGGTAAGAAGGCTCTGGAATATCTCCTCAAAGCCATCGACATGGATGTTGAGGAAGCGAAGTCCCTCCTTTGATTGTCATAAACGCCCTTCGGGGCTCTTCTTTTATTTTTTACAGAATGTGTGCATTGCAGACGATTCATGTCGATGTAAAGAAGGAACCAATCGAGATAGAATAAAGATGGTAGCGAGGGGTCGATTTGAACGACCGGTCTCCGGGTTATGAGCCCGACGGGATATCCTGGCTACCCCACCTCGCTATAAAACTGGGAAAGAGGGACTATTATATAAAACTTCGTAGGGCGGGGTTCCCGCCCTATTCAGAACAGTTTTTTTAAGAACATGAGGTCGTCAATCTTTCCCTTGATCTGGATTTTCTTGAGAACATAAGCCTTCATGGGCCTGAGCGTACCTTCGATGAGTCCTTTCAGATTCTCAGGGGAGGTTATGAGTGTGACGTCCGCATCATCCAAGAGCTTGGGTTCGAAGTCATAGATCCTAGCATCCTTGAGTTTGATGGAGTATGCCTCCTCTCCAAGGTCGAGGTTGAATGTCTTGACGAGGGGAGCAACCTCTTTCCTGAGATTCTCATCCGCCTCGATCTTCCTGTGGAATTTGTCGATGAGTGCCTGTATTTCTTCCTGCATAGTCAAAGTATCACCAATCCGTGAGTTTAGTGTTCGCCCGTTTGGAAAGCATCTGTCTCACCGGTTCCCAGGAACACCTTACATGAGCGGGTGCACGGCCGTTTTCCTCTATCCATGAGCGTATGAAATCCATCGTGTAGTGATCACTTGGATATCCGCTCCCTATGTTCACATCGAACTCAGAGCGTATGTCATCTATCATCCTGTCTCTGGTGACCTTGGCCACTATGGATGCGGCAGACACGACGGGGTAAGTATCATCCGCCTTATGTTTTGCTATGACCTCCACACCGTTGCCGACCAGGTTCTGCAGTCTGGATGTGAACGATGTTTCGTTAACATCCGGGCAATCGGCATACACCGACTCTGTAGGGTGTGATGTCACGGCGTTGGCGAACATGCGTAATTCGACCTCATTGAGAGACATGGTCTTACGCAGTTCATCCACACCTTCCGCAGTTGTTATCTCCACATGCCATGTCCATGAGGACGTGATCTCATCATAGATCTTCTCCCTCTTTTTGGGAGTGAGTTTTTTCGAGTCCTTCACGCCGATTTCGGAAAGGCCGACATCCGAGTCTGTGAAAACTGTCCCAACGACAAGTGGCCCTAGAACAGAGCCGCGTCCAGCCTCATCGACACCACAAAACATGATGGAAATGCACCTACCAAAAAATTGGTAGGTGTATAGAATTTAAGTTACTTTTGCAATACCCCTGCAATCATGACATTGAAATGCGATCTTCAATATGGCAAGGGCGAGGCCAGTTACAAACTAACGCGCGTGGGTGTCAGGGGCGTACGCAAGCCTGTAATCATCCAGAGGGAGGGTATCAGCAGCACGCTCAACAACTCCCTTCACTGTTCTATAGACATCTTCGTCGACCTTCCTGCCAGCCAGAAAGGTTCCCACATGTCCAGGAATGTTGAGGTTTTGAACGAGGTCGTTGAAGAGAGTGTCCGCAAGCCCATAACGGCTATCGAGGATATGGCCGCAGACATGTGCAGGAAGCTCCTGGTACACCACGAGTATGCGCAGACCGCGGATGTCAACATCAGGGCAGAGTATTTCCGCAGCAGCAAGACCCCGCTGGGCAAGGATACGTACGAGATGTACATGCTCCTCTCCGGAGGTCACATCGAGAGGGATGGTCCCCTCACCAAGAAGATTGGAGTACAGGTCATAGGGATGACCGCATGCCCCTGTGCACAGCAGACCGTGACGGAGATGCTCGAGTTCGAGGGAGATATGCCCGTCATGGCCCACAACCAGAGGAATGTGTGCACAATCATGGTCACTCTCCCCGAGGACCAGTCCATAGAGGCTGACGAACTCATCGATCTCGTTCAGGACTCATTCTCATCCCCTACTTACGAGTTGCTGAAGAGGCCTGATGAGGGTCAGGTCGTCATCAATGCTCACCGCAACACCAAGTTCGTCGAGGATGTGGTCAGGGGTGTTCTGGATCGTTTCGTGAAGAAATACACGAATCTTTCCGATGATGTGTATGTGGATGTGGTCAGTGAGTCCGAGGAGTCCATCCATAAACACAACGCATTCGCGGAGAGGGAGTCCACACTCGGTGAACTTCGCTCCGAATACAATAAAAACTGATTAATTGGATGGAAAGGGCAGGTCATTCCTGCCCTTCGCCATCGATTTTCTCCAAGTCGACCTTCATGACGGAGATGTCCGACACGTACACGTCCTCTGGACACTCCAGGTCATCCAGGCATCCGACCCAGTAGACCACAAGGCCGGGGCCGAAGAGTTTGGTGTAGGGTACGAGCTGTTTGCGGGAGTTGAATCTGAACTCCGTGTTGTCTCCGAATGATGCTTTGCTCTCGACCCAGTATATCTTGTGACCTTTGTACATAACAGGCTCGTCGAGGAGCGCATCGGGGGTTTTGGTGAATTCCGTTCCGCGGAGATCGTTCTCGGTACGGTATGTTATACCCTGACCATCCAACCATTGATGGAGGAGATCCTCTCCCCAGAGTCCACGCTCCCTCTGCCTGATGTTTGCATCGGGGGCGTACACGATGTCCTTCTCTATCGCCTCACGGAGCTCTTCAGCGGTTTCCTTGTTCTTCAATGTGGATGGGTCGTTGACATATCCCCAGAATTCCTTCTTGTTGGCACCATCTTCCAGGAAGATGAACATGGCTGTGAGGATCGGCGGGAATCTGTATTTCTGGGAGAGCTCCATGATGGACTTCCCTCTTGCCCACTCCTTCAGCATACGGGCGGAGTTCTGCTTCACCACGTAGAAGCGTTTCTTCACCTCTCTGCTTGTTTTCTGTGTGAAGAGGGTGTCCAAGAGGCGATCATCATATGTGTTGGAGAGCCTCTCGACATCCTCTGGCCCTTTCAGGGCGTTGTAAAGTTCCTTGTACTCGTCGTATTTCACCGTATCACTGGCCGAGGTTCTTGCACAGGTCCTCAACAGCGGAGATGACCACGTCCTTGACCATGGACGTCGGAGGGCAGTATGCGTTCTCCGAGCGGAACAGGAAATCCTCTGCAGTCATACCGTTGATTGCTGCTGCGGTAAGCCAATCGATGCGACCGGTCGCTTCCTCTCCTGCTATTATCTGTGCACCAATTATTCTGTGGGTGGTCCTGTCTGCCAGGACCTTGACGGTAAGCTCCTTTCCTCCAGGATAGTATCTGGCGCGCGTGAGGCCTTTGGCCTTTCCAGTGGCAACATCTATGCCGTACCAGGATGCGAGTCCAAGTGAGAGTCCGGTACCGGAGATTTGTTTGTCCCCGATGACACTGACCCATGGGCTGGCGACGGGTCCGAACAAGAGTTTCTTCTCGGAAACGGCATTCATTCCCGCGACACGTCCTTGTTTGACGGCCGTGGATCCCAGTTGGCTCATGGTAGCTCCGGGCATTATGGCGGATTCGCACTGAACCAGGTCTCCCGCAACGTAGATGTCCTGGACGAGACGTCCGCGTTTATACGGCTGGAGGGTGGGCGATACCACGAGGGCACCGAGGATTCCCACATCGAAACCGAGTTGCTTGGGTATGTCCAGGTTTGCACGGATGCCTGTGGCGAAGATCATAACGTCGCAGGGGTACTCGTTGCCGGCGGCAGTCACGCTCCTAACGGATCCATCGCCGTTCACGGACTGTATGGGGGCTTTCATCACGAACTTGATTCCGCGTTCCTCGAGGTGACTCTGTATCTCATCCGCCATGTCCTTGTCCGCGATGCGGGGGATCACCTGGTCCATCATCTCGATGACTGTGACATCCTTCCCCATGTTGTTGAGGGACTCTGCGAGTTCGAGACCGATGACACCGGCTCCACCTATGACAACGTTCTTTGCGGTTTCGAGTGCCTGTTTGATGTCTTTTCCGTTTCTGACGGTCCTGACTATGAAGACGTTCTTTAGATCGGCACCCTCGATGGGAGGTACGAAGACCCTTCCACCGGTGGCGATGACGAGGGAGTCGTAGCTGAAGGTCTGGCCGTTGGCGGTCACTGTCTTGGCGACATCATCGACTGTATCCACTCTGGTCTTCGTGTAAACTTTGATTCCACGTTCCTTTTCGTAGAACTCAGGGGTGTGCATGACTATGTCTTCCCATTCGCTCTTACCCTCGATTCCCCAGGGGATGGCGCAGGGCGAGTATGCAACATCCTCATCTTCTGTGAAGACCATGACATTCGCATCGGGACATTCTGCCTTAGCAGTTGATGCCGCGGTCATCCCTGCGGCGCCCGAGCCTATAACAACGATATCCAAGGCCATTTAGCTTACCGCCTGTGCAACAGGCTTTTCAATATTAATCTATGGGCCCGTGCGTGTGCACGTGTTAAGCCGACCAGGGATTTCACATTATCCTGCATTCCAGGAGTATAGTGTGTGTCTGGCACATTTGTCGTGTCATGAAAAGGGTCGGTGGTGGCGTGCGAGAGGTTAAATCTAACGCTTCAATAACGTCATACGGATGGTATCCAGAATGAGAGAGAAAAGGTCCCCGTCCCAATTGGAAACACTCTGGAAGGAGAAGGACATGGCATCCGGAGAAATCGTGGATGCTATGGTCGTGATCAAGCGCACCAACGGATGCTGTTGGGTGAAGAGTGGAGGTTGCACCATGTGTGGCTACAGGGAAGCCTCGCTCGCAAAGGTCACCGAGGAAGACCTGACCAAGCAGTTGGAACAGGCATTGTCTCGTTACAAGGGGGAACCTTTTGTGAAGATATACACCTCGGGAAGCTTCCTGGACGACAACGAGGTCACTCCGGCCGTCAGGGACATGTATTTCGACGCTTTCAAGGACTGTAAGCGCATCCTGTTCGAGAGTCGTCCCGAGTTTATCACAGAAGATGCGGTCGCATCGTTACCATCCAACGTAACCATAGCCCTTGGACTGGAGAGTTCCAATCCCGAGGTATTGAGGACTTCGGTCCACAAGGGATTCACCCCCGAGGATATCGAGCGTGCAGGTACATTGGTCAAGGACCATGGGTTGGGGATCAGGACATACCTCTTGTTGAAGCCACCGTTCATGACCGAGTCCATGGCCATCGCCGATGCCGTCAGTTCCGCCAGGTTTGCCGACCCGTTCTCGGACGAGATCTCGATTAATCCCCTGAACGTTCAGCGTGCCACGTACGTGGAGCGTCTCTGGAAGCGCGGTGAGTTCAGATCACCCTGGATATGGTCCCTCATCGATGTGTTCAGACAACTGTCTGGCACTGTTAATTCTCGTTTGATGTCCTCGCCATCTGGCGGTGGGGCGATGAGGGGGGTTCACAACTGCGGAGACTGTGACCGCAAGGCATTGGATGCGATAGAGAAGTTCAGTTTCACCCAGGACCTTTCGGATCTCGACGTTGGTTGCCAATGTCAGGACAAGTGGAGGGCCTACATGCGTTCCGAGGACATGCTCGGATCACCAGCAGACCTGGAACGCGATTTCACAAACGAGTTAGTTTTGAGGATGTGATCGGATGGATTACGACATTAAGAAGGGCTGGTTCAAGAACATCGAAGGAGACCTGCTGGCACAGTTGATGGAAGAGGTTTTCGGAAATGTCACTTCCGAGGGGGAGACGCTCGTGTCTTCATACGGCGTCATGGACCGTATTGAGGTCCAGGTTCTCGCCAAGGACAAGATGACGATCGTCACCGTCAACAAGGATGGTCCCGTATCCGACGATGACATCCTCGACAGCAAAAGGAGGCTGAATGTGTTCGCCGAGAAGGCGACCGGTTTCGATGCCAAGGCCCGTATGAAGAGGGCCCAGAAGAAGGCCAAGGAAGGCAAGCTCTGAGCTTGCCGACCCGCCCAAACCAATTCCCTCGCGCCAGTACTTCTTATTATAAGGCGCGAGGCATAGATTTAAATAGTAAACCTGTATACGACGGTTTAGATTGGACATAATAGTGTCTGACCAGACGCATCGGGCAATGCAAACGGCACCCCAGTGTCAGTCTCGTTTCATTCGATTCTTGAGACGATTATGGCGTCACGGTCGGAACATTAAGACGTTCGTCTGATAAATCGCGAGGTTAGCGAAGAGACCCTCGCAGGTATGTGTAAAATATGCCGCAAAGAAGACGTCCCAAGAGAGGATCTAGGGCATACGGCCCTAGGAAGAGAGCACAGTCGCAGACGCCTAGGCTCGACTCGTGGCCCGAGATCAGCGGAGCACCCAAGATTCAGGGATTCGCTGGATACAAGGCAGGAATGACCCACGCATTTGTCGTTGACAAGCGTGCAAAGAGCACCACCTCCGGAATGGAGGTTCAGATGCCCGTGACCGTCGTCGAGGTTCCCCCGATGAAGGTCGCAGCGGTCAGGTTCTACGAGAGCAGCATCGTCGGACTGAAGACAGCAGGAGAGGTCTGGGCAAAGGACCTCGACCCCCTTCTCGACAAGCGCCTCAGCGTTCCCAAGAACCACGATGAGGCATCGTTCGCCAGGTACGACGGTCTGGACATCGAGGATGTTCGCGTTCTGGTGTACACCCAGCCCAAGCTGGTTTCTGGAGTCCCCAAGAAGGTCCCCGACCTCATGGAGCTCAGGATCGGCGGAGGCACCATCGATGAGAGGGTGGCATACGCTAAACAGATTCTCGGAACCGAGGTCAACTTCACAGACTTCGTCGCCGAGGGAACCATGATTGATGTTATCGCAGTCACCAAAGGAAAGGGATTCCAGGGTGTTACCAAGCGCTGGGGTGTCAAGCTCCTGTCCCACAGGAACAGCAAGCACCGCCGCGGAATCGGTAACCTCGGACCCAAGAGACCCGGATACGTCAGGTCCACCGTTCCTGGATCCGGACAGATGGGATACCACCAGAGGACTGAGTTCAACAAGAGAGTCATCAAGGTCGGAACCGAGGGTGCTGAGATCACACCCAAGGGTGGATTCCTCAACTACGGAGAGGTCAGGAACACCTACGTCCTCGTCCACGGATCCGTTCCCGGACCTACCAAGAGGCTCATCAGGTTCAGAGATGCAACCAGGCTCCACAAGAACGTGGACACCGAGGCAGTCGACGTTACATACGTTTCGACCGAGTCCAAGCAGGGGGCATGAGTAAATGGCACAGACAAATGTTTACGCAGTCAGCGGTGGAGTCGCCGGAACCGTCGATGTCCCCGCAGCATTCGCAACCCCCTACAGGCCCGACATAATCAAGAAGGCCGTTCTCGCAGCTGCTGCCAACAAGAGGCAGCCCTACGGACCCGCAGAGGGCTCCGGAATGAGGCACTCCGTCAGCACCTGGGGAAAGGGACGCGGAACAGCCCGTGTCCAGAGGGTTCACGATGGAAGGAAGGCCACCGAGTCTCCCAACAACGTCTCCGGAAGGAGGGCACACCCCCCGCGCCCCGAGAGGATTTGGGCTCAGAAGGTCAACAAGAAGGAACTCAAGATCGCACGCCAGTCCGCTCTCGCCGCAACCGCTTGCGCAGAGTGCGTGAAGGCACGTGGACACCAGTTCGACGACTCCGTTTCGTTCCCCATCGTCGTGGAGGACGCATTCCAGGACATCAAGGCAACCGCAGAGGTTTCCGAGGTCTTCGAGAAGATCGGAATCGCATACGACATCGAGCGCGCCAAAGAGGGCCGCAAGATCCGCGCCGGAAAGGGAACCATGAGGAACAGGAAGTACCGCACACCTGTGTCCGTACTCATCGTCGTCAAGGATGACGAGAGGGCAGCACCCATCTTCAAGAGCGCATCCAACCTCCCCGGAGTCACCGTGGAAGAGGTCAAGACCCTCAACACCAGCATCCTCGCCCCCGGTGGAGATGCAGGAAGGCTCACAGTCTACACCAAGTCCGCCATCGATGCAATAGGAGGCTGGACCCAATGAAGCAGAGTGATGTTCTCATCAGACCCTATGTTACAGAGAAGTCCATGAACCACATGGCTGGAACCCCCACCCAGAAGTTCAAGGACGGAAACAGGATCGAGTTCCTCGTTCACAGGAACGCCGACAAGCAGATGATCAAGACCGTCTTCGAGGAGCGCTTCGAGGTCAAGGTCGAGAAGGTCTGGGTAAGGATCCAGAAAGACGGAAAGCACGCCATCATCAAGCTGGCAGAGGGATACTCTGCAGAGGATGTGGGTATGAGAGTCGGAGTCTTCTGAAGGTGAGTGAACATGGGAAAAAGATTGATCACACAGAGGAGGGGCCGCGGAACACCCACATACCGCTCCCCCAGCCACAGGCACGTCGATGACGTCAGGCTCCCCGCACTTTCCGAGGGAACCGCTGTCATCAAGGATCTGATTCAGGCACCCGGAAGGACCTGCCCCCTTGCAGTCGTCGACATCAACGGAAAGACCGACTACCAGCTCGCCGTCGAGGGAACCAAGGTCGGACAGACCATTGTCATCGGTGGAACCGTCGTCGCAGCAGGTAACATCACCACACTCTCCAAGATCCCCGAGGGAACCCTCGTCCACAACGTCGAGGCAAGGCCCGGAGACGGAGGAAAGTTCGTGAAGGTCGCCGGAGCATCCGGAACCATCGTCTCCAGGGGAGACAAGGTCATGGTTCTCATGCCCTCCGGAGAAATCAAGGAGTTCAACCCCAACTGCCGCGCCGTCATCGGTGTCGTTGCAGGTGGTGGAAGGGGAGACAAGCCCCTCGCAAAGGCGGGTAAGAATGTTCTTACCCTTAGGTCCAGGTCCACTGCACCCTTCAAGACAAAGGGAGTTGCAATGAACCCCGTCGACCACCCCCACGGAGGTGGAAGCCACGCGCACGTCGGAGGACCCAACTGTCAGAAGAGGACCGCATCGCCCGGTCAGAAGGTAGGATTCCTGCCTCCTAAGAAGAAAGTTAAGAAGTGATTGCAATGGCAAAGAAGATTATTGCAGGATCGGCAAAAGCCTCGAGGAGGAAGTCCAGGAAGAAGGCGTCGGCAATCCAGGCAAGGAGGAAGAAGGAGTTCCTCTACCGTGGATTCACGCTCGAGGAGCTCCTCGCCATGCCTTTCGACGAGATTCTCGGTCTCCTTCCCGCAAGGGCAAGGAGGACATACCTTCGCGGTCTGAACTACGAGCAGCAGCTCCTGTTCGACAAGCTCAAGGATGCCGAGGCACCCGTTAGGACCCACCGCAGGGACCTGCCCATCATCCCCCAGTTCGTGGGGAAGACCGTCAGTATCTACAACGGTCGCGAGTTCAAAGACGTAGAGATCAAGCCCGAGATGATCGGTTGCTTCCTCGGAGAGTTCGCTCCCACCAGGAAGGCACCTCAGCACTCCGGACCTGGAGTCGGTGCTACCAGATCCTCGAAGTTCATGCCGCTGAAGTGAGGTGTTAGACATGGTTTCAGGATATACAGCAGTAGCAGACCCCGACACCTCCGCAAAGGCACTTGGAAGGGAGATGCCCGTTTCCCCCAAGTTCGCACGCGAGGTCGCCGGTATGATCCGCGGAATGAAGGTCGAGACCGCACAGAAGGCACTCGAGGACGTCATCGCCAAGACCAGGCCCGTTCCCCTCAAGAGATACAACAAGCGTGTCTCCCACAAGGCCGGAGTCGGACCCGGAAGATACCCCGTGAAGGCAGCAAAGGCCATCCTGGGAGTCCTCAACAGTGCAGCAGCCAACGCCGAGTACAAGGGACTCGACGTTTCCAACATGGCTATCTCCACGATCTCCGTTGCAAGGGGACGCGTCATCCCTGGACACATGCCCAGGGCACACGGACGTGCAACCCAGTGGAACCAGGAGACCGTCAACGTAGAGGTCATCATCGAGGAGGTTGAGTGAAATGGCATCAGAGAGAAAATTCGTTGCCGAGAACGTCCGCAGGGTCCTCCTCAAGGAGTACCTCATGAAAGAGGTCAGCCGCGCAGGATTCGGAGGACTCGACGTCCAGAGGACACCCATGGGAACCCGTGTCATCCTCACGACCGAGAGGCCCGGACTCGTTATCGGAAGGCGTGGTCAGACCATCAAAAACCTGACCGCAGTTATCGAGGACCGCTTCGGATTCGAGAACCCCCAGATCGAGGTTCAGGAAGTCGAGAACGCGAGCCTCAACGCACAGATCATGGCAGAGAAGCTGGCCTTCTCCCTCGAGAGGGGCTGGCACTTCCGCAGGGCAGGACACTCCACAGTCCGCAGGATTATGGATGCAGGCGCCCGCGGATGCCACATCATCGTGGCCGGTAAACTCACCGGTCAGAGGCACAGGACCGAGAAGTTCAAAGAGGGTAACATCAAGTTCTGCGGAGAGACCAAGGCCAACTTCATTGACCACGGTTACGCAGTCGCCAAGCTCAAGATGGGAGTCATCGGAGTCACCGTCGAGATCATGGCCAAGGACGCAGTGATGCCCGCAGACATCAAGGTCCTCAACAAGACCGAGGCAGCGGCAGTCGTCCCCGACCTGTTCGCAGCACCCGCACCCGAGGCACCCGTCGAGGATGAGGTTGTTATCGAGGAGGGACAGTGATGGCTTCGTTGAAAACAGCAGACATCAGGAACATGAGCGTCGAGGAGCGCAACCAGAAACTGAAAGAGCTCCGCGACGAGCTGATGCACGAGAGGGGAGTCTCCGCAATGGGAGGCGCTCCCTCCAGCCCCGGTGCCATCCGTGCACTCAGGCTGAACATCGCACGCATCCTGACCGTCCAGAAGGAGGAGGAAGAGATCTGATGGCTGAGATCTGCCCCGTATGTGGATTGCCCAAGGAACTGTGCATGTGCGAGGAAATCGCACGTGAGCAGCAGACCGTGAGGATCTCGATTGATAGCCGCAGATACGGAAAAACCGTAACCGTGATCGATGGGATCGATGAAAACGACATCGACATCAACGATCTCGGAAAGCAGCTGAAGAACAAATGCGCCGCCGGCGGAACATGCAAGGACGGACGCATCGAACTCCAGGGAGATCACAAGAAGAAAGTGAAAGCAGTCCTGGAGGAAATGGGATTCCGCACAGAGGTAAGATGAAAGACGCTCTCTTCATCAGAACTGAACTCATTGGCTTGGACGTGGAAGTGCTGTCAGCACCATACTCGGACATATCCGGTAAGGTGGTCGACGAGACGAAGAACACGTTTACCATCGAATCGGCCGGAACTGAGAGAATGGTACCCAAACCAAACAATGTGTTCAGATTCGCATATGAAGGCAGAACCATAGACATCATCGGATCAGAGATACTGCACCGACCAGAGGACAGAATCAAGAAGGTTAGGTGAAATAATGACAGCAAATATCAGAGACATCGGAATCGACGTCGTCCCTCCCACTTCGGAGTGCAATGACCCCAACTGCCCGTTCCACGGCAGCCTCCCGGTCAGGGGACAGACTATCGAGGGCGTAGTTGCCACCGTCAAGATGAACAAGACCGTCGTCGTCGAGCGCAACTACCTCAAATATCAGCAGAAGTACGAGAGATACGAGAAGAGGAGCAACAGGTACTCCGCACACGCATCCCCCTGCCTCGGCCTGAAGGTCGGCGACAGGGTCAAGATCGCAGAGTGCCGCCCCCTCTCCAAGACCGTGTCCTTCGTAGTCATCGAGAAGAAGGAGTGATCTCAATGAAGGGAATTGCTGGAAACCAGACAAGAGGACTTCAGAACGGATCCAGGCTCACCGTCATCGACAACACTGGAGCCAAGGAGATCGAGATCATCACCGTTCCCGGTTACCACGGAACCGCAAGGAGGGTCCCCTCCGCAGGTGTTGGTGACATCGTCATCGCATCCGTCAAGAAGGGAACTCCCCAGATGAGGAGACAGATCGTCTTCGCAGTCATCGTCCGCCAGAGGCGCCCCATGAGGAGGCCCGACGGAACAATGGTCTACTTCGAGGACAACGCCGCGGTCATCACCACTGAGACTGGAGAGACCAAGGGAACTGACATCAAGGGACCCGTCGCAAGGGAGGCAGCCGAGAGGTGGCCCCGTGTGTCCGCAACCGCAAATACAATCGTGTGAGGTGTGAGACATGGTAAGTAGCAAAGCAAGGGTTCAGAGGAAGAATCAGGCGAACGCGGCAGCCCACGTCAAGAGGAAGATGCTTTCCGCACACCTCTCCGACGAGCTCCGCGAGAAGTACGGATCCCGCACCGCAAGGGTCTGCAAGGGAGATACCGTAATCGTCGTCCGCGGAAACAAGGACATCAAGAACATCGAGGGAAAAGTCCTCGAAGTCTACACCAAGACCGGTCGTGTCTCCATCGAGGGTGTCACGATCAACCAGGCGGACGGTTCAGCCACCGAACGCCCCATCCACGCATCCAACCTCGTGATCGTCAAACTGAACACCGAGGACCCCTGGAGGATGGATTCCCTGTCTAAGAACAAGGAGGCTAAAGAATGAGCGACCACATGAAGAGATTGGCAGCACCCAGGACCTGGCCCCTCAAGAGGAAGGTCAGCGTCTGGGTTACAAAGCAGTCCGCAGGAGCACACTCCATCGAGGACTCTATGTCTGCAGTGACCGTCCTCAGGGACATGGTCGGGGCATGTGACACCGCCAGGGAGGCCAAGAGGATCATCGGAAACCGTGAGATGATCGTAGATGGGAAACCCGTCAAGAACCCCAAGGCACCCGTCGGATTCATGGATGTCATCAGCATCCCCAAGATGAACCTCAACTACCGCATGCTGATCACCGACAAGGGAAAACTCACCCTCGTCGAGATCGATGCAGATGAGGCATCCTGGGAGCTCTGCAGGATCGAGGACAAGACCGTCATCAAGGGCGGAAAGATCCAGCTGAACCTCAGCGGCGGCAGGAACATACTCCTCGACAAGAACGATTACAAGTGCGGAGACACACTCAAGGTCTCCTTCGACGGACAGAAGATCCTCGATCACTACCCCCTCGCAGGCGGAAGCACCGTCCTGATCAAGGAGGGTTCCCACTCCGGAGACATCAAGACTGTCAAGGATGTGGAGATCGTCCGTGGAGCAGCACCCAACCTCGTCCTGTTCACCGATGGGACCGAGACCGTCATGAGGAACTGCTTCGTCATCGGATCCGACAAGCCCGCACTCAAGCTCCCGGAGGCATCTGAATGAGCGGAATGAGGGATTTGTACGTCGACAAGGTCGTCATCAACATCGGTGTTGGTGAGGCCGGAGAGAGACTCGTCAAGGCAGAGAAGGTCCTTGAGATGGTCACCGGACAGAAGCCCGTCGAGACCATTTCCAAGACCGTCAACAGGGACCTCGGAATCCGTCAGGGAATGCCCCTCGGATGCAAGGTCACACTCAGGGGCGAGGTCGCAGAGGACTTCATCAGGAAGGCACTCCCCATCAGGGAGATGCGTGTCCCCGAGTACTCCTTCGACAAAGAGGGTAACATGTCCTTCGGTATTTCCGATTACACCGACTTCGAGGGAATGAAATACGACCCCGAGATCGGAATCTTCGGAATGGACATCAACGTCGTCCTCAGGAGGCCTGGAAACAGGATCACCCAGAGGGCACTCCTCAAGAGGAGGATCCCCAAGAGCCACCGCGTTGACCGCGACGAGGCTATCCAGTATATGAAAGACAAATTTGAGGTTGAGGTGGTCCAGTGAAGCCCAAGAAGCAGTATGGAAGGTCAATCGGCTGCACCCGTTGCGGACGCAGGAGAGGAATCATCAGGAGGTACGGGATGCACCTGTGCCGCCAGTGCTTCAGGGATATGGCTCCCGAACTCGGTTTCAAGAAGTATTCGTGAGGTGTCATAAATGCAGAGCGATCCACTCAACGACGCCATGTGCGTCATCAAAAATGCAGCCCTCAACGGAAAGAGCGAGTGCATGATCCAGCCCTCCTCCAAACTTATCGGCCGTGTGCTGAAAGTTATGCAGGACCGCGGATACATCAGTCAGTTCGAGTACGTAGAGGATGGAAAGGCAGGCAAATTCCGTGTCACCCTTGACGGTGCAATCAACGACTGTGGTGTCATCAAGCCCAGGTACTCCGTCAAGGTCGCGGATGTCGAGAAGTTCGAGGCAAGGTTCCTCCCCGCCCAGGACTTCGGTCTCCTTATAATGACCACAACAGCCGGGGTTATCACCCAGGACCGTGCCAAAGAGCTCGGAATCGGCGGAAAACTGCTGGCATATGTTTACTGAGGAATAAAGATGACAATTGCAGGGAAAATCGAAAGCACCATCGCTATCCCCGATGGGGTCTCCGTCACACTCGATGGAGGTATCATGAAGGTCAAAGGACCTAGGGGTGAATTAAGCAGAAACTTCGCGCACCCTGGCATAGATATTGCCGTCGGAGAAGGAGTTGTCAGCGTCAGCTGCGAGTACCCTAGGATTAGGGACAAGGCCATGGTAGGTACCTACCTGGCACACGTTAGGAACATGATCAGGGGAGTAACCGTCGGTTACGTCTACACCCTCAAGATCGTGTTCAACCACTTCCCGATGAAAGTAGCCGTGAAGGGCGACCGCGTCGAGATCAACAACTACATGGGAGGTCACGCACCCCGTTACGCCAACATCCTCAAGGGATGCACGGTGAAGATCAACGGAACCGATGTCACCGTCGAGGGTAACGACATCGAGGCCGTCGGACAGACAGCAGCCAACCTCGAGAAGGCAACCTCCAGGCTCGGATTCGACAAGAGGACCTTCCAGGACGGTATTTACATCGTCCAGAAATCCCACAAGGTGAAAGAATGACCGTGAAAGCATTCACAGACCTGAAAGGTCTCAAGGAGCAGAACGTTGAGGAGCTCGCCGGAATCGGAATCAACACCGTCTCCGAGCTCGCAGAGGCCCTCAATGATGATGCCAAGGTGAAGGAGGTCATCAAGGCCCTCTCCGGAGTCGGTCCCAAGACCGTCAACACCTGGAAGACCCAGTTCGCCGACGAGGACGTCGCAGACGCCGCACCCGCACAGGGATCCGAGGTCGTCGAGGTGTCCGAGGCAGTATACGTCGTCAAAGCAAAACCCGAGCTCGATGATGCAACCGCAGACGCACTCGCAAAGAGGGCAGTCATCTCCGGAAGGAGGCCTGCATTCAAGAGGCAGGAGTGGTTCAGATACTCCAAGCTCGGTGAGATGTGGAGGAAGCCCAAGGGAATCCACTCCAAGATGAGGAGGCACATGAAGAGGCGCTCCCCCATGGTGGACATCGGATTCCGTGGACCCGCAGCTGCAAGGGCACTGCACCCCTCCGGATTCGAGGAAGTCATGGTCTACAACGTGGACGGCCTCGAGGGCATCGACCCCAAGAAGCAGGCGGTCCGCATCGGTGGAACCGTCGGAACCAAGAAGAGAATGGCGATCGAGGACAGGGCCGATGAGCTCGGTATCAGGGTCCTCAACAGGATGGTGTGAACATGTCCGATCTGAAGAACCAGAGGAGAATGGCCGCAGAGGTCCTGAAATGCGGAGAGAACAGGGTTTGGATGAACCCCGACAAGCTCGAAGAGGTCGCCGAGTGCATCACCCGTGCTGACATCCGTACCGCAGTGGCTTCCGGTCTCATCAAGGCAAAGCCCAAGAACGGAACCTCCAAGGCAAGGATCAGGCACGCAGCCGAGCAGAAGGCAAACGGAAAGAGGAAGGGACCCGGATCCAGGAAGGGAACCGCCAACGCCCGCGTCCGTGACAAGGAGCGCTGGATGGCAACCATCAGGCCCATCCGTGACGAGCTGAAGACCCTCAGGGCCGACGGCAAGATCACACCTTCCATCTACAGACTCTACTACAGGAAGGCCAAGGGAGGTCTCTTCAAATCTCGCAGGCACCTGAGGCAGCACATGATCGCTGCCGGACACCTCACAGAGGAGGAGATCTGATGGCAACAGGACCTAGATACAAAGTGGCATTCCGCAGGAGGAGGGAGGGTCGTACAGACTACTACGCCCGCCGCAAGCTCCTCAACGGAAGAGAGGCAAGGGCAGTGGTCAGGAGATCCAACAAGAACATCACCATCCAGTTCGCTGAGTTCGACATGGGAGGAGACCTCATCCTCGCATCCGCCAGCAGCAGGGATCTGAAGGCGATGGGCTGGGAGTACTCCTGTTCATCCATCCCCGCAGCATACCTCGCGGGATACCTTGCAGGAAAGAAAGCAATCAAAGCAGGAATCGAGTATGCAGTCCTCGACATCGGAATGCAGAAGGTCCAGCACGGCGGAGTCCTCTTCGCAACTGTGGCCGGAATGACCGATGCAGGCCTCGAGGTCCCCTACGGCGAGGGAGTCCTCCCCGAGGAGGACAGGCTCTACGGAAAGCACATCGATGAGGGCATCGAGGCTGCAGTCAACAGCCTCAAGGAAAAGATGGAGGCTGAGTAAAATGGCTGACTGGGTTCCCAAAACAAGACTCGGACAGATGGTCCTCAACGGTGACATCACCACAATGAGTGATGCACTGGCGACCAAACTGCCCCTGCGTGAGCCCGAGATCGTGGACATCCTCCTCCCCGACCTTAAGGATGAGGTCATCGACCTCAACATGGTCCAGAGGATGACCGACTCCGGAAGGAGGGTCAGGTTCGCGGTCACATGCATCGTCGGAAACGGCGATGGATTCATCGGTATCGGAAGAGCAAAAGGAAAGGAGGTCGGACCCTCCATCAAGAAGGCAATCGACAACGCCAAGCTCAACATGATTGAGATCAAGAGGGGTTGCGGTTCCTGGCAGTGTGGATGCGGACAGCCCCACAGTCTGCCCTTCGAGGTCTCCGGATCCACCGGTTCCGTTACCGTCACCCTGAAGCCCGCACCCCGCGGAGTGTCCCTTGCAGTCGGAGATGTCGCAAAGAGTCTCCTGACCCTTGCAGGTGTACGCGACTCCTGGGGATTCGCCAGGGGTAACACCAAGACCAAGGTCAACTACGCTATGGCAACCTACGAGGCTCTGAAGATGACCTCCCGCATGAGGGTCACCGACGAGCAGGCGAAGAACCTCAACATCGTCTCCGGTCCCACTGGCATCACATATGCCGAGACCGATGTCGACGCACAGGAGGAGTGAAAATGGCATACGCATTGATCCGTGTTCGTGGACAGCCCGATGTCAACCGCGACATCGAGCACACCATGATGCTCCTGGGAGTAACCAGGGTCAACCACTGTGTCATCGTCCCCGAGAATCCCTCCACAAAGGGAATGCTCCAGGTCGTCAAGGACTACTGCACCTGGGGAGAGGTAAGTCAGGAGACCCTCGCTTCGATGATCCGCAGCCGCGGAAAACTCGTCGGAGACAAGGACATCACCGATGACTACCTCAAGGAGAACTCCGAGTTCGCCACCATCGAGGACATGGCCAAGGCCATCATTGAGAACGACTACAAGATGAGGGATGTGGAGGGCGTCAAACCCGTCTTCCGTCTCCACCCTCCCGTCAAGGGATACGAGGGTAACAAACGCTCCTACAAGAACGGCGGTGCTCTCGGATACAGGGGCGAGGCTATCAACGACCTCATCAACAGGATGCTCTGAGGTGTAGACATGCCTAGCAGGACAAAGAAATTTAGAGGATACAGGACCCACGGCCGCGGTAAGAAATCCGGTCGTGGAGCAGGTATCATCGGTGGACACGGTCAGGCCGGACTCGGAAAGACTGGGAAGATCGGTATGCTGAAGTACGACAGGGACCACTTCGGTCGCCACGGCTTCAAGAGACCCCAGTGCATGGTCGAGGCCAACCGCACCATCAATGTCGGAGAACTCTGCGAGCAGATCGAGAGGTTCGTTTCGATGGGATTCGCATCCAAAGAGGGAGACGCATACAATGTCAACCTCTCCGATGCAGGCATCGACAAACTCCTCGGAAACGGAAACGTTGATTTCGCTGTCAACGTGACCGTTGCAGAGGTCTCCGAGAAGGCCCGTTCCAAGATCGAGGCCGTCGGCGGATCTATCGTCGAGTAAACAATATCGGGAGAGGTAGATAGGGATGGAAGATACACCAAGCCTGTTGTACAAGATTAAGCCACTGTCCGACAGGCTACCCTCCGTCAAACGGCCTGAAGGCCATGTGCACTTCAGGACGAAATTGATGTGGGTCATAGTCGCGTTGGTCGTCTATTTCGTGATGACCAACGTGTACCTGTATGGCTTGGATCAGGCCGAGTCGCTCGACCTGTTCGCACAGTATAGGACCATCATGGCAGGAGCTTCCGGATCGCTACTGCAACTCGGTATTGGACCGATCGTCACAGCTTCGATCATAATGCAGCTGTTCGTCGGAGCAAAAATCATAAAACTGGACCTTGGGAAGCGCGACGACAAGGCTTGTTACCAGTCGGTACTCAAGCTGCTGGTCATCGTCATGATCCTGTTCGAGTCCATCCCTCAGGTGTTCGGGTACCTCGTACCTTCAAGCGGCGCCGAGGATGTGCTCGGTTCGGCAGGGGCGAAGATCCTGCTGATCGCTCAGCTCTTCGCAGGGTCCTACATCATCTTCCTGATGGATGAGGTGGTGTCCAAGTGGGGTATCGGAAGCGGTATCTCCTTGTTCATCGCCGCAGGAGTGGCGCAGGCACTGTTCACAGGAGCCCTCAACTGGAATCCTGTGGACATGTCGATGCCCGTCAGTGTGGAGAATCCTCCCGGAGGAACCATACCCAGGGCACTCTACTACGTCTTCGCCACAGATCCCGAGTACATGGCAAATGTGGGATACGAGCAGATCTTCCTGGGTTCACCGAACCCGATGATCGCCCTGGTCGGAACGCTGGTGATCTTCGCCATCGTTGCCTATCTGGAATCGACCCGTATCGAGCTTCCGCTCTCCCATGGTAACGCCAGAGGTGCAAGGGGACGCTATCCCATCAAACTGATGTACGCAAGCAACATCCCCGTCATCCTGATGTCCGCACTGCTGGCCATCGTGAGTATGACCACCCTCCTGCTCTTCAGCAACGAGACCCTCAGCCAGATCCCTTTCATCGGTGGAAACGCGGCTCTGGGATACTTCGAGGAGGGATCCACTTACGCAGCCGGTGGATTGGCATGGTACCTGTCCGCACCCCAGGGATTGACGAGTTGGCTGATGCCGATCCTCGACCCCGTCGCATACGGTAATGGTCACAACGCGATCCAGAACATCGCTCACATGGCCATCTACTTCTGTGTGATGGTGTTGGGTTCGATCCTGTTCGCGAAGTTCTGGGTTGAGACCACGAACCTCGGAGCGGAGTCCGTCGCCAACCAGATCCAGAGGAGTGGAATGCAGATGCCCGGATTCCGTCGTGACCCCCGTGTCCTGAAGCGTGTCCTCGAGAGGTACATCCCCACGATCACCATCATGTCGGGAGCTCTCGTCGGAGGACTTGCGGCATTCGCAGACATGGTCGGAACGACCGGTAACGCAACTGGAACCGGAGTGCTGCTGACTGTCGGTATCCTGATTAACCTCTACGAGGCAATCGGACGCGAACAGATGATGGAGATGAATCCCGTAATGAGGGGATTCTTCGGTGGAGAGTGAGTAAATGCCTAATCCAGGTAGCCCACAGAGCATGCAGGAGGTGCAGCAACAGGCACCTCCTATGTCTAACAAGACAATGATCGGGATGATGTTCACTCTGTTGATCATGATGGTCGTCATGATGTTCAGGGATGCCATCGGTGAGGGACTGGATTTCGTGTTCAGGCACATCGCCTTCGATGGCGAGTACCCTGTGCTGACCCTGATCATCGCCGGTCTGGTGATGATTACACTCAGTACAGTCATCAGGAGCCTGATGTCGAACCCCATTGAGATGGCTAGGAGTCAGCAGATTCAGAGCGATTTCAACAAGGAGTTCCGTCAGGCCCGTATCGAGAACAATCTCTTCAAACTGAAGAAATTGCAGGAGCAGCAGCCCGCGATGATGGCAAAGTCCATGGAGGCCAGTACACAGCAGATGAAGGTCATGCCCATAACCATGCTCTTCATCATCCCTGTGTATGCCTGGGTCTACTACTTCCTCAAGACCGGTGACGGCGCAGCGTACTTCCCTCACTTGGAAGTGCTCTACGTCCACATGCCCTGGGGGGAACTGGATCTGAATTCCATGCTCATGGGATTCTTCCCTATGTGGATCATCATCTACACCATGGTTAGTATGCCGATAGGACAGATCGAGAACAGGCTGATCAGGTTCATCTTCCTCAAGAAGCGCTTGGGGGAACTTGACAGAGAAGTCAAGAGAGCTGAGATCGAATGAGAATAACCATAAGCGGTCCGCCAGGTTCTGGAAAAACGACCGCCTGCAGCAACCTCTCGGAGGTATTGGGTCTGAAGGCCGTGGTCTTCGGTAAGATCTTCCGTGAGCTTGCTGCAGAAAAAAACCTGACTCTGGGTCAGCTCGGCGCCATCGCCGAGTCTGATCCCTCTATCGATGAGATGATCGATTCCAGGATACTGGAGATCGCCCGTGAGAACGAGGATATAATTCTAGAGTCCCGTCTTTCCGCATACATGCTGACCCGTAACGGGATTCCCGCATTCAGGATATACCTCGATGCGAGTCCCGATGTGCGTATGGCCAGGGTCGGTCTCCGTGAGGGTGAGACCTTCGAGGAGGCTCATGCCAAGACCGTCGAACGTCAGAACTCCGAGGCCAAGAGGTACATGATGTACTATGGCATCGACATCAACGACCGCAGTGTCTACGACCTGGTCGTCAACACGGATGACCTGACTCCCGAGGAAGTGCTCTCCACGATCCTGGATGCCCTGGGTGTTTCGAATTGATTGTCAGAGATTCCCAGACGATCCCCGACAAGTGGGGGAAGAGGCCCACAGACCGTTCGGTGGGCGAATTGCTGAGGTTCGGAGTGCTCATCCTGGACAAGCCTTCCGGTCCGACATCCCATCAGGCTACCGCTTGGGTGCGTGATGCGCTCAAGCTGGAGAAGGTGGGTCACGGCGGAACGCTCGACCCGTACGTCAGCGGGGTCCTTCCTATCACTCTGGGTGATGCGGTCAGATTGACGGATGTGGTCCTGTCCTCCGATAAGGAGTACATATGCCTCATGAGGTTGCATGCCGACCGTTCTCCAGAGAGGATACGCAGCGTGATGTCCCGTTTCCAGGGCAAGGTGTATCAACTGCCCCCTGTCCGTTCCGCCATCAAGAGGCAGCTTCGCATCCGCACCATACATGAGTTGGAGATTCTGGATATCCGTGGACGTGATGTCCTCTTCAGGATACATTGTGATGCTGGCACATATGCACGCACCCTCTGCACGGACATAGGTGATGTGCTGGGATGCGGCGCCAACATGCTGGAGCTGCGTCGTTCCCGTTCCGGTAAGATGGATGAGTCCCGTGCAGCCAATCTCCACGACATACGTGATGCGTACGTCTTCTGGCAGCAGAACGGTCGCGAGGAGTGGTTGAGGGGAATGCTCTTGCCAGGCGAGGTTCTTGTCGAACCCCTGCCGAAGGTGATAGTCAAGGCCACGGCCGTCGATGCCGTCTGTCACGGTGCGGACCTGAACATCTGTGGCATACACATGCTCGATGAAGACATCCGCAAGAATGCGCTGGTTGCCATGATGACCATCCGCGGGGAGTTGATCGCCCTCGGCCATATGGCCATGTCCACACCCAAGATCATGGCGACATCGAAGGGTGTGGCTGTCAGGACCGAGAGGGTGTTCATGGAACCCGGTCATTACCCACGTATGTGGAAACAGTCTACTGATCTCGACATCCCGGAAGTTCCGTCGTTCGTCGAGTGAACCGTTATCTATCGAGAGCACCTACCGCACGGATGGTGTTCCAATGTCTATCTTCGATAAGAGGGTCCAGGTATACGGTCCCGAGGAAATGACCGTCGGGGAGTTCGACCCCACAGTCGATGGTTGCTACCGCAATGTTCTGAGCATACCGCTGGATGTGAAGCCCAACAGGTTCCTCCATGTGAGGATCCGTTCCGACTTCCCCGTCGATGTCGTGGTCGCAAAGGAGGACCATTCATCTGCAGGACACAAGGATCAGGTCACCGATGCGGAACTCGGACCGTATCCAACCGAGAAGAGTCGCAGCATGGGCATCCTGATCGGTGTTTTCCGTGGCGACCGTGCGAAGGTCACCGTCGAGGCCTGGACAGACAAGGAGTGATCCCGATGGCGGTGGGTCGTGTGTCCTTGGATACAGGCGATAGGAACATGCTGTTGATGATCACAATCATCACGGTGTCGTTCCTCCTGGTGGCATCCGCCACAATCCTGTATCAGGGTGTATCGACCCTATCGACGTTCATCGCGATCCTTCCACTCGCCATTTCGGGGGTGTTGGGTTGTGTTTTGGATCGCAGATGGGTGGTGTTGGCCGTCTGTGCAACGGTGGCCATCGTAGCAGCGATAATTCTCCCCGAATCAGTTCCAGCGATATTGGGCGTCACCATGGGGTTGGAGGGTGTATCGTACCTATCTCATCTCATCGTCATGGTCCTGTTCCCGATACTCGGGTCATCCGGTGGACCGTCCTCCGATCGGTGGGGTCGCAAGTTCCGTTGGATCCTCTGTGTCGAGCATCTGGGGAGGGATGCGACGGTATCATTCAGGCCCATCACGAGATCCGTCCGCGAATCCATGCCGGAGATGCTGTTGACGGTATCGATACCCCTGATGTCGTTTTGGGTTCTGATCGAATCCTGTGATCCGCTCTTCAATGAAGCCGGGTCATTCATAGGGGCTGTGGTCTGCATCGCCCTGTACTCCCTGCCGTTCGGTCTCGTGTATGTCATGTTGGCGAGATCCGGCATGGGTGTTTCCGATGGCCCCAGGATACAAAATGTGGCCGAAGGGGTTCTTAGAACGGTGAAGCGCACGGCATTGATCCTGGCGGTACTGACCCTTGCATCGGTCCTGCTGTCCCAGAACGGCGTTTCCGTCTTCGATTCGGCAGTGGCGGCGGCAATAATGGCATCAATCGCGATAGTTGGCCTTATCCTGCATTCCAATCACTACGCACAGGCGTTCATCGATACGATCGCCGGTTCCGAAGAATTCCCGGCCGGAACCGAAGATGGGGCATCCAGCAGGTACGACGACCTGCCGGGGACCCCGACAAGGGATGACGGTCTGAACAACGGTGGCCGTCAGAGATATTTGTAATTCGGTTTACCTGGTGCGTCAAGACTTCCGATGATGGGTTTGAAGACCTGTCCCGATGACATTCCGGGGGTCTTGTTGAGTCCAATGATCTCCGGCTCGTGCCAGTTTGTGATGATGACCTGGTACTTCTGGACGGTGTCCTCGATCGACACACAGGGGGATTCCGAGTTCTTGAGGATCTCAAGGGAGACGTCTGCAAGGGTCTGGATCTCCTCGGGGGTCCTGTCATCCGAGAGTCTGATGAAGAACGTGTGCTCCTCGGTGGTACCGTTCATCATGTAGGTGACCTCTGAGGATTCAACTATCTCCTTGAACAGTTTGGATTTATCGTCATCTCCTGCAAGTTCCATCATACGGGACTTCCAGGTGTTGGCGATATCGATGTACATCGTATCCTTGCCAAGAATTTTCCACATGCCTCCGGATTCTCATAATTGATAGTAATAACTTCTGTAAGGTGTCCCGTGTTCTACACATTAGATTCCGGACGCACGGTCCGTATCCTCGCGTATGCATCGTATCCAAGTCTGGATGGCGGTTCACTTGTCTTCACTGTCCCAGTATGTCGGAAACTGGTTCTGTACCCCCCATTGTCAGTTTGTATCGCTGAATGCCGGGTGTGGTTCCGGACCCCCTGCAAAGGTTAAAGAAAACATCACCTTACAGACAGCGGGTAATTTCAATGCCGGAGGATTTCAAGGTAACGCCATGGGAGGTCACAGGGGACATAGACTACGACCTCCTTCAGGAAAGGTTCGGTACCACACCGATAGATGAGGCCATGAAGGAGAGACTCTCCAAGTATGGGGACATCCACCCCATGATCAGAAGGGGCATATTCTACTCCCACAGGGACCTCATACCGCTTCTGGACCATTACGACAAGGGCAACCCGTTCGTACTATACACCGGTCGCGGTCCATCCGGTAACACTCATCTGGGACATCTGATGCCCTGGATTTTCAACAAGTGGGTGCAGGACACGTTCGGAGTGGACATGCTGTTCCAGATGACCGATGATGAGAAGTTCCTGTTCAAGGACATGACCCTCGGTGACACCACATCCATGGCCTATCAGAACGCCCTGGATTTCATCGCACTCGGATTCGATCCCAAGAAGACCCGTATAATCCTGAACACCAAGAACATCGATACACTGTATCCGATAGCACTCAGGATATCCAAGAAGGTCACATTCTCCACTGCGAAGGCCGTGTTCGGTTTCGACAACTCCACCAACATCGGATCCATATTCTACACGACATTGCAATCGGTCCCCGCATTCCTTCCCACAGAGGAGGCCGGCAAACAGGTCCCCGTATTAATCCCCTGCGGAATAGACCAGGACCCCCATTTCAGGGTCACCCGTGATGTCGCGCCCGGACTCAATTACCCCAAGCCCTCTCTTGTGTACTGCAAGATGTTCCCCGGACTCTCCGGCGGCGACAAGATGTCGTCATCCGATGAGAACGCGACCATATACACCACGGACTCGCCCAAGGCCGTCAAGAAGAAGGTGGGCCGTGCCTTCACCGGTGGTTGCGTTTCCGTCGAGGAGCAGAGGGAGAAGGGAGGAAACCCCGAGGTCTGTGCCGTATTCAAGTACAACTACTACCTCTTCGAAGAGGATGATGAGAAACTGAACGAACTCGCCAGGAAATGCCGTAACGGTGAGATCCTCTGCGGTGAGTGTAAGATGTGCCTGACAGAGAAGATAAACGTGTTCCTGGAGGGTCATCAGGAGCGCAGGGAGAAGGCGAAGGACGTCATAGACGACATGACCTATGACGGTTTCAAGTGGTGATACGATGGTAGATTCAGCAATTCTGGAAGGTCTCAGTTACAATGAGAAGAGGCTGCTCGTGGCATTGGACGAGGTCGGCGGTAGCGCATCCCCTGTTCAGCTCATAGATGCGGGAAAGTTCGATCTGGAGGTTGAGATCATGGGTGCCGCCTCCTGGCTCGAGTCCAAGGGACTCGCAATCTTGGAGGAGTCATCCGAGAAATTCTACATCCTCTCCGACGAGTCCATAACCAGTGCCGGGCTTCCCGAGAGGGTCGCCATCACCGCCATCGATTCAGCAGGAGGTCGTATGGAGATGTCCGAACTGGCATCCGCCATGCCCGGAGGTGCTGACAAGATTGCTGTCGGATGGTTGAAGAGGAAAGGTCTCGCCGATATCCAGAAGGATGGTGATTCCAAGTACCTCGTGCTCACCGACAAGGGAAGGGAGGCACTGACCACGGAGATGGCAGATGAAGCACTCCTCAAGAGGATGTCGGAGTCCCCCGTCCTCGACAGTGATGCAGATCCCGCGATAATCAAGGACCTCAAAGGTCGTCAGGGAATGATCGGTGAGAAGATCGTCACCCACAGGTCCGTTTCGCTCACTGACCTGGGTGTCGAAGCCGCCAGGTCCGGAATGGAGATCAAACCCCAGATCACAGACATCACCGACCGTATGATCCAGAGTGGAGAGTGGAAGGATGCGGAGTTCAGGAAGTACGACATCCAGACCTTCGCACCCACCATCACCCCTGCCAAGAAGCACCCCCTATCCAGGTTGGGTTCCCAGGTCAGGGCGTTGTTCACCGACATGGGATTCAAGGAGATGTCCTCCGAGTACGTCCAGCCTGCGTTCTGGAATCTCGACGTCCTCTATACCCCGCAGGACCATCCTGCCAGGGACCTCCAGGATACGTTCTACCTTGAAGTCCCCTCCAAGATCAAGGTTGACGATGAGTGCATCGTGGAGATGGTCAAGAACATCCATGAGAACGGTGGTGACACCGGTTCCACTGGCTGGGGAGGCGAATGGTCCCGTGAAAAGGCAGAGGCAGCACTCCTGAGGACCCACAGCACTGTCAGCAGCATAAAGTACATCGCCGAGCATCCGGACGCTCCCCAGAAGGCTTTCTCCATCTCCAAGATCTTCAGGAAGGAATCCATCGACGCCACCCATCTCCCGGAATTCACCCAGATCGAAGGCATCATCATCGATGAGAATGCCGATTTCAACATGCTGATATCCATAATCAGGGAGTTCTATGCCAGAATGGGATTCGATCAGATCCGTATCCGTCCCGCGTACTTCCCGTACACGGAACCATCTTTGGAGCTCGAGGTCTTCTTCAACGGCAAGTGGATGGAGCTCGGTGGTGCCGGTATATTCAGGCCCGAGGTCCTGGCACCGTTCGGTGTGAAGTACCCTGTCCTTGCATGGGGATTCGGTTTCGAGAGGCTCGCGATGCTCAAGTGGAACATCAAGGACATCAGGGATCTCTACATATCCGATCTGGACAACCTCAAGGGGAACACCGTCTTCTGAACATCAACGGGTCGCAAGCGCCACTCGGAGCTGGCGGCCCGTGGATCCTTTCCATATCGTGGCGATCGATTCCGGGGCCCGCAGTCGATCGGTCGGGAAACCGTCCGGATGCGTGGTTCATGTACCGGCCGTCCCGTATCTGCTCCTGAGCATGTCCCTCTTGGAATCACTCACACACAGTCTCATCGCCAGTTCCATCTTACGTTCCGCCATGCGTGTGTCTCCAAACGCCTTGTGACAGGAGGCTTCACAGCACAGCAGGTCTTCAAGACGGAAGAGGCACCTATCCCTCATCATCGATTCCTTGCTCTTGCCCAGAAATATCATCGCCTCGCCGTACCTCTCCACCGACTCCATGCACATTCCCAGGACCAACCCCGTCAGGGCATCGCCGACATATGCATTCAGGGCGAGGTCGAGCGCACTGGAGGTTCTTCCGCGCATGAGATCCGTTTCAGCGAGCACCGTGTTGCGGACGCTGTCGCATTCGATAGTGGAGGCGATGTTTTCCGCATCGTCCAACAATCTGAGGTTCAAGGCCATGGTGGCACCTATGAGGCGGAGTTCCTCATCATCGAATTTCCTGGACAGGTCGGTCACTATGCCGTACGACTCCATGTCCGGCGTATCCATCAACCTGTGTTTGTTCTTCATGACCAGTTTCCTGGACTCCTGCATCCTTCCGGCACTGTGCAGATGATACAGGCGTTCACCCATGTTGTTATCATGGTCCATCCACCAGTCGGCCGCTATGCTGTGCCATTTGCCCAGGGTCTGTTCATCCGCCTGGGAGATGAAACGCTTTCTCGCCTCATCCTTGATCAGGAGGTTCCCACGGACATCGAACTGTAGGATGGGGACCTCCCGTGGAACATCCGACCTGTGCACGATTCCTCGAATGAGGCAGAGGCTACCCACGAGGTCACGATCCTCGATACTCAGCGATTCCACGACATCGGCCGAGCACCTGTTGAGGTTGCTGATGAAATACAGGTCATCGACATCCATGCCGGATTCCTTCAGCATACCTTCGATCCCCTTGAATTCCTTCTTGCCTTTCTCCGTGAGGAAATACACCTTGCGTTTGACAGGGGAGCTGGAGTTCCTGATCTTGGACATGCCATGTGTCACCAGCCCCCTGGATTCCATGCGGTTGAGGAGAACGGATGCATAGGCACGAGTGATCCCCAAGGCACTTCCGACACCATCCTGCGTGATCTCGAAAGGGGCACAGTACTCCACATCCGGCGGGATGTGCATGTATCTGCTCAGGTGCAGGATGGCTCTCGAACTCAGCGTCATGCGATTCATGATCGAGTCTCGTTTTATCGGGATAAAAGGCAGGATGCGGAATCTCAGGTCTAACGGGGTAATAGTGGTGACCACCATCAAATATCGGTCAGGTCATCAAGGGTCGATGACACGTCTCCTGGTATGCAGTGAACCCGACCTTCCGTCTGTGAACATGCGCAAACATCTCCTTTCCATGCATGATTGGGAGGATATTGGGAGTGATGGTCCCAACAACTACATCTCCAGCGGTGACACCGTCATGGTGTCCATTCCGGACATGCACATCCGTCATGAGGATCTGGATAGGACCGTCCGTGAATTCGGTATTGTTCCCGATGAGGTCGTATTCATGTCGAAGCACTCCGCCAAGAGTGGTACTCCTGCTTTGACCGTCCATCCCATAGGGAACTACCATGAGAACGAGTTCGGAGGAAAGGCCCGGGCCCTTGTGCCAGCAGCACCTGCATCCATGACCGATGCACTCAGACGCATACTGTCATACAACGATATGGAGGGCACACAGACCTGTTTCGAGGTCACACACCACGGCCCGTATCTGGAGGTTCCGACATTCTTCATAGAGATCGGCAGTGACGAGTCCAATTGGGGTAATGAGCATGCTGCGGAGATACTCGCACGCGTCCTTTCCGATCTGGAGCCCGATCACGATGCTCCTCGTGTCGTGGGGGTAGGAGGGGGTCATTACGCACCACGTTTCACAGAGGTGGCCGGTAAGTGCAGGGTCAGTTTCGGTCACATGGTCCCCAACTACCAGATCCAGGGGAACGATGATGAGGACATCATAAGGATGATAACGGATGCATGCAGGGCAACGGAAACGGATCAGGTGTACCTGCACAAGAAATCCATGAAGAAAGCGGAGGAGAGGCACCTCACCGAGTTGATGACGTCGGCAGGTCTGGAGGTGCTCTCATCCTCATCGGAGTTGGAACCACTCAATGTGAATCTATGAATGTTCCATTGATCTCGTTGCCGAGGATGGCATTGCGGAGTTCATCCACATCGCGTCCATCCACAACGAGGATGTCTATCTTCTCCTCCATGGCGATCTTGACGCCAAGTGGGTCGAAGACACTGGATTTGGATGCACCATGCTCCGAGTAGACGATGTCCTTCAGTTCCCTGATGGTCATCCTGGAGATCCTCTCCGCATCCTTGTTGGTGCGAGGGTCATCTGTGTAGACGGCATCTACGGATGTGGCGTTCACAATCCTGTCGGCACCCATGTCCTTCGCGACCATGGTGGCAACGGCATCGGTCGTGTGTCCGGGGACGGTTCCACCCATGATGACTACCTTTCCAGGTGCCGATGATTCGGCCAGTTCCTTCGTCGTCTCGGGGACCTTGTCTGGCATGTCCCCCATTGCCAGGGACAGGAGCTGGGCGTTGAGTCTGGTGGCTCCGATACCCAGGATGTCCAGTTCATAGGTGTTCCCGCCGAGGGCCCTTCCGGTCTCGGCATAATACCTGGCAGTCTTGCCGCCTCCGCAGACCACTGCGATCTGCACCTTGTCGCATATGGATCTCAGCATCTCAGATAGTTTCAGAATGAATTCAGAATCGTTGTTTCCGGGTACGAGAATGGACCCGCCGATGGACACTACTACCTTCTCCATAGGGACACCAATATGTTTATTATACAGGCGCATTTGACATAAAAATATTGGGTGAATCGTATGGGAGAAACCAATTCGATGGATAAAGCCAAATATGATTTCAAGAAGGACATGCAGGAGATCACCGGCTACAGGGGAAGGGGAACAGAGCTCATCTCCGTTTACGTGCCCGGTTCCAAGCAGATCTCTGACGTCATGGCCTACTTGAGGAACGAACAGTCTCAGGCGTCCAACATCAAGTCCAAGACCACGATGAAGAACGTCACCAGCGCTATCGATTCCATTGCAGCTCGACTTAAAACGTACAAGGCACCTCCGGAGAACGGTGTCGTCATCTTCTGCGGAGAGGTCCCCCGTGCAGGTGACCAGACCAAGATGGTGCAGTACGTAATCAATCCGCCGGAACCCATCACGGCTTTCCTGTACAGATGCGATTCACAGTTCTTCACTGAACCCCTCGAGGCGATGCTCCTCGACAAGAAATGCTATGGTCTCATCACCATAGACAGGTCCGAGGCAACGATCGGACTGCTCAGCGGCAGTAGGATCCAGGTGCTCAAGCACTTCGATTCACTGGTTCCAAGTAAACACCACCAGGGAGGTCAGTCATCCGTTCGTTTCGAGAGGTTGATCGAGATCGCCGCACATGAGTTCTTCAAGAAAGTGGCGGACAACGCCAACGAGGTCTTCCTTCCCAAGACAGACATGCTGGGAATCCTCATCGGCGGACCCGGTGGTACCAAGGATTTCTTCGTCAAGGAGGAGTACCTTCACCATGAACTCAGGAAGAAGGTTGTCTCCCCCCTCGTGGATACCGGCTACACCGATGAGTCCGGATTGAGGGAGCTCGTCGAGAACGCCAAGGACATCATCGTCGATATGCAGCTGACCGTCGAGAAGCAGTACATGCAGAGACTGTTCTCCGAGATCAGGAAGGCAGACGGTGGTTTGTCCTGCTATGGTGAGGAAGAGGTCAGGAACGCAACCGACATGGGTGCCGCGGATCTGCTCCTCCTGTCCGAGTCGCTTTCCAAGAAGCGCGTCGTCGTGGAGTGTCCCGCCGGACATACACATGAACTCACCGTCAAGAACGCGGATGAGAGGATCGCATGCCCCACATGTGGTTCCAATGCCTCGGTGATTAAGGAGGAGGACCTCATCGATGACTTCTTCCTCAGGGCTGACGCGTTCAACACCCGTGTCCAGATCATCTCCCCCGATTCCGAGGAGGGTGACATGCTCCTCAAGGCATTCGGAGGAATTGCAGCTATCCTCAGGTACAAGGTGAATTGAGATGTCCGTAATGGTAGATTTCGAGAAAGAGGTCCGTGAGAAGGTATCCGAAGCACTCGCATCCATCGGTGCCACCGATGTGACCTTCGTCGTGGAGGAATCATCGGTCGATGGTGTGGATCTGTCGGTGCCGTGCTTCACCATGTCCAAGGCGCTCAGGAAGGCCCCTCAGGCTATCGCAGATGAGCTTGCAGGACTCATCCCTGCCGCAGGTGCCATCCATTCGGTCTCGTCCGTGAACGGATACCTGAACTTCAACATCGACCCTGCCGTTCTGGTCAAAGGGGTTCTCGACGACATCGTCGCCAGGGGATCGGATTACGGTTCCATGCCCGCATCCGGCCTGACCGTCAATGTCGAGCACACTTCCACCAACCCCACCGGACCCATACACGTGGGTCGTGCACGCAACCCCATCATCGGGGACACCCTGGCCAGATGTCTCAAGAAATGCGGACACGAGGTCGTCACGGAGTACTACGTCAACGATGTCGGTAAGCAGGTCGTCGTCCTCACATGGGGAGTCAACAACGTCTCCGATGAGGAGGCGGCCCAGGAGGCGGAGGAACATGCAAAGTCCATCGGTCAGAACGAGAAGGAGCGCGACAAGACCGATCACAGGCTCGTCGCCAACTACCGTGTGGCCAACAAGAGGATGGAGTCCGACCCCGCTGTCAAGGAATGCATCTCCGACATGCTCAGGAGGTTCGAGGATGGTGACGCGGAGATAATCGACACCGTTCGTCACACCGCCGAGATCATGCTTGACGGTCTCAGGGAGACCCTGTCCAGCATCAACGTCGCACTCGACAGGTACACCTGGGAGTCCGGATACATCGCAGACGGTTCCGCAAGGGATGTCGTGGAGAGGCTCAAGAAGTCCGATTACGCCGGACAGACCGATGACGGTGCATGGTTCGTCGATCTGAAGGATTTCGGGATTCAGGGTAAGAACACCAAGTTCACTTTCACCAGGTCCGATGGTACCACCCTCTACACCACCCGTGACCTTGCATACCATCTCGACAAGTTCACCAGGGCTGACAGGTTGATCGACGTCCTCGGCGAGGACCAGAAGCTCGGTTCCAAGCAGCTCTGCTCCGCGTTGGAGATTCTCGGCAACGACAGGATGCCCGAACCCATGTTCTATGCATTCGTCTCACTGCCCGAGGGTAAGATGTCCACCAGGAAGGGTGTCGTCGTCTATCTCGACGACCTCGTGGATGAGGCTGTCGCACGCGCATACGAGGAGATCAAATCCAGGCGTTCCGACATGCCCGAGGACAAGATGAGGGAGATTGCCCGCATCGTCGGTGTCGGAGCCGTCAGGTACAACATCGTCAGAGTCCAGCCCGAGAAGCAGTTCATATTCAAGTGGGAGGAGGCCCTCAACTTCGATGGTAACTCCGGACCCTATGTCCAGTATGTCCATGCAAGGGCATGCAGCATGCTCCGCAAGGCCGGTGACTTCACTGTTGACACCGATGCCTCCAAACTCACCGACCCGTATGAGCTCAAGCTCATCAAGGTCCTGTCCAGGTACGGTTCCGTGCTGAAGGCGGCAGGTGACGAGAAGCGTGTTCATGTCCTGCCCGCATACGCCCATGAGCTCGCTGCGGCGTTCAACCAGTTCTATGCGGCGGTTTCCGTTCTGGATGCAGGTTCAAGGAAGGATGCAAGGCTCACGCTCGTGGACTGTACCAGAGTGGTACTGGCCGACGTTCTCCACTGTCTTGGAATGGGTTCCCCGGAGGAGATGTGATGGAGATCCGTCCCCTGAAGGTGAGGGACATCGAGGGTGTTCGCAACCTCGAGGTCTCCTGCATACGCGAGTACTTCGGGGAGGTTCTCGAGAACAAATGGGAGGAACTTCCGGAGGATTGGAAGGATGGTCTCGGCGCCAGCAGCAGGAAGCACTTCAAGGCTTACCTGGACAGCGGACTGAGTTTCGTGGCAGTCGAGGATGACGAGGTCGTCGGATTCATCTTCGCACAGATGCTCCACAACATCTGTGATGAGGAGAACCTCCTCTGGATAGAGAACATGGGTGTGCATCCGTACTTCAGGCGCAACGCCATCGCATACAAGCTCTTGAGGGAGTGCGTCCGCAAGGGCCGTGAGATGGGTGCCACCGTCGCACACAGCATGATCCAGGGGGACAATGTCCCCTCCATCATGCTCCATAAGAAGCTGGGATTCTTCATGGACCGTCGCGAGGTCGCCTTGTTGGACCTTCGCGATGAGAATCTGAGGCTCTGAACCCAGTCGGTTACAAACGGAAAGACATCCCCAGTCGTATCGGAATTCAGTGTTCTTCACTTCCACGACTGCGGGTGTCTGTTTTCTTCTACAGGTTATATCATATCTGACGATAGCGGAACAGCACCGATGACAATGCGGTGGTGATGATTCCGTACAGCCCCATCATGTATGTGGCGGTGGACAGCAGAGGTTGATAGTCGTCTGTGAGCATATTGCTGTCGAATATCGTCTCTATGTTGGGCATATGTTTGATAGGATGGTTTAGGTAATCTCAGCAATGATGTTATCGGGGATTCGCCGTACTTTGAAGGTGAATGGGTATGTGTTGGATCCTCGTGATGCTCCACACCTGGCATCGAAATATATGCTGATCGATACAGGAGATGATCTTTTCACCACAGATCCGGATAGAAGTGCATCGAAGATTTTGGAAATGTTCGAATAAGTTTCTACGACATGTATCGTGATTCACAAGAATGCTTATCCATGAATGGCGATTGACGATCTTGATGTTAAGAGAGGAGGGGTTGGCCCCCTCCCGTTTCATTTCTTACCGGTGTACTTCTTCCTCTCGGTGGAGGGTGCCACTTCGGGAGCCCTCTTGGACTTCCTCTCGTTCTTCTCAGCCTTCTCCAGGGCCTCGAGTTCCTCGAAGGTCATGGTGTTCTTGCTCTTGGAGGGGCTGTCGCGGATCTTCATGTAGACGAGGATCGCGATGACGATCACGACGAAGATGATGACGACATAGGTTGTCCAGTTGGACAGGATGTGCTTGTCGACAACGATCTCCAGGTTCATGCTGTCCATAGCAAACTTGTCAGCAGGCTCGAAGTAGATCGTCAGGCTGTGTGTTCCCTCTGACTTGTAGTCGTACAGGTTGAGTTTCAGGGTGCTTTCGCCGGTGGGGATGAGGTGGTTCTTGTTGTAGATCTCATCTCCATCGGACTCGACGATCCTGACGGTGGCATCCACGGCACTTCCATCATTCTGGACATCCAGGCTGATGGATCCGCCGTTCATCGTGTTGAAGTGGATGGTGTCGTTCGGACTGTTGACGAACACCTCTGCATCGACCTCGGAGGGTACGATGCAGAATGCCGCCATCAGAGCAACGGCCAACACCATCAGTGTCTTGAGGGCCTTCATGAGGATTCCTCAGGTGATGATCTCCTCGATCCTCTCCTGCTCGATGGCCTTCCTGACCTCCATGGACAGTCTCCTACCGGAGGACATCTCCCTCCTCCAGAGGGTGTTTCCATAGGGGTGTCCGACGGACATGTGGACGTTGGTTCCGCCACCGATACGGGGTGCGACATCGTAGATGTAGAAGTTGAGATCCTTGTCGACACAGGTCTGCAGACAGAAGGGTCCGATGATTCCGGGGTCGTAGAACTTCTTGGACGCGGCGATGTACTTCTCGGCCATCTCGAATGCCTTGTCGAGGAGGGATTCCCTGAGTGTTGCGGAGTTGTGACCGCAGACGGTGTATTCGGGGATGATTCCATCGTTCTCCAGCTCGACCTGCTGCTTTCCGGGAAGCCTGCAGTATCCGTCGAGGGAGCTCTCGAACCTCCAGTCGACTCCGAGGAGCTCGAGCCTCTCGCCCTTCTCCTCCAGAGGGGAGTAGAAGAAGTCGAGGTTGAATACGGGTCCGATGATGTACTGCTCCATGCGGGCGTGTGCGAGGAAGTCCTCCTCGATGACACCTTGCTTGATGAGCTCGGTGGATTTCTCGACGAACTGGTCGTAATCCTTTGCGGTGAAGAATCCCCTCTCGAGCTTCTTGACCTTGTGGTGGACCTTCACGATGGTGAGTCCGTCGATGTCCTCGGGCTTCTCGACCTTCTTGGGGAAGGGCATGCCGGCCTGCTCGAGGATCCAGTAGTAGTCCCTCTCGTCACCCCTCTCCTCGGACCTCAGGAGGTTCCTGCTTCCGACGATGGGCATCTTGAAGTCGTTCTCGACTGCATCGATTCCGCAGTAGGAGACGAACGACCTGTTGGGGACGAAGAGAACGTTCTTGTCCATCAGGCTCTGCTGTACCTCGGGTTTGAGGATGCTGTTGAACTTGTCGAGTATGACGGGTTCATCGACAACACCCCTGATGATGTTGCCCTGTGCATCCCTCTGTGCCTTGAAGTATCTGGAGAATGTGGCATCCCTGCCCTGCTGGCAGATGGCGACGGTTTTGAAGCCTTCGGAAATGGCACCGTCACATGTGTCAAGCGCGGAATGGGAAGCAACGACTCCGATTTTCGCATCCTTGAGGTTGTATTTCTCAAGGTTGCCCAAAACCTCGTCTCTGCTGATCATATTAATCCTTGTAGCGGTTAACCCCGACCCTGATTAATAACCTTTTTTCATACGCGCGCGTGGGATGCGAACGCAAGATGGAATGACACATGCAAAACAACGGTAGTAAGTGGAAGAAGTGGTAGCCTCGCGCAGATTCGAACTGCGGTCGCAGGATCCAGAGTCCCGCATGATTGACCACTACACTACGAGGCTATCAAAACTCCTGATTTCCTGATTGTTAATAAAACTTTGGGTCAGAGGAATCGCGGACCTTGTCGGAACAGGTGCTGGTATGCATCTTCATGTGCCCTATGGCCAGATAATCGTATGCGACGGAAGAACAAGGTCTGATGTTTCGGGGTTTGGAAAAGGGTTTGGGGGCTTGTGCCCCCATCACTGAACTGCTTTCTTGACTTCTTCGAAGATGTCGTCGATGGATCCGACACCTTTGATCGTCACGAGTGTTCCCTTCTTCGCGTAGTAGTCGATGAGGGGCATGGTGTTTTCGCGGTAAACGTGGAGCCTGTTGCTGACAGTCTCCTCCTTGTCATCGTCCCTCTGGTAGAGTTCGGAACCGCATTTATCACAGACACCCTCGGTCTTGGGCGCGTTGTAGACGAGGTGGTAGACTGCGTTGCACTGGGGGCATGAGCGCCTCTTGGTGAGCCTGGTGATGAGCTCATCATCATCCACATCCAGGTTCAGTGCGAGATCCACATCGAGCTGCTCTGCGAGGGCATCGGCCTGTTCCACGGTCCTGGGGAATCCGTCGAGGATGACTCCACCGTTGGATGCTGCGATCTTCTCCTTCATGAGGCCGATGATGAGGTCGTTGGGAACGAGTGCTCCCGCATCCATGAACTCCTTGGCCTTCTTACCCAGCTCGGTCTGGTTCCTTACAGCCTCGCGGAGCATGTCTCCGGTGGAGAGCCTGGTGTATCCAAGTTCCTCACTGAGTTTCTCCCCCTGGGTTCCTTTGCCTGATCCCGGAGGTCCAAGAAGTACAATCGTAGATTTCATGAGCATTCGCATTGTGTCCTCCTATAAAAAGAGGCCAGTACGAATTCCTTTACTGGACTTAACATGCGCTAATTCAGACTCAACATATATATCGAAAGAATCCCAATCGCGCGAATAGGTGTTCATTTTGGAACAGAGTATCATTGACCAGATCGAGGCGGTAGTAGGAAAGGAAGGCTACTCCGTGGAGCCTGCGGTTCTCTACACGTATGGTTTCGACGCATCGATCTTCCACAACACGCCGGACATGGTGGTTCAGCCCAGGACGACCGAGCAGGTCTCCGAGATCATGAAGATTGCATTCGCCAACAAGATCCCTGTGACTCCCAGGGGTTCCGGAACAGGACTCTGTGGATCCGCAGTGCCCATAAAGGGCGGTATCGTCATGGCCATGCAGAGGATGAACAAGATCACCAACATCAGTGTCGCGGACCTTTGGGTCGATGTCGAGGCCGGTTGCGTTTACAACGACCTCAACGCGGAACTGTCAAAGTACGGATTCTTCTTCCCTCCGTCCCCCGGTTCCGCAGAGGCATGTCAGATCGGAGGAATGGTCGCAACCAACGCTTCCGGAATGCGTGCCGTCAAGTATGGTGCCACCAGGGATTTCGTATTGGGACTCACGTTCGTGAAGTCCGACGGTGAGATCGTCCGTTGTGGAACCAGGACTATCAAGGACTCCTCGGGATACCAGCTGGCCCGTCTCCTCTGTGGATCCGAGGGAACCCTCGGTATCATCACGGAAGTCACGCTCAAGTTGACCACCAAGCCCAAGAAGTCCGCTTCATGCCTCTGCTGTTTCAAGACCGTGGAGGATGCCGGCAAGTGCATCTCGGCAATCATAGCGAAGCCCCTGATACCCGCTTCCTGCGAACTCATGGACAGTGTCAGTATCAACGCCGTCAACAAGGCTCGTGGAAATCCCCTTCCGGATTGCGGAGCACTCTGTATCGTCGAAGTGGACGGTGAGACCGATGAGGTCATCGATCGCGACCTTGCCATCGTCAATGAGGTCGCCAACGAGATCGGCGCCACAGCAGTCATCCCCACCAAGGACAACAAGCTCATCGCACAGTGGACCGATGCCCGTAAGTCCGTCATGACATCCCTTTCCGCACTCAAGCCCGGATGCTCCTCAGTGTCTCTCGCAGATGACATGGGAGTTCCCGTCTCGCAGGTGCCCAAGGCCGTCACAGCGTTCCAGCAGATTGCAGACAAGTACAATGTGACCATCGCGACCTATGGTCATGCATCCGATGGTAACCTCCACACGAAGATGGTCATCGACCCTACGGACAAGGATGAGTGGGAGAGAGGCATAAAGGCTGTCAACGAGATCTTCGATGTCTGTATCGAACTCGGCGGAACCGTGACCGGTGAGCACGGCGTCGGAATCTCCAAGGCCCCCAACTACATGAAGGAGAGGGCATCGGAGCTTTCATCCATCAGGGCCATAAAGAAGGCCATGGATCCCGAGAACATCCTCAATCCCGGAAAGCTCGAGCAGTGGGAAGGTTCCATACTCAGGAACCTCAGATACCCCTGCGACGGCTGCATGTGAGCCGGCGAAGGTCAAACGGGTGGGTAACCCCACCCATTTTCATTATTTGATTTCTAAGGGGTCAGTACCCTTCATCTTTCGATCAGATACTCCAGTACAATCCTATCTCGGATATTCCGTAATAGAGCATCACCAATTCAGCGATTGATATGGCGATGGCCACGACCCATATCCCCTTGTTCCATGCCAGAACCTTAGACCCATCCAAAGGTGGGACGGGCAGGAGGTTGAACAGTGCCAGGAACGAGTTCAGGCTGGCGAGCATGTAGAAGAATATGACCACGGGGTTACCATTGAATGCGAAGCATCCGATGAACCCTATCGCCGCCAGCACTATGTTTATGGCCGGCCCGGCTATGCTGACCTTTCCGTTCGTGCGTGAGTCCATATTCCCCATTATGTACACGGCACCCGGGGCTGCGAACAGGAATCCGAAGAACGACATCACGAGTGTCACCACAAGACCCATGGGATACATCCTGAACTCGGACCAGAGCCCTGCCTTCTGGGCGGTGAACTTGTGACCGAATTCATGGAACAGTACGCTCACCACGACCAGTGCCAGAGATATGCCGAAGAGTCCTATCACGGCCGACGATCCCAATGCATATTCCAGATAATTCATGACGAACGGGGTGTTGCGGTACATGATCGTGAAGGCCAGTGCCAACACGACCATCGAGATGACAATGTCCCGCAACTCAACCGGTCCGAACCTTGGTTTCCGATACCCGGTGTTCACACGGATCTCGTATTCTCCATCCATGTCCGATGAACCATTGCGGTGGTAGATAACTGTGACTGAGGGGGTTTCGGACGATGCGGTCCTCCACCCCTTTCATCTGGAAGTGGTTTATCGGGTTGTGGATTACTCGATGTTCAGTATGCGCATGTCTCCACGGACATCGCCGTTCAGCTTTATGCCGAAGGTCTCCACCAGGACGTTGGTGATCCCGGGGCTGAGGAACACGGGCAGGCGCGGTCCCAGCATGATGTCCTTGACGCCGAGCTTCAGCAGGGACAGGAGGACGAGTACTGCCTTCTGCTCATACCATGATATGT
>JAGBGN010000045.1 GCA_017935945.1 Candidatus Methanomethylophilaceae archaeon | reverse complement strand
TGGGTCACCGCACGGGGCGGTGACCCTTGATTGTGGTTTATCAGAGCCTCTCATCGGTTTCCTTGCGGACCTGTGAGATGAACTCGTCGAGTTTCAGGGCACCGAGGTCTCCCTTGTCCCTGCTCCTGACGGTGACGATGGTACCGTCCTCGCTCTCCTTCTCACCGAGGACGAGCATGTACGGGACCTTCTCGAGCTGTGCCTCACGGATCTTGTAACCGATCTTCTCATCCCTGTTGTCAAGTTCCATCCTGATGCCGGCGGACTTGAGTGCGGCGGCGACCTGGGATGCGTACTCGAAGGACTTCTCGGAGACGGAGAGGACCTTGACCTGCACGGGTGCGAGCCAGGTGGGGAACCTTCCGGCGAAGTGCTCGATGAGGATTCCGATGAACCTCTCGACGGATCCGAAGATGACCCTGTGGATCATGATGGGCCTGTGTTTGTCTCCATCGGTTCCGATGTAGGAGATGTCGAACCTCTGGGGCATCTGGAAGTCCAGCTGGATGGTTCCGCACTGCCAGGTCCTTCCAAGGGAGTCCTCGAGGTGGAAGTCGATCTTGGGTCCGTAGAATGCTCCGTCACCCTCGTTGACGACATATTCGAGTCCGGACTCCTGGAGTGCGACCCTGAGTCCCTCGGTTGCGCGCTCCCAGTCCTCGTCGGATCCCATGCTGTCCTCGGGCCTGGTGGAGAGCTCGACGTGGTACTTGAATCCGAACTTGGAGTAGACCTCATCGATGAGCCTGACGACGCCCTTGATCTCGTCGGTGATCTGATCCGGAGACATGAAGATGTGCGCATCGTCCTGTGTGAAGCACCTGACCCTCATGAGTCCGTGGAGTGTACCGGACCTCTCATGCCTGTGGACGAGTCCGAGTTCACCGACCCTGATGGGGAGCTCCTTGTAGGAGTGGGTGTCGACCTTGTAGGTAAGGATGCTGCCGGGACAGTTCATGGGCTTGACGCAGTACACCTCGTCATCGATCATGGTGGTGTACATGTTGTCCTTGTAGTGGTCCCAGTGACCGGACTGGAGCCAGAGTGCCTGGTTCATGATCATGGGGGTGGAGATCTCCTTGTAGTCCTCCCTCTGGTGCAGCTCCCTCCAGTAATCGATGAGGGTGTTCTTCAGCACCATTCCCTTGGGGAGGAAGAACGGGAATCCGGGACCCTCCTCCATGAGGGCGAAGAGGCCGAGCTCCTTTCCGAGCCTGCGGTGGTCCCTCTTCTTGGCCTCCTCGAGCATGTTGAGGTGGGCCTCCAGCTTCTCCTTGCTGTCGAATGCGGTACCGTAGATCCTGGAGAGCATCTTGTTCTTCTCATCTCCGCGCCAGTACGCACCGGCGATGGACAGGAGCTTGAACGCCTTGACACCCTTCGTGTACATCACGTGGGGTCCTGCGCAGAGGTCGACGAACTCTCCCTGTTTGTAGAAGCTGATGGAGGCATCCTCGGGAAGGGCCTCGACGAGCTCGACCTTGTAGATCTCGCCCTTGGACTTGAGGAACTCGATCGCCTCATCCCTGGGGAGTGTGTAGGTCTCGAGCTTCAGGTTCTCCTTTATGATCTTCTTCATCTCCGCCTCGATCTTCTCGAGGTCGTCGGGGCTGAATCCGCCCTCCTTGTCGAAGTCATAGTAGAAGCCGTCGTCGATGGCGGGTCCGATTGCGAGCTTGGTGCCGGGGTAGAGCCTCTGGACCGCCTGTGCGAGCACGTGTGATGCGGTGTGCCTGAGGATGCTCAGGTCGTCTTCTACCTCGTTGACCGTTCCGTCGCTGTATAATGCCTTCATCTGAATCATCTCTGTCCGCGGCCCCTACGAATGGGTCGCGATTTTGTTTGATGGCCTCCCGTATGCTCGGATATTATAATACCTTGGTTGGGACGGGTCTCGGCTTGTGTCGTGGACACAAGTTGCTTTAGAGAACATAAGTTTGAACTTATGTCTTAACTTATGTTCGAACTTAAGTTAGAACATATGTTTATACTCATGTTGAGATACAGGTGAGGTGGTACCATGGGAATCCCCGTAAACATCATGGATTTGGTATACAGGCAGAAAATAGAAGGTCCCCGTCTGGAATTTAAGAGAGGTTGGAATCCAGAGAAGGTCTTGCATACGATCTGTGCTTTTGCCAATGATGTGGATGATTGGGGAGGAGGGTACATAATAATCGGAGTGGACATGAACTCCGATATACCCGAAGTAGTGGGGTTGGATAGGTCATCAATCGATGATATGCAGAAAGAGCTTTTGGGCATGTCGAATCTGATAGAACCACGTTATCTGCCTGCAGTTGAGGTCACAGAATTACAAAACAAGGCGGTGATGGTGATATGGGTGACTACAGGGGATCATCGCCCGTATTCCTGTCCAGTGAAGTATTCCAAGGACAGGAAAGATGCTGAAAGGGGATACTATATCAGAAAAATGTCAAGCACCATCCGTGCGAATCGTGATGATGAGCGTATGCTTTATGAGATCTCCCGTAACAAATCCTTTGACATTTGTACCAATTATGATGCATCGATTCAGGATTTGAGGGCTGGGCACATCACGGATTATCTGTATCGTGTGGGTAGTTCACTGTATCAGAGATCTAAGATAGAACCTCTGGAGTCGTTGTGCAAGGAAATGAGAATCGTGAACGGGCCAAATGAGAATCTCAGGCCGATGAATATAGGTGTTTTGTTCTTCTCGGACCGTCCAGACCTCTATCTCAGAGGTGCATTCGTCGACATTGTGGACAAGCCCATCCCTACAGGTGAGGGGATGGAGGAGTTCCGTTTCACTGGGCCATTGCATTTGCAGATAATCGATTCATTGGCTGTTTTGAAAAGGAGGTTCATAAGTGAGAGGATATACAAGTCCGGCATTCAGCCAGAGGCCAAGAGGGTGGAGAGCTATCCTTACAAAGCCGTGAGAGAACTTCTGGTCAATGCCGTATATCATAAGAGCTATGAGATCCCCGAACCTGTGACAGTCACAGTCACTCCAACGAGTATGGAGTTCCTCAATTATCCTGGCCCAAGTCACAGTCTTAGTGATGATGATATCCTTAACAACAGGTTGACGGTGGGAACGTATCGGAACAGTCGCATTGGTGAATACTTGAAGGAACTTGATTTGGCAGAATCTCGTTTTACGGGGATACCAGAGGTTGTCCGCGCATTAGAGGAGAATGGCTCACCACCACTCAGGATACTTACAGATCCCGGTAGGACCTACTTCAAGGCTGTGTTGGAGATACATCCGGATTTCAGGAATAGATGCGAGTCCAGAGATGGGGGGCCATTGGATGCACGTATCATGGATCTTCTGAGATCCCGGGGATGTATGACTGTTTACGATATATCCACGGCTTTGGGATACAAAGGGATAAACAAGTCCGTGAGGGTTGAGATAAATCGGTTGATGTCCGAGGGGTTCGTGGAGTACCTGTATCCAGATAAACCACGTAGTCCCAAACAGAGGATCTGTCTGTCTAAAATAAGGAACCAGGATGGTATGGACAAACAGGTTTGACAACTTATCGGTAATGGTGGGCTCTGGTAAGATTCCATACGTGCGTATGGACGATGGGATGTGGCGGTATGCATCAACCTTTATAACGGGGTCCTCCATCCGACACCCATGATTCAGTGTCCGCGCGGTACCAGGGATTTCCTCCCTGATGAGATGGAGAAACGTAGGTTCTATGAGAACAAGCTCAGGCATACCGCCGGAACATTCGGTTTCAGGGAGATCGAGACCCCCATCTTCGAGGATGCGGAGCTCTTCATCCTCAGATCCGGACCCAATGTCCTGAAGGAGCTGTATGCCTTCAAGGACAAGGGTGACAGGGAGATCGCGCTCCGTCCCGAGATGACGGCACCTGCCATCAGGATGTTCGTCAACAACATGAGCAACGAACCCAAACCGATCAAGATATTCTACTTCGGACAGTGCTTCAGGTACGAGAGGCCCCAGAGCGGCAGGTACAGGGAGTTCTTCCAGTTCGGTGCCGAGCTCATCGGAAGTGCGACCCCCGAGACCGATGCGGAGGTCATCTCCATGGCTGCATCCATGATCAAGGCCCTGGGACTCAAGGAGTACAAGTTCCGTATCGGACACATCGGGGTCCTCAGGCAGAGGATCGCGGATGCAGGCGTCCCCGCGGACAGGGCGGCCGAGGTCCTCCAGAAGCTGGACAAGAAGCTCTACGATGAGGCCCGTCCCATCATGGCGGACATGGGCGTCACCGATGAGGCGATGGAGGACATATTCGCACTGACCGAGACAGTCGGTGGGGTGGAGGTCCTCGACAGGGTCCCCGGTGATGTCGGAGACTACCTCAGGCAGGTCGTCGGGTTCCTGAACGCCATGGGAGTCGTCGACGTGGAGATCGACCTCGGAGTCGTCCGCGGTCTGGATTACTACACCGGAATGGTCTTCGAGGCAGAGGCACCTTCCCTCGGAGCAGAGAAGCAGATCTGCGGCGGTGGATCGTACACCCTTTCCGAGCTCTTCGGAGGGGAGAAGGTGTTCTCCACTGGATTCGCCATCGGATTCGACAGGATCCTCCTCGCCATGGAGAAGGAGGGACAGGTCTACGAGCCCAAGGGAATCGATGCCTACGTCCTCTCCGTTTCCGAGGACATGAGGCTCAAGGCGGCCGAGGTCGTGGCAAGTCTCCGTGCGGCAGACATCTCCGCTGATGTGGACATCATGGGACGCAAGATGGCCAAGGCCCTGAAGTACGCCTCTTCCATCAAGGCACGCTATGCAATCATAGTGGGTGCCAAGGAGATGGAGGACGGATGCGTAACACTCAGGGATATGTCCACAGGTGACCAGGAACTGGTCAAGGTCGAGGACCTTCCCGCAAGGATCCTCGGATGAAACGTGTGGGTCAACCCCACACCTTCCCCTTTCTCCATTATCGTCGATTGCAACCCTTTATCATGTCCAGATGCCTGTCCCACGCTGACGATGTGCTATGACATCGTGATACAGGACGGATTCAGATGGATGTTGGACTCTCCGAAGGTGAGAATGTTGTCCACAGGTACAGGTGCACAGCCCACGAGGGATGTACCAGTCTGTTGGGTTCGGTGATGCCGTTCGGCATCGGCGCATCCTCAGGCACGGAATGCACCATAACCGTGACCGACAGCAGGGTGATGTGCGATACAGGTGGCGATGGGAAGAGGATGCCGAGGCATCAGGGAGTTGAACTGTCCCGCATATCCTCGGTTTATTCACTTATCGGAAGGTTCACGGTGTCAGCAACCCTCCCGTTGGTCCTCATCATCGTGTCGTTGGTCCTGATGGTAGCCCCACTGGCCTACGCCTACGGGACCGGTGCGGTGGACACCGTCGGTGATTACACCGATGGTTACAACGACGGTGTCAGGTACGGATACTACACGACATACCTGGATGCCATCGAAGGGGGGAAGACCAACACCATTCCCTCAGGCTTCGAGGCGGATTACGACCGTTATGGTTCCGAGGATTACTACAAGGGCTTCGATGACGGCAAGAAAGCAGGTTCCGAGCGTGCAACCAAGGATCTGACATCTTCCAAGGCCTTCTCCGTCCCCACCGGATTGTACAAGAGCGATTCCATAACCACGATATCGTTGGTCTGCTGCATCATAGGTGCCGTCCTGTTCATCTTCGCAGCTATGGTCATGACCGCCGGTAAGA
>JAGBGN010000044.1 GCA_017935945.1 Candidatus Methanomethylophilaceae archaeon | reverse complement strand
AGGTCATGGATGATGCGGTCCCGTTCGTTTCCGAGGGACGCAACGCATTCGCACAGTTCGTCCTGGACTGCGACCCCGAGATCCGCCTAATGGAGGAGGTCATCGTCACAGACAAGGACGACAACCCCATCGCAACCGGACGCGCTTTCCTCATCCCCTTCGAGATCAAGCAGATGAAGAAGGGAATGGCCGTGAAGGTCCGTTCCGGATCAAGCGACGAATGATCCCCAACCCCTCCCGGTACATCCGGGAGGGTGAAACCTCATCTTCTACGCGAGAGCCTGGATAACAGCTCCGAATCCACATTCCATCCACCGGAACGGAGAGTCTCGTCCCTACTCAGTACACCACGATTCTTCGCATTGCGGATCATCTTTGAGATGTACACCTTGGAACAACCCATGCGTTCGGCCAATTGTGAGTTGGATATGTCGGCATCCTCGATCATCAACATCAGCATCTTCAACTCCCTTGTACCCAGATTCGGCAGGGATTCCTTGGGATCGCATTTGGGACCCTTGAAGAATGTGACACGGACATTCTCACCGACCTGTTCTACCAACGGATCCTTCAACCCCTGTCTCCTGCATTCCCGTACCATGCGACGGAAACCTGTACCGCGGTTCTCGATGTACCCTATGCGGTGGAGGTAATCGGCTATGATCCTGTTGCGGGTCTTTGTCAACCCCATCATCACATCCTCCAAGGGGATCCTCATGAGCCCGGGCGATTCCACCTCCACACGATCATCCAGGATCGTCACGAACACCGAACTGTCATTGATGTTGTAGCTACGATGGACCAATGCATTGACCACTGCCTCCCTGATGGCGACAAGTGGAATCTCATACACCTCTTCCCTCACGAAATCGACAATCCGGTACTCACACCGAAGATTCATACGGATAAACCTCATGCAGAAATCTATCTGTTCCAGAAGACCTCCTTCGGATATCTTGGAATCCAAGACATCTATCTTGTCCGTTCCCTTGAACAGTGCACAATCCAATTTATGACGATCCCTGTTGCGGGTCAGTATGTCGAAACCACGTGTGATGCACATCTTCCCATCGATCGATGTGATCAATCCCATGTTGATGAGGTCCGAAATGCTGGGATCCACCATACCTGATCTGCGAAGAGGCTCCATCAGACGTTCCACATCCCCCTCATCCGGAGAAATCGGTCCTGTACCCCCCACATAGTTGAAGCTATCGTAACTGCAGTTCCTGCCCTCCAATACAAGATCGCGGATTATCGCCTCGCAGGCAGGATAGGTGTTACGTCCCTGTCTGATGTAACAGTCACGTCTTGAACCCTCTACAAGATAGTATGGCTTGGCCCTACCTTCGAATACATCCACGATAACCGCATACCTTCCATCATCTCCCAGAGACATGATGTTAGTATCGAACATTATCTGAGGGTCTGTGAACGAAGCTATGTCCGAAGATACTTTCTCACATACAGATTCAGCTTCATCGTAATCCAATCCGATGAACACACCGGAATCAGATACCCCTATGATCATGCGTCCCCCAAGACAATTGGAGAACGCTACCAGCGTCTTCAGGTACTTGCGTTCATTCGGCAACACCTGTTTGAACTCGACGTTGAAACCTTCCCCCACAGACAACAATGAATTGAAACCTGATTCCGAAAGCATGGATTCGAATCCATTACCATGTTTCATAAAGGGATCGTGTTCGGTAACGGTGATATCCTGACTGGTTATGAATCTCATATCTTAACACCTCTTGAAATGCGTCAGATATAATCGAAATCT
>JAGBGN010000043.1 GCA_017935945.1 Candidatus Methanomethylophilaceae archaeon | reverse complement strand
TATGCCCGTGGCGTCAGGACGAGGATCTGAAGTTTCCATAGTCGGATAAGCTGTTTTCAGGAGGGGAAACCCTCCTACTTCTCCAATGAGTTTCCCAATTTCGAATTCCGCCCGGTCTGTATCCTTTTGCCCCTGTGGATCTGATTAAGTGAAAGTCCAATGAGACAACCTGTTTTCGATTTTGGGGAAATGTGGTGATTGAACGTTTTCGATTTCGGGGAAATGCGTTACAATCAAGATTTTTGAAAGATGTGGGAAAAGCCATGACCATTTATTCATCGAACCAATAGATTCGATGAATCAGTACAATCAGCCAAGTTCACTCATGAGTCTTCGGGAAGGTGGATCATCTTCCACATTCGTGGAAAAAACGCTCTCGTTTTCCAAGCATTATCCAGTACAGTTAGATGTATATGGATTATCCATCCATCCAATTACGCGAAACTTTAAAACGAACATCCCGATGGTGGTTTTTGCCGTCGGAAGATGTGTGAAACATATTAATTTGGGGAGATTTGACATGGAAATTAAAGAATGGCTAGGGGAAGACAACCAGCTCGGAATAGACATATGGACCAAGAAGTACTGCCACGATGGCGAGACCTTCGACCAGTGGCTCGACCGTATCAGCGGTGGTGACCCCGATATCAGGAGGATGATGGCGGAGAAGAAGTTCCTGTTCGGAGGAAGGATCCTTGCCAACCGTGGCCTCTACAAGAACGGGCTCAAGGTCACGTATTCCAACTGCTATGTACTGTCACCTCCTGAGGACTCCATCGAATCCATCTTCGAGACCGCTGGAAGACTTGCCCGTACGTTCAGTTACGGTGGCGGTGCAGGTATTGATATATCCAAACTCGCCCCCCGTGGTGCGAAGATCAACAACACCGCATCCGAGACATCAGGTGCGGTTTCATTCACAGACCTCTTCTCCATGGTCACCGGGCTCATCGGTCAGCACGGCCGTCGCGGTGCCCTCATGCTCACAATCTCCTGCGATCACCCCGACCTTGAAGAGTTCATGTCGGTCAAGACCGACCTCGAGAGGGTCACCAAGGCCAACATGTCCATCCGTATGAGTAATGAGTTCATGGATGCCGTCAGGACCCGTTCCATGTTCACACAGCATTTCGACCGCCCTGAGAGCAACCAGAAGATCAGAAAGGATCTGAACGCCGCCGAGTTCTTCGAGAAGATGTGCGACGCAAACTGGGATTACGGAGAGCCCGGATGTCTCTACTGGGACAGGATCTCGGAGTGGAACCTACTCAGCGAGTTCCCCAACTACTCCTATGCCGGTACAAACCCCTGTGCGGAGGAACCCCTCCCCGCCGGAGGCAGCTGTCTCCTGGGAAGCATGAACCTCGCCGCCTTCGTCAAGGATGGTAAGTTCCAGAAAGAGGAGTTCATCGAGGCCGTCAGGATATGCGTCCGTGGACTCAACGACGTGTTGGAAGAGGGTCTCCCACTGCATCCCCTCGAGGAGCAGAAGGAATCCGTCTCCCAGTGGAGGCAGATCGGTCTGGGAATCATGGGACTCGCCGACATGCTCATCGACCTCGGATACACCTACGGTTCACCCCAGTCCATCGATTTCTGCGACAAGCTCGGTAAGCTCATGGCGGATACCGCGATCAACGAGTCCGCACTCCTGGCCAAGGAGAAGGGAATGTTCGAGATGTGTGTCCCCGAGCAGATCCTGGCTTCGGATTACTTCAAGGCCAACGCATCCCCCGAGACCACAGAGCTCGTGAGGAAGTACGGTCTCAGGAACTCTCAGATTCTGACGATTGCACCCACCGGAACCCTGTCCACTATGCTCGGAATCTCCGGAGGAATCGAACCCATATTCGCCATATCCTATGAGAGGAGGACCGTCTCACTCTCCGACCACGACGAGTACTACAAGGTCTACACACCCATCGTCCAGACTTATCTGGACAACCACCCCGAAATTACCGATGACAACCTCCTACCCGAGTTCTTCGTCACGGCCCAGAACCTGGATTACAGGCAGAGGATCGACATGCAGGCGACCTGGCAGACGCACATCGATGCATCGATCTCATCCACCGTCAACCTCCCCGAGGATTTCCCCAAGGAGGATGTCTACAACATCTACATGTACGCCTGGGAGTCGGGATGCAAGGGAGTCACCGTGTTCCGTGACGGCTGCAAGCGTCTCGGAATCCTCTCCACCAAGGAGTCCGAGAAGAAGGACGAGGAGAAGAAGGACGAGGAATCCGTCACCGAGGAGAAGCCCAGGGGAGAGGTCGACACCGTCGCGGACAACGTTATCGGAAAGAAGAGGAAGCTCATGACAGGATGCGGAAGCCTCCACTGCACAGCGTTCTTCAACCCCGTGACCGGTGACCTCGTCGAGGCATACCTCAACAAGGGATCGACCGGAGGATGCAACAACTTCATGGTCGGTCTGTCGAGGATGATCTCCCTCGCAGCCAGGTCCGGATGCGGAATAGAATCCATCGTCGACCAGCTCAAGTCATGCGGTTCCTGTCCCTCGTACGTGGTCAGGACCCATACCAAGAGGGATACCAGCCAGGGTTCCTGCTGTCCCATGGCCGTCGGATGGGCACTCGTCAGCATGCACAACGAGATGATCGCCGAGATCAGAGGCATGACCACCGTCGAGGAGGAAGCCCCCAGGGAGATCGTCAACCCCTGTCCCAAATGCGGTGCCGAACTGGAGTTCCAGGGCGGATGCAACATCTGCAAGTCCTGCGGATGGACCAAGTGCGACTGAGTTCGTCGGACACAGAAGCCCTAATAAACAACTTACCAATCCCTTTCACCGAGACGGGTGACCGTGAGACCACGTCCCTATTACGCACGGAGACTACCGAGCTCCTTCAACATGAATCTGGGCTGGCTGGCATCAGGCATACCGCCTGCCCGTCTCACCCTTGTTTCTGAAAAGCAACCATCCCAGGATCAGTGCAGCCCCAACACCTGACACCACTCCCGATAGGAACCTCGCCGTAGGCATGTCTCCCAGCCTGGGTTCCATGATCCATTCCATGAAGGTCACGGTGAGGAGGATCGCCCCCAATATGGCCGATTTCCTGTCATGGAGCCTGTCGGATAATGGGATGCAGGCCAGTAGGCCAAGTATGAGGCCGAGCAGGAGTCCGGTGTCACGTATGCATATGGGCATCTGCGAACCGTTGATGTGGAATGAGCGCCCGTCCTGTTGATGGCAGAGGACATCACCTATGAGGTACGGTACATCGAGTATGCCGTCCAGAGGGTGGTCCACGAAGCTGGGGGAACCATCGAGGTCCGTGTACGATCCCGGAGGGGCCAGAGCAGGGGCTGCCACCATGATGATCATGACGACCACGGCTGCCGTGGCACCGATGGCTAGAACCCCTTTCCCGTCCATGGTACGGGATGGCCTGCATCATTGATAACCTCATAACATGACCGAGGAGCATATCGAGAACGCCAGCAGCGACACCGGGCACATCAGGCAGAATCTGAACAGCATCCCCCTCACCCCACCATCGGTCCCCAGACTGCACGTGAGCACCGAGATCAGTGCCGACAGCTCCACGAGGTACAGACCCAGCACCTCCTCCGTAGCCCCTGACACATCGTATCCAGACATGCCGGAGAGCGGTTCGAGCATGGATAGGCTGAGTCCGAGGACAAGGGGCGCGAACAGCATCGATGTACCGACCATCATGTCGGTCATGGATTTGAGTTTCAGTTCCAATCCCTTCCTTGTGGAATCTATGTTCTGGAACTGCCTGCCTAGTGTCACCGCCAACCTGCCGGCATCAGTCAGGTCCTCTTCGGAACATCTGAATACGTTGACCATGGCCGATGACATCTCCTCGGACACCGGTTCCAATGAACGTTGGAGGGCACCCCCGACATCTCCCCTGCATAGAGCCAGTTCCCTGGAGACCGACATCCCCACGGTGGATCCTCTCCTGCATCTGAGGGAGTTCACCGATGCGGATTCCAGGTTCTCACCACCCATCATCCTGTTACCGATGTCGAAGACCGAATCCCTCACGACCATGGCTTCCCTCGTCCTTCTTCTATCATCCATCATGTCACCGATCATCAGGATCACAGTCACCATCGCAGACGGGGTGATGGCGAACAGGAAGAGTCCGCCGGGATCCCCACCACCACTGAGATGGACGGCACTCAACGGTATCGCGATGAGCATCGGTATGCAATGGCGGAAGTCATGCAGTGATGTCTTCCCGGTTATGAACGGGTTCTTGGAACGGATGGTGACCACCATCATCGTGATTGCAGAAGGTATCACCAACAGGACAACGGTTGTGATGATCCCCCCATCGATGGGGATTGAACCGAACATACCGCCCATGCCAAGTATGGGGAGTATGGACATCAGGACCATGGGCGCCATTATCCCAAGTCCGAAGACGACCATGCATGGGATCGTGAGTGAAGCACTGTAGCTCTCACCCATGTCCTTCACTGCATTGAGTGCGGTATCCGATGCATCGTTGATGAGGCGGGCCCGTTCGTCACGGTCCGATGATTCGGATGCGGTCAGGCACATGAGGACGGCACGACGGTACCCGGAGGCACGTTCCGGGATCGTGGACATAGCATCCCTCAAGGATGTCTGGACGTCCGGGGACCCCTTGCTGTCCACCATCCTGACGACATCGGTGAACACCCGTCTCGACTGTGGCGGGCCTTTGGCCGCAACCTCCCTGACGGCGGTGTCTATGGAACCTCCGGATCCGATGGTGGCGGTCATAATCCCCACGACCGTGGGACATTCGTTCAGGAGCCTAAGCGGTTCCACACCCTTCAACCGGACACCCCCCGGAAGTTCATGCGCGATCTCAGCCTCTCGACGGATGTTTCCGCAGTCTCGCCCGAGGACGACCTTGAGACGATGTCGTTGGCCACTGCGATCCACTCCGGTCCCAGGAAACTCTCGTCCGAACGCCCGGCATCCGCCAGAACCGCACGCATCATGGAGCGGGCACGTATCTCCTTGAGGATGTCCGATCTCCCCATGCGGGAGTTCTGAAGAACCCTCTTCATAACCGGTGATGTGAACAGGGCCTCGGGATCCGTTATATCGATGAAGGAACCCTGTTCCTCACAGGTGGAGACCAACTCACCCATCCTGCGTATTAGGTGGCCATTCCTCCTGTCACGGATCGTACGGAGGGTGACGACCACATCCGTGGCTGCGAACGCCTCCGGGGATATCCCCATGTCGTGGACCACCCTTTTGTAGACGGATTCGGCGGAGTCCCCGTGTATCGTGCCCATGACGGAACTGCCTGCACGACCCGTCCTCATGCTCTGGTAGAGCATCCTGGCCTCATCGCCTCTGACCTCTCCCAGGACTATGGCGGATTCACCCATCCTCAGGGAGACCCTCAATGCCTCCTCGGACCTGGATGGTTGGCCGCCGTTCATCCTGTCGTCGATGAGCATCGACTGCACCTTGTACCCCATCCTCCTCATCATCTCCCCTGGGAGCTCGATGGTATCCTCGATGGTGAGTATCCTCTGCTCCAACGGGAATTCAAACATAAGGGCCGATAGCAGGGAGCTCTTTCCGGCACCCCTGGCTCCGCACACCAGGAACGTGGCGCGGTTATCCACCAGGAACGAGAGGAGACCGGCCGAACGGGCATCGATGGTCCCGTTGTACACCAATCTGCTGAGAGTCCAGGGTTTGGTTGAGTGCTTCCTTATGGCCACCGCTTCCCCGTTGGGACTCATGGGATAGCCGATGACCGTGGCCCTGGCATCGAATTCCCTGAAATCCGTCTCCAGTACCGGGTCGCTCCTGCAGAACCTCAACCCACTGGAGCGTTTCAGTATGTTCACCAGGTTCAGCACCTCCCTCCTGTCCGCCATCAGGTTGGTGCGGCAGCGCATATGGGAGTTCAGACCATCGATGCCGTTCATCGTCACGTGGATGCGGTTCGAGTTGCAGGGCGCATCGATGTACACGTCCTCTATGTGGGGGTCCCCCAGCAGAGTCTCGAAGATGCCGGCTCCTACCGAGTGCCTGTGGACTATCTTGCATATGTCCTCTGACACCATCTCCAGGTCTGTCCCATCCGAACAGGCGGATTCCAGCTCGGAATGCCTTTCGACGACGAGGTCACGGGCAACGGACATCACCGTGTCACGGTCCAGGCTGAAACCCTCCCTCCTGTAACGGTTCCTGACGTCATCCACGATCCCGGACACAAGCCTGTTCAACGGTTCAGTGTATCCGTACTCCCTCGGCGTCACAGAGTATTCGATGGCACCGTCCGGGCACCTGCATATCGACACGGTGCAGTCATCGGTCGTGTACCTGGATATCGGGGAGGAATCCGGTGTGGGTTCGAGGATCCAGCAATCGGTGTACGATGGTTTCGTCCTGACGTTACCAGAGACCAACGAAGAGAACAATCTCCCGAACTCCCCACCGCCGATGGAGGGGACGGTCCTTTCCACGGGTGGGATGTGGAGGTCGGGGTCGGGAGCACGGGGGATCAGGGTGAAGGGATGTCTCTCCGTATCCGGACGCACGATCTCGCAAAACGGCCTTATGCGGAGGCTCAAACACCATCCCCCCTTCCGGCCACCGGCCTCATGGAACCCATGATGCGGTCCAGTCCGTGTTCCAGATGCTCCAGGGCGCGTTCGGTGTTATCCCTGCACACGATGCATTCCTCCCCCGTGGACTCGTTGTCGGTCAGCATGGCCCTACCCGCTTCTATGCAGTTCCGCGGGAACTCTGTCCATACGGCGGACATCACGTTGTTCCTCGATACCGGACATCTCGAACAGCGGTTCTTCAAAGGTCTCGTCTGCATGGACCAGCGTTTCAGGGAAGCGACCTCCCTGAGGACCCTGTACGACCTTCCGGAAACCTCTATGTCCTTTCCGGTACGGAGTATGATCCTATCTGAGGAACCATGCTCTGCCATGGAATCAACCATGCATCCTATGCATTCATCCGATCCCGGTACGGGGGTGTACATGCATTTGGTGCACAGTATCACAAGCGTCCCATCATCCATCCTGAAGCGGGTCTCCGATCTTTCGGTGACACCGACCAACCTCCGTATGTCGAGCTCCATGGAACGTCCTTCGTCTGAGCGGATTTAACCGATGGATGTTGCGGTAACGATGGATATCAGGTGGTGTTCCGGAAATGACGGGAGGTTAATACCGATCATCCATCCATCAGGGCTGTGGGGTGCACGATATCCAACCTCAAGCGGAAAGGTGGCTGATTCGTACAGGAACCACTTGTAACGGGCAATGGTTGGTCAGGGAATCGAGTAAACAAACCTGATCGAGGTTTGTTTTTTCTGAATCATCCAGCCCTCAATCTCTATTTTGTTTTGGCGGTAATGGCGGTAATGTTGGCGGTAATCGAAAAGCGAATAATCCAAGGTTTTGTCGATAACTCGCATGTATCCGAATCACACGATTCAGGAATCGAAAGTATGCATCGAATTCCACTCCAACGAAATCGTTTAAAACCGAGGCAGGATAGGGAACACCGTGGAGATATTATCACCAGTCGGATCGCCGGAAAGTCTGGCAGCGGCCATCAAGGGTGGTTGCGATGCTGTTTACCTTGCAGGAAAGGATTTCGGAGCTCGTGCTTTCGCGGGCAATTTCAGTGACAGCCAGTTGGAAGGTGCTGTCAACTATGCCCATGATCACGGCGTCAAGGTCAATGTAACCGTGAACACCCTGATCAAGAACTCCGAGATGGAGGATGCCGTCTCATTCGTCAGGTTCCTGGCCGACATCGGTGCGGATGCAGTCATCGTCCAGGACATAGGTATGTTGAAGCACCTGAGGACGATCGACATACCCAAGCATGCCTCCACACAGATGCAGATCCATTCGCTAGAGGGTCTCAAGTGGTGTTCAGAGCACGGCCTGTCCAGAGCGATCCTGGCCCGTGAGCTGACCCTGGAGGAGCTCTCGGAGATAGTACCCGATTCACCCATAGAGACCGAGGTGTTCATCCAAGGTGCACTCTGCTATTGCATGTCCGGCGGATGTCTGATGTCCAGTTTCATCGGTGGACGCAGTGGCAACAGGGGATCCTGTGCCCAGCCCTGCAGGAAGCGCTATGACCGTGACGGTATCCCTGGATTCCACCTCAGCAGTGCGGATCTCTACGGAATAGGACACATCGAGAAGCTCAGGGACCTCGGTGTGACTTCCCTCAAGATCGAAGGTCGCATGAGGTCTCCTGCCTACACCTATCTGGCCACCAAAGCCTATTCCATGGCTGAGAAGGGTGAGTTCGGTGATGAGTTCGATGACACCCTCGAACTTCTCAGGACGGTCTTCAACCGTGGTACGTGCGCGGGCTACCTCGACGGTGTCGAGTCACCGGTCCAGTCGCTCTATCCCGATAACAGGGGATTCTTCATAGCGGATGTGAAGATCCGCAACAACACCATAGTGTCGAGCTTCGAGGAACCTGTCGGTCTGAAGGACGGGCTGTCCATATTCAACGGGGACGTCAAGGTCGGAGGTTTCAAGGTCATGGATCTGGATCCCATCCACGTTCCGTTCAAGATCCCGGACGGGGACTACCAGATCTACCGTACGTACGATCCACGCATAGATGTGATCAAGAACACTATTGGTTCCACCCCGAAACTGAACGGGGATACCGAGAGGCGTGAGGTCCGTGTGAAGTTGGAGAAGCAGCCCCACAGGAACCTGAAGCCCGAACTCTCGTTCTATCTGTCCACAATCAAGAACGTCGAGGCCGCTCTTCCTTATGCGGACAGGGTTTACTTCGACAACATGGACCGCATCGATGAGGCGATCGAGGTTTGCGGTGAGAAGGTGGAGTGTGTCGCACTTCTTCCAAGGTTTGATGCGGCGGACGAGTATGCATTCACAGACCGCCCGGTCATGGTCAACAACCCCGGACAGTACCGTGCTTGCAAGGGTGCCCCGAAGATATACATCAGCAACATCATGAACGTGTTCAACTCGTCTTTCCCCATGGAAGCGTTCCAGACGACCCTCTCCGTGGAGCTTTCCCGTAACGAGGTCTCCGACCTGATAGCACACCGTCCCGGAAGGTACGAGGTCATGGCTTTCGGAAGGACCGAACTCATGTACACCCGTGATCCCGGCATAGGTGACTGCATGCTCACCGACGAGAAGGGTATGACGTTCCCGGTATACACGGACAAGAGGGGATACGGACACCTCCTGAACTCCATCGACCTAAACCTCCTGGAACTGGCCCCCGAGCTGGGACGTTCCGGAGTGAGCTCTCTGGGTCTGGATCTCAGGAAGAGGCCCTCGGCCTTGGTCAAGACCGTCGGACAGGTCTGCAGGAACCCCACCGACAAGGCGAAGGAGAGACTTCATCAGATGTGTGGTGAGAACTTCACACGTGGTCTGTACCAGAGGAAGGTGTGAGTAACAGTTACCGCACACGTATCGTTTTATCACATCCCGTACGCACATCAATCCCATGAGGTTCGGACGTAGGGGCGATATGGGATTCATGGAGGCCATGCTGTCGATGATGGCCGTGGTCCTCGTTCTGATGGCATACCTGGGGTCAGTGGCTTCGACCATAACAGTGACAGGTGACCCTGTGGATCCGTTGGAGGACCTTTCCCTGGAGGCATCGATGGTCGAGGGGACGGTCATCCTGGAATCGTCGGATGATCTACCGGGATTCATCGCCCGTAATGGTTACTCCGGGATCTGCGTGACCGTGTCCGTTCCTTTCTTCTCATCAGATTATTATGAGGTGATAGTGGGTTCGATGGAAGGTGATCTGCACACGCGTTCATGGACGGGTCTGATCCCGGCGGACGGTGGCAGGAGCATTGTGGCCGTGTATGGGGTGACCGTATGCAGATGAACAAACGCGGGATGACAGCCTTCGTCGATGCAGTGGTCTTCATGCTGGTGATAATGCTGGCGGTGTCGGTCACCGTGCATTACACCGATGGGGCCCGGGAAGCGGAGGATGCATCTGCACTACTGGAGGATCTGACCTCGGTCGAGGTCAGGTTGTCGGACCTCACCGTGTTGGACGATGATTCACTGGCGTATCTTCCGGACCTCCTGGCGTACGCCATGGAGACCGGTGACACAACCCCGATCGATTATGCGAAGGATGTCCTGGACGTTTCCTGTTCGGGTCATGCGTACGTCCTGACATTGCGTTACATAGGTGAGGAGATGCGTATCGGGGACGGAGATGGGACACCCGCCAGGGGCACGTCGATGGAGGTGACATTGTCCACCGGCGGGTCGTTGAGCATGGAGTTGGACCTGTTCTCATGAACCGTACTTCTCTGTACGGTTGGCCAGGTCCATGCATATGGGGACGATGTCCCTGCCCCTGATCCTTCCGAGGAACCCGTGGCAGCATCCGGATTCGCTGAATTCCTTCGCCTCGTCCCTCAGACATCCCTTGGTGTATATCGCGATGGGGACAGGGTCCCCGCTGTGATCCTTGAGGCTGCAGGGTGTGCAGTGGTCGCATGTCATGACGATGACCAGGTCATCGGGCATGTTCTTCCTGATATGACCCATCATGGCATCAAGGCGCTTCACGACCTCGCTCTTCAGCTTGGCATCCCCGTCATGGCCGGCGATATCCGGTGCTTTGCAGTTCATCAGCACGAAGTCGTAGTCCTCCAGTGCCTCCAGGGCACAGTCGGCTTTCATGATGAAATCCGTATCCAATCCGCCGTTGCATGATTCCGGAAGGGGATACACGTCTATTCCACATGCCTTGCAGATGCCCTTGATCATCCCCACTCCCGAGACACAGCATGCGGAGATGCCGTGTATGTATGGAAACGGCTCTATGTACGGGAACGAACCCGCACCCCTGGGTACGAGTATGTTCGCGGGAGGAAGACCGGCCGCCATGCGTTTCCTGTTCGTAGGGTGGTTCTTCAACCTGTTGTAGCACTCGACCATGAACTTGTTCACAACCTCGGCGGTGAACTCCGCCTCCTCGCATAGTGGTTCACAGGTCTTGAGGACGTTGTCACCCTGCGGATCCACATCTGTGATCCTCTCATCAAGACCGTATCCTCTGAGAACCAGGGCTGCACGGTGGTCGGTGCTTTCCTTCACTATGAACTCGACCCCATCGATCTCGAGGTCGTTGAGGGCATCGACCAGTTCCGTCGTCTCGGGTGCTTTGATCCTACCGGCACGACGGTCGAGGACCTCCATGTCATCGGAGACGTAGGCGAAGTTGCATCTCAATGCAATGTCCCCGGGCTGTATGTCCATCTCGGCACCTATCGCTTCGAAGGGTCCCCTTCCACTGTATATTGATTGGACGTCGTACCCGAGGATGGCCAGATGGGCGGTGTCGCTTCCGGGGCGTATCCCGGGTGCGATGGGGTCGCAGATCCCTGCGGAACCGTGTTCCACGAACCAGTCCATGTTGGGGTTTCTGATGAATTGCAGCGGTGTAAGTCCCCTGAGGTCGTCACACCCCCTGTCGCCCAGACCATCCATCACGATAAGAAGGATCTTCTTCATGGGATTGGACAACCTATCACCCGTGTATCTTTTCGAGGATCCAAGCCATGCTCTCTCCCAGATCCTCCATCGTCTTCACACCCTCTGCATCCTCCTCGTAGTCCCCGGGTACCCTGGACAGGCTCACGTTCCAATAGGAGGATCCCACGGTGATCATGTCGTTGATCGAGAAGAAGTGGTTGATGCTGTCGAAGGTGCAAATGCCCCCGGCACGTCTTACTGCGGAGACGGCGGCACCGACCTTGTGCTTGAGCACCATGCCGTTGGCGCGTGTAACGTATCCTGCGCGGTCGATGAGGGCCTTCGCCTCAGTCGTGAGGTCTGAGAAGTATGTGGGGGATCCGATTATTATCCCGTCTGCCGACACCATCTTCTCGATGCAGTCGTTGAGCATGTCGTCGGACAGTACGCACCTCATGTTCTTGTTCCTGGAGCATCCCTGACATGCCCTGCAACCATGGAGGTCGTTTCCGCCGACCTGTACCATCTCTGTCTCTATGCCGTGGTCCTCGAGGACCTTCAGAACTGTTGCTATCATGTGGGCTGTGTTCCCGTTGGCTCTGGGGCTGCAGTTGAACGCGACGACTTTCATGCAGGATGATTGGTTTGCATGTATAGGGTTTTATTGTATGGATGATTCGAGCGGTCATGAACGTCGACATCAACGGCATTGGTCTGAACTACGAGGACACAGGGTCGGGGGAGGTCCTGGTCCTGGTGAGCGGGTTTTGTTCCAACCTCAGGTATTGGAAGAACATGGTCCCGATGTTGGAAGGTTACAGGGTCGTAAGGTTGGACAACCGTGGTGTCGGCGATACAATCTATTCCGGAGATTTCTCGATCGACGACATGGCAGATGACATAGTCGCACTCATGGACCATCTCGGTGTCGACAGGTTCAGTGTCCTGGGATGGAGCATGGGTTCACTGATAGCGCAATCCCTCGCAGCCAGGTATCCGGGAAGGTTGAAGGGTGTCATCATGGTGTCCACCTACCTCCGCAGGCCCGCACGTTCCGCATACCTCATGGGGAACATGGCACGCATGGTCCTGGACGGTTCCGCATCGATGGAAGCCCTGTATGTCGCTATGAACGCTCTTTGCTTCACCGAATCGATGTTCAGGCATATGGAGGAGATCGGCGACAAGGTTCCGATGCCCAGAAAACTAGAGGATGCAGAGGGTCTGGCGAGGCAGTTGATGGCTGTGGATGCACACGATTTCTCGGCAGATGCTCCTGGTCTGAACGTCCCCGTCCTCATCATCCATGGTGAGGATGACACCATGGTCCCGCTGGAGATGGGTGAGGAGGTCTACGACGCCATCCCCGATTCCCAGTTCCTGATCATAGGCGGTCAGGGACACAATATGGATCCCCGCTTCTATGCGGGTGCGACGTTGGAGTTCCTGGGGAGCCTGTGAGCCCTCCCAGGGAACCCGGAAAAACCAATTTGTTTCAATTGCGGGGGGAGACGAGTTTACGTCCCTCCTCCACTTTCTTCGATATGTCGTTCTTGATGACGGCGGTGCACGGCCACGTGTCATCCATGTAGGAGATCAGGTCGAGTATGTCCGCATCGGGGTTCGTCAGGGCCAGGTAGACCCTGCTCATGAACATCGACACGGCATAGGGGAAGTCATCGCATATCTGGGGCCTGTTCTTCCATATCCTGCACCTGTTGTCCTCACCGAGGAAAGCACAGGGTTTGGTCTTCCTGAACAGGAACATGCCGTCACCGGTGGGTGCGACATACTCCGTCATGAATGTGTAGAGGGGGATGCCACCTGCAGTGGCGACCCTGTCGATCTCCTCGGGGCGGATGATGATGTTGGGCTGGTGACAGCACTTACCACACATCTCGCAGGGGAAGTCCTCCCTATACGACATGCATATGTCATATGCGATGTCCAGGTCGTGCTCCATCTCGGGCGTAATCGTCCCGAGACCCTGGAGTATGTACTTTCCCTTGTAGACCGCCATGGGATCATCCCACCAGTTCGACCAGTCCGAAGAGGAAACCGATCACGCTGAGGGCGATACCAAGACCGGCGAGGGACATGCACAGTGCCTTGTTGGAACCCGCGATGTATCTGGGGAGGTTCACGGAGTATCCACCGAGAACCATTCCGATCGCACCTAGACCGGCACCGGCAGCACCGGATACAGTCAGGCAGGTGGCGAGTGAGAGTATTCCGAGCAGGCATGCAACACCTGCGAATGCCAGGGGGTTGCGCTTCTTCTCGGGTTTGTATATCTGGTCGGTCCTCCAGTCGCACTCCTCGCAGAAGAGTGTTCCCTCGGGATTGTCGAATCCGCATTTCGGACATTTCATGAGGTTTGGGAAGACGGATATCGTTATTATTGTTACCGCAGGGAACTGCGTCGGGATTATGAACATAGCCGTGGATACGGGGTCATGGACGCTGTGTTGGAGGAATTGAACGTTTTCCTAGCGAAGGCAAAGGTGTATGCCGAGAAGATAGATTCGGAGATAGCGGACAGGGAGAACGACTTCCGCTCCATGTGCTTCTGGAACGTCTACAACCGTGCGGTCCTGACCAAAGAGGTCGTCACATTCTACAACACCACCTGGAAGAGCATGGACATCCCCGTGGACCTGGGTCCGGAGTTCACGGAGAGGATCGTAACGGTCACACGCGACATGTTCGTCGACACGGTCTCATCCATAGAGAAGGCCGCGAAGGATTCCGTCAAGGCCTACAAGAGGTCGATGCTCAGGGAGAAATCCATGGAGGGTCGCAACTACCTGTACCTCAGGAACATAATCGCGGCTTCCGCCGAGATGTCCTACATCAGCAAGGAGGATTTCCAGGAATGGGAGGACATACTCGTCATGAGGAACCTCGTCACCCACAACAACTCCGTCGCCGACAGGTCCAAGGTCTTCGAGATAAACGGTCTCAAGCTTTCAATGCGTCCCAACCGCATGATGAAAGGTCCACCCGTCACCTTCGTGAAGCTGACCTCCCGCGTACTGGACCTGTTCTTCGAATGGCTCATGACCATAGATGAGGCGTTCTCATGAGACAGGATGAGCTCTGGGATGAGTTCTACCAATCCAACCCCCGTCCATGGAGGGGCAATTCCCGGATCCCGATACCGTGTTCGGGCGATGCGCTGGATCTAGGTTGTGGTAACGGCAAGACATCATCCACTCTTGTGGACAACGGTTTCAACGTCACGGGTGTGGACTTCTCACAGCGTGCGGTGGAGATGTGCAGGGACATGTTGCCGGACCGCACACGCTTCGAGGTCGTCGACATAAGGGACCTCCCGTTCGATGACTACAGTTTCGACTACATCACCGCCGTTCATGTGTTGGAGAATCTGGACGATCCCGGTCTCGTGGAGGCCGTGTCGGAGATCCGCCGTGTCCTCAGACCCGGAGGCTATGTGTTCTGCAGGCTGTTCACACCGGACGATATGCGTTCAGGTTCGCGCAGTAAGGGGGATTTCGAGTACACCTTCCACACGCGTGACAGGTTGGAGGAACTGTTCGGGGGATTCGAGGTCGTTTCGTCCGAACTGGTGGAGGAGAGGACCCGTTTCAACACTGTCCGTTCACGTGTCG
>JAGBGN010000042.1 GCA_017935945.1 Candidatus Methanomethylophilaceae archaeon | reverse complement strand
TCGTGTCGTTGTTCAGGACCGTTCCGAGATGAAAGTTAAACTCGAACTCGGAAAGGAGCTCCAATGCATGTCCTGCAGGAACATCCGTATCTCCCGTGAGATCGACGCACTCAACGAACACTATGAGGGAATCGTTGATTCTGAGTGTTTTTGAACATACTATTAGAATCTAATAGTATGTTACTTTCAATTTGATTCGTGTTACTCATTCAGGCAATCATGGAACCATGATTCACTTGAGGCAGATCTTCTGTGAGCTACTGTTCTTCTCCGATGAACTGTCGTCCGACTGTCGATAAACTGTCGATGAACTGTCGACAAACTGTCGTCCGACTGTCGACAAACTGTCGAGAGTGGTTTCAACACAATGGGTAACAGTAAACAGAAACAATTGGGGAATGCAAATCGTTTTGAGAATCAAGAAGGTGGGAAGGTAGGATCACTCCGTGGGAGTGTCCTCGACCTCCGTCTTCTTCGCCCTGGTGGTCCTCTTCTTCCTTCCAGGGCAGTCGGGGTTTATGCATTCCTCGGTGGTACCGAAGTTGAGCATGGGTGCCTTGCATATGGTGCACGACCTCTTCGCAGGGGTTATGGTCCCCCTGGGCCTCAGGGGATACGTCTGTGTGCAGTTGGGCCAGCTGGAGCATCCCGCGAACCTCCTTCCTGCCTTGGAGAACATTATCCTGATCTGACCGTTCCCGCAGGTCGGGCAGAGTCCCAGCTCGTTCCTGTCGGTGTTGCTGGTGCATTTTGGATCTATGCACTGGATCATGGGAGGGTTGCCCTTCCTGATTATCCTGAGCTGGGGGAGTCCGCACACATCGCACTTTCCGTCGGTGGTCTGAACCAATGCTCCCCTGGGCATGGGGTATGCACGGGTGCATTCAGGGTAACCGTCGCATCCGATGAAGTTGCCGTTCTTGGACCTCTTTATGGACATGTTGTTACCGCACGCGGGACATATGCCGATGTGCTGCTGGGAGTGGAGTGCCGCCTTGATCTCCTGTCCGATGAACTCGGAGTCGGTGGATATCTTGGTGGCCACCTCGTAGAGCATGTCCTGCGAGTCCTTGACGACCGATTCCAGTGTGCGTTCACCCTCGGAGATGCTCATCATGTCCGCCTCCAGTTTGGCGGTCATGTCGGGCTCGGTGATCCCGCCACCGTGCTTCTCCAGGGACTTGGTGAGGGCGATACCGCTGGGTGTGGGTATCATGTAGTTCCCCTGGACGTAGTTCCTGGAGAACAGCTTGGATATGATGTCGTGCCTGGTACTCTTGGTACCCAGCTGCAGGCGGTCCATCTCCTGGATGAGAGAACCCTGGTTGTACCTGTAGGGGGGCTTGGTCTCGGATTCGACGATGCTCATGGAGCGGATGTCGATGACATCGCCAACCTTCATGGCGGGGATCCTGACATCGGCGTTCTTGAGGTACTTCTTGTAGTACTTCTTCCAGCCGGGTTTCTTCAGGACGTAACCCTCGGATTCGAACATCTGTCCCGCGACATCGATCGAGCACTTGGTGACCTCCGCCTCGGCGTTGGGGCCCAGTGTGGCGAGGAACCTCCTGACGATTAGTTCGTAAAGCTTCCACTTGTCCCCCTTCATCTTGTCGGAAGATGCGGCGGCAGTGGGGTAGATGGGGGGATGGTCCGTCGTGCGCCTCTTACCCTTGGAGGGGATGATCTTCTCCTGGGAGAGGATCTCCTCGACCTCGGACTTGAACTCCGAGTCCTTGAGCTTCTCCAGGACGTTCCTGATCCCGAGGCTCTTGGGGTACTCCGTGTTCTCGGTACGGGGATACGAGATGTAACCTCCCGTGTACAGGTCCTCCGCCAGCTTCATGGCCACGGTGGGCGGTATCCCGATCTTGTTGGCCTCCACCTGCATCTGCGTGGTGTCGAACGGTGCGGGCCTGTACTCCTCCTTCATGGACACGTCGAATCCGCAGACCTTACCAGTCTTCTCATCGGATACCACGGACATGACGGCCTCCGCCTCGTCCTTGTCCCAGAAGGGGTTGGTCTCATGGTCCCCCTTGAATGCGAGCATGCCGAACTTTCCCACGATGTTCCAGAAGGGTACGGGGACGAAGTTCTCTATTTCCTCGTGCCTGTCGACGAGGAGCTTGAGGGTGGGGCTCTGGACCCTGCCCACGGACATGAAGTTCTTACCAACCTGTCCGGATGACAAAGATATGAGTCTGGTGAGGACGGCACCCCAGGACAGGTCCACGATCTGCCTGGCCTCTGCGGCGTCCGCGAGGCGCTCGTCGGGCTCGGCGAGGTTCTCGAAGGCGGCTTCGACCTCGCCCTTGGTGAGGGCGCTGAACCTGGCCCTCTTCACCATCGACATGTCGACACCGATCTCCTTGACGGTCTCCATGCCGATCAGCTCTCCCTCCCTATCGAAGTCGGTCGCGATGATGATCTCGTGGGACTGGGCGGCCAGTGATTTGATTGTGTTGAGGATGGACTTCACACGGACGTTCTTCACCTGGGGTGCCCTGACCAGCTCCACCGGCGAGATGCCACCCCAGTCGTTGTACTCCTCGGGGTAGTCCAGTTCGATGATGTGTCCTCTGAGGCTGACCACGTTGTACTCGTCCCCTCCGGTCTCGAAGGATATGACGGTAACACCACCGGATGTGCTCGAACGGGAGTTCCCGTCAGACAGGATCGTCGAGATCCTCCTCGCTGCGTTGGCTTTCTCGGTGATAATCAGCTTCCTCATCGGTTTCTAGCATCCCCGATGAATTATAAAAGGTTGACTTGCAGCGTTTTCCACCATCCGATCATGGGATGGACCGCGGGCGTCCATCCGACGGGCACCAGTTTCCGACTGCGAATCCAGCTCCACGAGGTTTTTTCAACCATCCCCTGGGTGCGGACCACATGGATTATGCTCGTTTCAGGGAGGTCATGTGCTCGGTCCCGGGGGTCATCCGTGTGGAGCCGCTGCCCACCGACGTCCTGGATGGGATCCTGTCCACGGAATCGTCGATGGTGGTGGCCGACGGACTGATGAGGATGCACGGTGTCGGTCTCCACAGGTGCCTGTCGACGGGTCTGGTCCTGGTGATGTTCTGCGACGGCGGTTTCGGATGTCCGGAGGAGGTGACCCTGAGGATGGTCTCCACCGACGGCACGGTCATCGGGCACGAGGTCATACCCGGCACCCACCATCTGTATGCCGACGACCCCGACGTCATCTGGTTCTCACCGGATTTCATAATGTACGCATCCAGGATCGGCATGTGCGATGCGAGGATGGAGCTGGATGCCAGCGAACTGTCCGTGGACGGTCTCGAGAACGATGTGTTGGTGTTCTACCCGTCGCTCCCGACGGCGGAGTTCCTGAACATACGCTACGGGATGCACGGTTCCGTGTCCACGGTGATAATAGGCGTCGACGGAGTGGACCCGCCTGCGGAACAGGTGGAGCGTCCCCCCGTTTCAAGTACGGTGACGGATGGGGCGGTGGCGGACGATGCCACCGGCATCCGTTGATCCGAAGAAGTCAGTGCCTGTGGCCGATGTGGTGGATGTTGCCGCTGCTGGGGGCGGTCATGGTGAGCCTTCCCCTTAGGACCCCCTTTATGGATGTGATCTCGTCGGAGAACGCCTTGAGGTCCTTGAGCTTCCCCTCGCAGATGAGGATCTCCATGCACTTGTCGTGGTCCAGGTGTATGTGGACGGATGTCTTCACCATGTGGCCGTGTGCGTGCTGGGCGTTGGTGAGTCTGTCGCCGAGGGAGTTTATGGTGTGGTCGTAGACCATGACAACGGTCCCGACCATCCACTCGTCGTCGTTCTTCCACTGGTTCTCGGCCAGGGAGTCACGCACGAGGTCGCGTATCGCCTCGGACCTGCTGACATATCCCTTCTTGGATATCGATTCGTCGAACTCCTTCAGGAGCTCAGGTTCCAATGACACACCGATACGCGTAACGCCGTCCATGGTGGTGAGTGGGTGAGAGGTTAGATAACATTTTCGGAGTCGGTTGTATGCACAGGGTGCTAACCGCACCGTGCTGAGATGATACTGGTGATAGTTTAAGAACGAGAATCAGGATACATGACGCATGTCCGTGAATTCCGAGAATCTCGAACATGCAATCGTATCAGCCATCAGGAACGGTGTCGAGGACCAGGATGTGGCGGTCGCCTTCTCCGGCGGTCTCGACTCCGGTCTCGTCGCAGCCATAGCAAAGGACTACGCCAGGTCCGTCACCCTGTACACATCGGGTAAGGAGAAATCCTACGATGTGGTCATGGCGCAGGAGATGTCCGAGCGTCTCGGCTTGCCCTGGTTGCACGTCCCCATCACCGAGGACAACATCGAGGCCAGGCTCAGGGAGATGATCTCCATCACCCAGACATCCAGCCCCCTCACGCTCTCCTTCGAACTCCCCCTGTTCTTCGTCTGCAGGACCGTCCATGAGAAGTACGTCCTCTCCGGACAGGGGGCCGACGAGCTATTCGCAGGATACTCCAAGTACATCGACATGACCGACGACGAGCTCGACAGGGCGAGGAAATCCGACATGGGAAAGCTCATCACATCCACGATCCCCCATGAGACCAAGGTCGCGGACAAGTTCGGCAAGAAGGTCCTCTACCCCTACATGGACCCCCTGGTCACCATGCAGGTGAACGCGATGGACCTCAAGGACCTGAAGCCCAAGGATGCGGATTCCAGGAAGATGCTCCTCAGGCAGGTCGCCAGGAACCTCGGATACCCGTTCATCGCCGACAAGAGGAAGAAGGCGGCCCAGTACGGTTCCGGAACCATGGACCTGATCCGTGATGTCGCCAAGAACAAGGGCATGACGTACTCCGAGCTGGTCGAGTCCATCTACAAGGACATATTCGAGTGAAACCATCCAGGATGGGTCCGTTCTTCTTTTCACAGGACCCATCCGATCCATTTTCCGTTTGTTGACCGCAACATACGTCCTTTAAATCCCCTAATGGACAACACGATCATGCCGAGAGGAGGGCAGATCCGGTGCACCGGATCTCCAACAACCGGCGCATCGGGTACCACCCTGGCAGGAGGTGAACATTCTGTTGTTCAATCTTCGCCACTTTCGTGGCACCCTCGTGATTATCATCACCGATGAGGTGTTGGTGATCATGGTCATCCCATAAAGGGGTGACAGGGATTGATCCACCTCACGGATCCGGCTCCTTAGGGAGCCGTCATTCACATCCTGCGATGAGTTTGATGAATCTTCTATCTATTTCTAACCATCGTGTTGCAGTCAACATTATTGTTTTGTTTGATTCATAGGATGGATAGACCCACAGCAAGAAATTCTGGAGGGAACTAAATTTCTGAGGACTGCGTTGATGTTGTTTGTTGACCGCAACATACGTTCTTTAAATCCCTGATGGACAACATGATCATGCCGAGAGGAGGGCAGATCCGGTGCACCGGATCTCCAACAACCGGCGCATCGGGTACCACCCTGGCAGGAGGTGAACATTCTGTTGTTCAATC
>JAGBGN010000041.1 GCA_017935945.1 Candidatus Methanomethylophilaceae archaeon | reverse complement strand
TCCCAACGACGGCGAACCAGATCATCATTATCTCGAGCCAGTTGATGTCGAACCCCATGACGGTGAATGAACCGTATCCAATGAGGGTCATGACATACTGGATTATGGGGAACAGTGTGGACAGCACCACTCTGTCGGCACGACCGAGGAGTCCGGCGTAGAGACGGGGTGCACCAATAGCCTGTGCCTGTGTGCCCATGTAGGATGTCAGGAGGACGCCGATCAAGGCGAGCATTCCGAGGTAGGGGTCGCACCAGGCGCTGACTGCCACACCACCGATCATGAACACATCCGCGTACCTGTCGAAGACGTGGTCGAGGTAATCGCCCTTGCGTCCGGCCTTGCCTGCGAGTTTGGCGATCTTGCCATCCAGTGCATCGAAGTATCCGGAGACCAGGACCGTGACCGCACCGACAAGGAGCAGGTAGTCCATGCCCTCGCGGGCACTGAAGAAGAACAGTATTCCACAGACCGCTGCAAGTATCAGACCCATCCATGAGACCAGGTTGGGGTTCACGTTAATCATCTTCTTGGCGACAGGGGTCAATGCGAAATCAGCCCTCGCTCTCTGTCCGTCTAGAACCATCTGTCCATCTCCTGTGACCAATCGGTCTTTCCGGGGAGGTAATTCCCAACATCCCCATTTAGGATTTTCTCAACATGGTCTGCTGAAACGGAAACGCCGCACGCGGAACAATCGACCTCGTACACGGGAATGTCCGATTCCGTCGCCTCACAGAGTATGATGTCCAGGATCTCGGACTGGACATTCTCACGGACCTTGTCAGGACCGTAGCCGCGGGCCTCGAGGCGCGCTGCCAGTATGTCCGGATTGCACCTCATCACGATTATACCGCTACAGTCCATGAAATGGGAGAGATGGCTGTCCAGGAGGAAGACCTCATCGGACGACCTGTACTCCTCAAGGGAATCGTTCAGGAGATCCAGGTCCACCTCGTACGTGTCACGTGCGACATCCAGTTCCCCCAGCAATCCCTTCGAACGTATGTGGTCGTTGGAATCCACCACATGATATCCACGAGAACGGAGTTCCGCCGAGACGGAGGTCTTCCCCGTCCCGGGGGTTCCCGATATCGCATACAGGGTCATGCTATCTGGCCGATGTAGGGTTCGGCCCTCTCCATGACCTGGTCCCATGTCGGGATGTTGGTCAGGGCACCGGTCTTCTCCACGACGAACGAAGCAACTGCGGAAGCAATCACCAATGATTCTGCGACCTCATGACCCTTGTACAGGGAGGTGTAGAATCCGGCACGGTACGAATCACCCGCTCCCGTAGCATCCACGACGGATTCAGCTTTGACCAATGGGATGTTGATGATTTCATCACCTATACGTGCGACACTTCCCTCGGAACCCCTGGTGCAGACCACCATGTCGACATCCGCATCGAGTATATCCTCCTTCGAGATGTATTTCCTCAGGGACTCCGCCTCGAAGTTGTTGCAGAACAGGTTGTCGGACAATGCGAGCGCACGGGGGAAGTTCTCGGCATTCCATATCCTGTGAGATTCCTGTGCAGGATCCAAGGATATCTTCGGACCTCCCCTCACCTCCTCGATCACGGAGGTGTAATATGATGGCTGCCCAGTACAGAAATGGACGTATTCTGATCTGGATGCATTGGATTTGAGCATTATCCCCAGATCGTCGGCGTATCCCTGGGGACCCTGATAGAAGAGAACCTTCTGCATCAGATCGGGATCGTTGACGACGACCGCGGTCGATGTCTCGTAACGGTCCACATGCACGAACTCATCCATGATCAGACCGGATGCTGCCATCATCTCCTCGTACTGGGAGGGGAAGTCGTTACCGACGAACGCACACAGTGCGGTGGGGCATCCCAGGGATGCAGCCATGACTGCGATGTTGGTGCCGGTCCCTCCGAGGACGGTGGTCTTCGTGAGCACGTCCTCGGAGGTGTTGGGTTCCGGATGCTTCCTGACAGTCAGGATCTGGTCTACGGTCACATGACCGTATACCGACAGGAAAGGTTCGCTCAGGTCCCTTCCTCCCATCCGGTGATGTATTTGACCTGGGCATCACTGAGTGTATCGATCTTGACACCCATGGACTGCAGTTTGAAACTGGCGATCTGGGCATCAATCTCGTGCGGAACGGCATAGACCTGGTTGTCCATGTTCATGTAGTTGCGGGTCATGTGCACGATTCCCAAGGCCTGCGTGGCGAAACTCATGTCCATGATCTCAGCGGGATGTCCCTGACCGGCAGCCAGGTTCATGAGGCGGCCCTCGGCGATGAGATACAGGCTGCGACCATCCTTCATCTTGTACTCATCGATGAAGTCACGGACACGCTGACAGGAATCGGACATCTCGTCCAATGCCACCTTGTTGATCTCATTGTCGAAGTGGCCGACGTTACCCATGATGCAACCATCCTTCATCGCCGCGATATGCTCTGTGGTGATGATGTCCTTGCAACCAGTGACGGTGATCACTATGTCTGCCATCTTCACGGCATCGACCATGGGCATGACCTCGAATCCATCCATCTTGGCCTCGATCGCCTTTATGGGGTCGACCTCGGTGACTATGACTGAAGCGCCGAGTCCCTTGGCTCTCATGGCGACTCCCTTACCGCACCATCCATAACCTGCGACGACAAGCCTCTTTCCAGCGATGATGAGGTTGGTGGCGTTCATCCATCCATCGAAGGTGGACTGTCCGGTACCGTACCTGTTGTCGAACATGAACTTCATCTTCGCATCGTTGACGTCCAGGACGGGGAACTTCAGAGCCTTGTCAGCTGCCATCGCCCTGAGGCGGACGACCCCTGTGGTGGTCTCCTCGTTCGCAGCCTTGATGTTGGGCAGGATGTCCTTGCGGGAGGTATGTGCCATCGCGATGAGGTCCGCACCGTCATCGATGATGAAATCGGGAGCCATGTTCAACACGGTGTTGAGGTTGTTGTAGTACTCCTGTGACGTCTCCCACTTCTTAGCATAGACTTCCAATCCGTACTCCTCACGCAGTGCGGTAGCGACGGAATCATCTGTGGAGAGGGGATTGCAACTGGCGAGACGGATCTTGGCTCCTGCATCCGCGAGTGTGATTGCAAGTATACCGGTCTTGGCCTCGGTGTGCAGTGCCATACCGATCTTCAGCCCTGCCAGGGGCTGTTCATCGATGAAACGTTTCCTGATGTCCTTGAGGAC
>JAGBGN010000040.1 GCA_017935945.1 Candidatus Methanomethylophilaceae archaeon | reverse complement strand
TTTTAGGAATCCAGCATCAACAAGCAATGGGACGATCTGTTCCATGTACTTCATCGAGATCCCCTGACGTGACGAGACATTCCTGAAACTCACAGGTCCATCTTTACTGTGGATGGCCACATCCAACATCATGCGCAGGGCATACCTTCCACGGGTGGAGATCTTCATCGTTATGGAATCGCATCAATGGTATTTGGAAACCTCTCCCGAGTAGTTGAGTGATGCGAATGATATGTATGGTTGGTGGCCACACCCATGCAGTCGAATGACAATCGTGCAGGTTACAATTGCATCGAACATCATATCGATTGCATAATGATTTCAGCCCACAGGTTTCCATAATCTCTTAGTGATACGATTCCCATCGGTCCTCTGAACCGTTAGATTGGGAGTATGTGTTCCTATGGGGATGTGACAGTTTTTCACCATTACCATGAATGTGCCAGACTTCATGTTGAGAGGTATGGACGACCCATCCGACCAATGCATATATACAATCAAGATAATTCTATATACGATATGATGAAGGGGCGTATTCTTCCCAGGGCTGAGTTGTTTGACATGCCGAAAACCGTTCATGGAGGCCAGGCCTGGAAGATGGATGGGATAGAGGATTACAGTCACAACCTCAATCCATTCGGACCTCCACCCGAACTGGCGGAGATTATTGCCAGTTGCATCGATGACATCGGACACTATCCCGATGATTCCAGTGCCGAGTTGAAGGAAGTCATAAGCAAGACTTTCAACGTGTCCACGGACTGCATCACCATAGGTGCTGGATCGTCCGACATCATACGCAACGTTCCCAATACATTCTTCAAACCAGGTGACCGCGTCGTCCTGAACCGTCCCTCCTTCGCGGAGTATGCACAGCAGTGCAGGATCGTCGGAGCTGAGATCGTATGGAACGACCTCCTCCCCGAGAACGATTTCAGGATAGACTTGGACACTTTGATGTACAACGTCGATGACGTGAAGGCACTCTACATATGCAATCCCAACAACCCTACCGGAAGGGTCGAGCCACGTGACAAGATCGTCAGCATCGTACGTGAGTGCGAGGAGCGTGGTGTACTCGTGTTCCTCGATGAGACCCTCCTCGAGCTGGTCCCCGGATACATGGACATAACCCTTTCCGGAATGGTCGACAGGTTCTCCAATCTGGTCGTGGCATCATCGCTCACCAAGTCCTTCGCCATCCCCGGGATCCGCATCGGATTCGCATTCTCCAATGCCGACATAATATCCGAGATGGACAAGGTCCGCATGACCTGGAACGTCGGACAGATCGAGCAGACGGTTGCAAAGGTCCTGATATCGGATCACATGGACTATGTGGACCATGCAGCATCTGTTATGGCTGTCGAGTCCGAGGTCATGAACTCATCCCTGAGGGACATCGGATTCCCTGCCGGAAACGTGTCCGACTCGTTCTTCTACTTCAATTCCCTGGAGTCACTGGGTATGGATGGTGACACGTTCAAGAGGAAGATGCTCAACCATGGCATAATGATACGTGACTGTGCATCCTTCGGAGAGGACTTCAAGGGTTATGTCAGATACAGCGTGAAGGACAGGGAGCGTAACTGCAAGTTCATAGCCGCTGTGGATTCGGTCATCAATGGGTGATGGTTTGGAACCCTGGGTAGATGCAGTGTTGGTGGTGGTCCTGGCGATAGCCATCGACCGTTTCATCGGAGAGGTCCCGAACTCCGTCCACCCGCTCAGATGGATGGGCAACATCCTGTCCGCGATCGACCGCAGGATCACCAACAGGACCTCGTTCTCGGCGACCGTGTGGGGTTTCCTGTCATACCTGCTCGTGTTCATCCTGTTCTCTGGAATCGGTCTCGCGATCACGACCGGATGCCGTATGCTGGTCGGTGACCTCGTATCCCCTCTTGCAGGGGAGGTCGTTTGGATCATCGCCACCGCATTCATATTCAAGATCTCGTTCGCGGTCTTCTCCTTCAGGGACCATTGCGACCCCATCTGCGACGACCTGGATCGTGGCGATGTGGAGTCCGCCGCGGCCAAGGTGCAGATGATCGTCAGCCGCAACACGAAGGGTATGGATGCCGACCATGTCGCATCCTCCTGTTGCGAGACCGTATCGGAGAACCTGGTGGACAGCGTCTACTCGCCTGTGTTCTTCTTCGGTCTGCTCGGTCTGCCTGGAGCGGTCATGTTCCGCTGTGCGAACCTCATGGATGCCATGTGGGGGTACCTGAACGAGAAGTACGCACGTCTCGGGTTCTTTCCTGCCAAGTTCGATGATGTCCTGGGTTTCCTGACATCCCGTGTCTCCCCGTACTTCATCGCATTGGCCGCACGTCTGAAGGGACTCGATTGGAGGGCCGCCGTGCCTGCCGCGAAGGCGGAGCACACCAAGACGCCCAGTCCCAACAGCGGTTACTCGATGACAGCGACCGCCGCGGTCATGGGCATAAGCATGGAGAAGGTCGGGACCTACGTCATGGGTACGGGCCCCCTGCCATCATCCGATGATGTCAGGCGTTGCTGCCGTCTCATCGAGTTGGCTTCCGTACTGTTCATGGTCATCGTGGGCATAGTGCTCTACGCACTCGTCGGAATACACGTCCAGTGGTTCGCCGAGGGCCTGATGGCCGATCTCATCCGTTGGATCGCCGGGGTGTTCGCTTGAGCATGATCGGATCATACGAGGTCGTGGATTTCGAGGGCACGCCCGTGGGTGTGGTCCGTTTCAAGGAGAGGATGGACGTCCTCAGCAGCGCCGTGTTGAACGGCGGTCTGTCGACGGCTTCCGCATACTTCATCATGCAGGTCCCCAAGAACTACATGACCGACGACCCCCGTTCCGATGCGGAACGCGTGAGGGTCGGTCTCGGCCTCCCGGAGGATACCGTCGGCATGATGACCGCCGCAGAGGTCGATTACGTGTTCAACGTCAAGGTCGGGGTGCACGACGGGTTGGAGGTGGAGGCCATAGCGACCGCCGGACTCAGCAACCACATCGTGGCCGGAGAGGAGTTGGAGGATTGGGAGGGACGTTTCCGCATATCCCAGGGGAGGGCCGCCAGGATGATGGCGGGCACGATCAACATAGCCATCGTATCCCCGATACCCCTGTCCGTTGCCGGCATGGTCAATCTGATGATCCCCCTGGTGGAGGCCAAGTCCGCCGCCATGTCCGATCGGGGATTCCGGGAGACGGGTACGTCATCAGATTCCATGGCCGTGTTCTCCCCCATCGGGGAGGGACGTGCGGACTATGCGGGCACCGCATCATCGGTGGGCATAGCCGGTGCAAGGGCGGTGAGGGCCGCCGTCGGTCATGCGCTGGCAACACGTTTCGAGCATCCCGTGCCCGAGGATGCCAACCGCGTCATGGACCGTCTGGGATTGAGGTCAATCCTCGTGGATGAACACGGGGAGGAGAGGACCGGGGAGATGTTGTCCGAAGACAGCACCAGGATGGCCGTAGACATAATGTATCACCTTTCACGTCGTACCGATTCGTTGATCGGTGACGGCAATGAATGCGTCGCGGGTATGACCCGTGACATCATCCGTTCAGTGACGGATGGGGAACCCGGTATGGGTTCCGGAACAATGGAGATGTTGACGCTCGCCATCTCCGACATAATGAGGAGGAAAAACGTTGACTGAAGAAGAGGGTGGTCATGAAAACACCCGCGATGACACCAGTGCGATGTCCGCCCTGAAGGGTATGATATCGTTCTTCACGATTTGGCACATGGACATCACTCAGAGGGAGATGGATTCCATGGAGACGAGGTTCCACCTCGTACCCGTGGTCGGTCTTCTCCTGGGGGCGGCCGTCTTGGTCGTGTTGGCAATCTTCGGATACATAGGTCTCGAGACGGGATTCGGAAGCAGTTTCTTCTATGCCGTCCTGGCCCTTGCCACCGTGTACATCGGCAGCAAGTTCCTGCATTTCGATGGTCTCACCGATTTCGGTGACGGTATGATCGTCTCGGGTCAGAGGGAGGACCATGTCCGTGCCCTGAAGGACACCCTCGTCGGTGCCGGCGGTATCGGTGTTGCGCTCATCGTCGTCCTGCTTTCGGTCTCCGCGTACTCAACCGTCGGTCTGGCATCCCTGATCGTACTGGCCCCCGTCGCGGAGATCATGGTGAAGAACGCCCAGGTCGTCGGAGCGGCCTTCGGTGAGCCTGGAAACGGTATGGCCGGTCGTCAGGTCGCCATGACCACCAGGGATTCGATAGTCAAGGGCGTGATCGTATCCGCTGTCGCCGGATTCGTGATGTATTTCATCTCGATGTGGGTCCTGGACCTCGTGTTCGGTATCCAGATCGTCGGCTTCACGGACTTCATCGTCACCGCATTCGCTGTCCTGTTGTCGGGTATCGTGGGTTCCATGCTGGTGGGATACGCCATGGCCAGGACGGCCAACAAGAACTTCGGCATGGTCAACGGGGACATCCTGGGCGCCACCAACGAGATCGCAAGGCCCGTCGTCATGTTCCTCATGTTCATCGCTATGACGTTGGTGATCTGATGGAGGCCCTCATCAACGCAGGTGGCAAGGGGTCCCGCATGGGTCGTTGCGGTATCGAGAAGCCGATGCAGCTGGTGGGTGACGTGCCCACGGTCCAGAGGGTGGTGGACGCCCTGTCCGCATCATCGCACATCGACCGTCTCCTGGTATCCGTCAGTGACAACACCCCTGAGACCGAGAAGTACCTCAACAGCATCGGTGTGGAGACCATACGCACCTCCGGTGAGAGCTTCATGGACGACCTCCACGATTCGTTCTCCATCCTGAATGGTGATTACATCCTCACCTGTCCATCCGACCTCCCATTGATCACGACGGAGGTGGTCGACACCTTCATCGAGTACTTCGTCCCGTCTGTAATGGAATCCGCCATAGCCGTCGTCGACGAGGAGACGGTTCGCCATGTGGGCATAACCCCGTCGTACACCCGCGAGGCAGGCGGTAGGCATTGGGTCCTGTCCGGCATGTGCATCATGAACCGTCAGGGGACATTGGATGGGAAGTATCTTGAGGAGTACCTGTTCGAGACGAACTGGGTGGAGTTGGCGGTCAACATGAACACGCCGAAGGAACTGGACCTGGCGAGGTCCTACTTCAGGGAATGAAAAGTAAGGGACCGCCCCTGAGGGCGGTGGGGGCTCAAAGCCCCATGATTTTCTCGTATATCCTGTGGACCTGGTCCTCCAGGTCCTTGCATGTGATCTTTCCGGCGGTTCCGATGATGGCACCGACGGACGATCCTCCGCATCCGACACCTTCCTTGATGAAACCCCATTCGTATGCCTGGAGTCCCTCGTAGGGGCTTCCGCTGTAGTCCACGTTGACATAGACTATGGGGACATCGGCGGAGATGCAGTCCATGATCTTCTTCATGCTGGAGTTGGGATCGTTCATGAGCCATCTGGTGGTTCCCTGGAAGAAGTTGCCCACGCACTCCGGGTGGAGTTTCACGGCTCCGGCGATGACGGCTGCCATCTGGGTTCCTCCTCCGACAATCACGGGGACGCTCTTGGCGGCACCGCACAGGATACCGATGTTGGCGGGCATCATGGGGTCACCGACGCATTCGATGGCGCGGAGGGGATCGTCTGCGAGGTCACCGGGTTCGATACCGGCTGCGGCGAGACCTTCGGCCACCACCTTGCTCTTGAGCTCCTTGGGGTTGTTGGGGGAACTGCTGCTGACGAGGTTCTCCTTCAGGACACCCATGGCGGTGAGGACCCCCAATGCGGTGGTGGTTCCACCGGCGCAGCTCTCGCTGATGATCACGTAGTCGTAGGCACGTGCGAGCATCTCTCCGAGCATGTATCCCTTCTCGTAGATCTCCTTGACGTTCTTCACGGCGTGTCCGGTGGTGATCCTCTCACCGCACTCCCCGCCCATGTCGAAGTAGGGGACATAGGGTTTGATCTCGCATCCACCGTTGACGATGTAGTAGGGCATGCCGGACAGGTCCAGTGCAGCCTTCGTGAGGGTGGCGGGGGTGGGTATTCCACCGGGGTTGATCGGGATCCCCTTCATGCAGGTGGTCTTCCCGCTGACGAGGAGCTCCGCATCGGCCGGTCCGGTGAACATGGTGAGTTCGGGCGTGTCCCCAGCCTCGGATACACCGGGTATGGTCGATGTGCGTGTGTTGGCTACTGTGCATGTGAAGACTCCGCGTTTACCCCAGATTCTGGAGATTATATCCTCTGCGATCTTCTGGTTACCGTACACCCCGAGGGATGGTGGCAGTTCTAAACCTGTCATTTGGTCACTTTCCTGTTTCCGACGAGTGTCGGGATTACTGTGTTCAATGGGAGCATATGACCTTCGGGAAGTCCGGTGTCTATGCTGGTCCAGAGGGGTACGTCCATGAGGATGTGCTCTCCGGTGACGCATGACGTCCCGTGGTCCACGAAGTAGATGATGTTCTCCACATCCGGGAAGTACTTCTCCATCATCTTGTCCGTGTGCTCCAGGACCCACTTCTTCTTGAACGGGTCCTTCTGGTGGCTGTACTCGTCCACCTCATCAATGTGCAGGAACACGTCTCCGTGTTCCAGGGCCTCCTGTGCCGCAGGGAACCTGGGGTCCAGGTCGTCGATGAGCATTATGTCGTGCCCCAGGGATGCGCATATCCCGAGGGATGTGGGGCTGTCGGATATCGCCGTGAGCTTCTCCACACAGGGGAACGGGTCATACTGGTGTCCGAACTTCCCGCATGCCCAGGGATAGTCGGTGATGCCGCCCATCTCCTCGTAGACCTTCATCACGAAATCGCCTATGATTCCCGGTATCTCCACGAATGGGGCATCCACAGGGGGCGATGGTGTCTCCGGCACGATGTCGCAGTCCATCGTCAGGACCGCTCTGCTGCCTGTGAAGAACCTGATCTCCGGGTTGTACGGGGCGAGCATGTCCATGTTCGCCTCCATGGTGGCTTTCAACCTGTCCGCGAACTCCTCCACATGATAGCTCCAGCGGACCATCCCGTCCTTGATCTCGGCAGGACTGAGTCTGTACGCGGTCCTGCTGGGGTCCTTGATGGACAGGCCGAGGCCGATTGCCTCGAGAGCACTGCGGGGCACCTCCGGTGCATGTCCCGTGAAGAACTCGTTGAGGAAGAGGTGCGTGTATCCGCGACCCGTGGTGCGGAGTTTATGGGGTGCCACACTCTCCAAGAAGGGCATCTCCGCTAGTTCCAAGGGTTTCTTTCCATCCATCTGCGGGTTGGGGTCGTCCTCGGCACCGTCCAGCAGAACATAGAGTGTGTTGCTCATTGTATCCTCCTCAATCCAATGGCTGTCTGGCCGATGGATATTCCACCGTCCCCGTTGGGGACATTGTAATGTATCAAAGGCAGATGGTCGGTTGATATAACCATATCCCTGAACATCGAGGCGATGGTGGCGTTGATGGACACACCGCCGGTGATTCCGATGTGCTTCACGCCATGTGACTCAGCATATTGGTTGGATGTATCGACCATGGCACCTACCAGATTATATACGATGGAATATGCGACATCCTCCCTCCTTTCCTTGCCGGTTATGCGGGAGAAGAGTTCCACTGAATCGATGGTGCCATCCGATATCGACGGTTCGAAGCCATCGATGAGTTCCCCTCTGGCGAGCAGCGGCTCCAGGCGCATGGCGGGTTCACCGTCGTATGTGCGTTCCCTGCACACCCCCAGGGTGTAGGCGAGTGTGTCCAGTATCCTTCCGAAGGAGGACGTCCTCACGCTGCGGTCCATGAGTTTGCCCATGATCATCGCCTCCCCGTCGGTGAAATCGTGGTTGTCGATTCCGTTCATGGAATCCATGGCGAACTTGAGGCGACGGAGGTCGTACAGTGCCTTCTCGGATCCGAGGAGCGGTATCGTGCGGAGGTGACCTATCCTCTCGTATCCATCGAATGTGGAGTGGAGGACCTCACCTCCCCATGCGGTACCGTCGTCACCGTGTCCTGTTCCGTCCAATGTCAGTGCGATGCATTCATCCACGTCGTTATCGACCATCAGTGCGGATGCATGTGCCCAATGGTGTTGGATCTCGACGATCTCCGCACCGGTCTCCTCGGAGAGCCTGCGTGCGAACCTGCGGTTGGAGTAGGCGGGATGCAGGTCTATGCCGATGACCTGCGGTTCGCATCCGACCATGTGCATCTGGGTCCTGACAGCTTCCTCGAGGTACTCGGGGACCCCTATCTTCTCCCCGTTGCCGATGTATTGTGTGGGCCATATCCTGCCACCGGATGCAACGGCCCCGGTGAGGTTCTCCTGGGCACCCAGTCCGACCGCGTCGCCCATCATGCCGATGGGGAGGTGGAACGGAACGTTTCCCCTGGACCTCCTGATGAACTGAGTCCTGTCACCGAGCATCCTCACCACGGAGTCATCCGCCCTGTTGAGGATCGGCTGGTCATGGAGGAGGTACGCATCGGCACCCAGCTCCCCGACCCTGGAATCATCGGTCATCATGGGCTCCCCGGGTACGTTGGCCGATGTCATCACCAGGGCATCTGAGTGCATGTGGGAGAACAGGAGGTGGTGCATACCCGTGTAGGGCAGGAAGATCCCTATGTTGTCCAGCCCGGGGGATGCCGCTTCCGTGATGTCGGACGGGACCTTCCTGATGAGGACGATGGGCCTGTGGGGCGATGTGAGCATACGCTCCTCGTCCTCCGTCGGTTCACCGTACTTCCTGAGGGATGCCATGTCCCTTACCATGATGGCGAATGGTTTGTTCCTCCTGCCGTACCATTCCCTGAGATGTTCTAGGCGGTCCACGGTGCAGCATATGTGCATGCCTCCCCAGCCCTTCACGACCGCCACGGCACCGTCATCAAGCATCCCGGCGAGTCTGCGTATGGGTTCATCGGTGATCACCGTGCCGTCGGCGAGTTCCAACCTGTACTTCGGTCCGCACACGGGACAGCACAGTGTCTGATGGTGGAACCTGCGGTCGGATGGATCGGAGTATTCCGCGTGACACTCGGGACAAGGGGGGAAAGCGTCCATGGATGTCGCCACGCGGTCGTAGGGCATCGACCTCAGCAGGGTGAACCTCGGACCGCAGTCGGTGCATGTGGTGAACGGGTAGCCCTGACGTCTGCCGGGGGACATCATCTCCTCGAGGCAGGCATCGCACACGGCGGTGTCGGTGGGGATGGACGCTCCGCGTCCATGGTTCCCCGACGGTGTGATGCTGAAACCGGTCCCGCCGGTGTAGGGAACGTCGACCCTCTCGATGGAGTCCACACGTGCCAACGGCGGAAGATGTGACATGAGATGGTCCAGGAGTTCATCGCATCTGTCGGAGTCTATGACGACGTCGGAACCGTCGTTCCACACACTGCCGGATGCTCCGACCTCGATTGCGGAACGGTATACGGATGGTCTGAAGCCCACTCCCTGCACGGTACCCCTGATTACGACCCTCATCACGGGGGGTATGGGTTGTGGGTAGATGTTACTTGGCACGACCCCCATCACAACGGTCGGGACGACTACCCCGACATCTTCAAATAACCAGCTGTCGGAATATGGTGCATGGATGTGAAGACCAATCCGATGAGGCATCTGGACAGACTCGGCATACCGTACAAGGTCCATTACTACGGTGATGTCGCATTGGGTGGCATGGATGTCGCCAAGGCCAACGGTCAGGACCCTGCCAAGGTCTTCAAGACACTGGTCACGGTGGGGAAACCCAGGTCGTACTACGTCTTCATGGTCCCCGTCGACGGCGTCCTCGACCTGAAGAAGGCTGCGGCGGCCGTCGGTGAGAAGTCCGTCTCGATGATCAAACAGGATGAACTGCTTCCGTTGACCGGTTACGTCCACGGCGGTTGCTCACCCCTTTGCACCAAGCGCCCGATGACCGTAACCATCGATTCCACCGCCGAATCATTCGACACCATATACTTCAGTGCCGGGAAGATAGGTTATCAGTTGGAGGTTTCCGTTTCTGACCTTCCCAGGATGATGGACTTCAAGTTCGCGGACATCCGCAGACCAACGGAATAATAACGGGACACGTGCATGACATCCCCATGTCGGAAATTCCCCTGAATCCCAACTGCAACTGCCCGAAGGTCGACTGCCCCAGGCACGGAAAATGCATGGAGTGCGTCGAGTTCCACAAGGCGAACAGTGACAAGATCCCCTTCTGCCTCCGTTTCATGGTGGAGAAGGATTGAAACTCAAAGCATCGCGAGGTACCTTCCCAGCAAGGCACCTCCGATGCAAACCACGCAGTTCAGTATCATGTTGATGAACGCGTGGGTGAAGTTCCCTCCGACCAGGAGGTTGACAGTGTCTATCGAGAATGTGGACATCGTGGTGAACGCACCGAATATCCCCACGAACAGGAACGTCCTGAGGGAATCCCCCATGTTGACCCCGAACCTGAACATCAGGAACGATGCCAGGGTGCAACCGATGATGTTCACGATGAACGTGGCCCATGGGAACGATGTGTCGACCGTCCTGTAGACCAGGAACCTGGATAGGGCCCCCACAGCACCTCCGGCGGCTACGAGGATGTATGGGATCAGCGGTCCAGCGTTCATAACCGATGATTGACAGCAGTCAATAAATCCGTTTGCACTGGGGAGTCTGGCAATATTATTTTTGTACCGTAATCCATCATCCACCCATGGATCTCACTAGGGAGGAGGAATCAATTTTAAACGGTGAGCAGGGCGAGGGCCGGCAGAAAGCCATGGAGCTCGTCACTGCACTGGGAAAGATCTACGGTGCAGAGGACCTCATCGACATCACATCCGCACATCTGTCGGGTGCTTCGTACAAGACCATCGGGGATGGGGGTCTGAAGTACCTGGAGGACATGGTCGCCGGCGGCGCCAAGGTGTCCGTCCCATCCACATTGAACCCCGTGGGGATGGACCGTACCCGTTGGAAGGAGATGCACATAACCGAGCATTTCGCCGAGAAGCAGCTCAGGATCATCGAGCTCTACGGTAGCATGGGGATCAAGACCACCTGCTCGTGCACACCGTACATCGGACCCAATGTCCCCACACTCGGGGACCATGTCGCCTGGGCAGAGTCGTCCGCCCTGTCCTTCGTCAACTCGTTCATCGGAGCCAGGACCAACAGGGAGGGAGGTCCCGGGGCCCTGGCCGCGGCCATCCTGGGTAAGACCGCCAACTACGGACTCCATCTGGACGAGAACAGGAAACCCACTGTCGTCATCGATGCCGACATAGATGGGTCGATATTCTCGTACTCGCTCCTGGGACAGGCTGTCGGAATGGCCATCGGAAGCGGTGTCCCCTACTTCAGGGGCATATCCCCGGAGGTCGAGGAGGCCAAGACCCTCTCCGCCGCGATGGCGGCATCGGGTTCGGTGGCGCTCTACCATGCAGAGGGGGTTACACCCGAAGCCGGCAACTACGACGTGTCCGGTCTGGAGGTCATCCATATAGGCGAGGATGAACTCAAGGCCGCCTACGACAAGCTGAACACCGTCGACGACATCCAGCTCATAGCACTCGGATGTCCCCACCTGACCGAGAAGGAGATGCACCAGATCGCATCGTTCCTCAAGGGCAAGAAGAAGGTCAACAAGGACATCGAGATCTGGTTCTGCACTTCCGCCGAGGTCCGTGACAAGTGTCCAGAGGATGTCAAGATAATGGAGGAGTTCGGACCCGTCCTTGCCGATACATGCATGGTCGTCGCCCCCATCGAGGGAACGTTCGAGAGGACCGGTACCAATTCAGCCAAGGCCGGCAACTATCTCCCCACCCTGTGCTCCCAGAAGGCCATGTGCAGGGACATAACCAAGCTGATGGAGTTGGTAATGTGATCTTCAAGGGACGCATGATATCCTCCGGTAAGGCGGAGGGTACGGTTCTGAAACTGGACGAGCCCCTCAGTTTCCTCGGGGGAGTGGACGGAGCCACGGGAGAAGTCCGTGTGGGCAACGGTGGGAACGTCGCAGGCAAGATCCTGGTGTTCCCCAAGGGAAAGGGAAGCACCGTCGGTTCGTTCGTGATGTACGACCTCATGGTGCACGGTAAGCAGCCCGCAGCGGTTATCAACGAGTCCGCGGAGACCATCGTCGCCACAGGTGCGGTGATATCGTCGATCCCCATGATCGACTCCATACCATCCATCAACATATTCGAGGATGGGGACAGGGTGACCGTCGATGCAGATGCCGGTACAGTGGAGGTACACGATGTCCAGTACAGGGAGGTAGTGAGTTCCGCTGTCGTGATGGACGGTCGTGTCCTGATACTCAAGCGCCCGGAGACCAACAGGTCGTTCCCCGGCAAGTGGTCCCTCGTCGCAGGCAAGATCGAGGAGGGCGAGAAGCCCATTGAGGCAGCCAAGAGGGAGATCAAGGAGGAGACCCAGATCGATGTCGCAGGCAGTGATGCGGTACTGCGCCCGATCTATGTCAGAGAGGGCAACGTCCTGTTCAAGGTCTACCCCTTCCTGTTCAGGGTCGCATACGCGGATCCCATCATAAACGAGGAGAACGAGGGATTCGAATGGATCGAGCCCGAGGAGCTCCTCAACAGGGACACTGTAACCGACACATGCACCGTCGTCAAGCAGATGCTCGGCTGATCCCGGCAATAGAAAACGGGTCGGCCGGCACCATCCGGACGGCCCCATTTCCCTTCCCATGTTTTCCAGGTAACATCGTTGTAAGGTAGGGATTAAAGGCATGTTGGATGATTACGTTCCATGACCCGCGGAATTCTCGGAATGATAGTGTGCCCGATGGTTGACGACAACCTGATCTACAATCTCGTCCACGATGACGAGGACAAGCGCATAGTCGTTGCGACCAACGGTCACGAGGGTTCCGTCTGCAGGAAGCTCGACAAGGAGGGGATCCCCTATGAGACCGCGACATGGGATGAGATCGTATCGGGGCAGGTCGTGTTCGATCCCGAAGCCTACAGCATCCTGATCCATATGATAGACCTCGGCCTCCATTCCAAACCGGACGTACTCAAGGATGTCGTCGAGAAGCTCACCTACGAGATGCAGCCTTTGGTCGACGCCGTCGCATTCTATCTGGGTACCTGCGGCAACTACGATTGGAACATACCGGCGTGGTGCGAGTCCAAGGGCCTCAAGCCATCTGCCATGTACTGCGACAAGAACGGGTGCCTGTGCCATGACTGTGTCGGTATAAACATCGCGGGTGGACCCAGGTACAACGAGCTCCAGAAGGCCTACATGGGACACCTCTACGTGTTCCCCGCCATGGCCACCAACTACGAGGAGTTCATGGAGGCCGACCAGGCGGAGGCAGCTGCCACCATGGCCAGCATCACCGATGACATGAGGGAGGTCCTCGGTATCAGTCCCGGAAGGGACGGTTACATGCAGTGGCTCCTGAGTCTCGGAGGTTACGAGTACATCCTCAAGATCGACACGGGAATCGGCGACAGGGAGAACTTCGAGGCGGATGTGGAGAAGGTCGCCCAGAAGACCGGTCTGAAGGTCAAGGTGGCTGAGGAGGGATGGGCATCCCTTCAGCCGACCATCGACCTCTATGAGCAGTCCAAGTCGTTCTTGTCCTGATTTGATTTCTCAACATGATCGCAGGTGGGTACCGGTGAACGCATCGGTCACCAGCCTGCGACCTTCGATATAGGATAGTCTGGCATCGGCCACTGTGGCCACATACCCCCTGCAGGAACTATCCATGTCAGTACAGAGGGGTTCCACATCATCCACGGGTGATGATTCCGGGGCTTCCAGCACCGATGAGACCGCATCCGAACACATCCCCTTGATGCGTCCATCATGGTTGCATGCCATCATCAGTTTGGGTATCAGGCCATCCATGCATGTCAGGAAGGAATCCACTGTGGGATTCTCATCCTGACGGTTGTTCACAGATATCTTCCTCGATACGACTCCTGCCCTCATGGACAGTTCATGGATGTCCGCGGTGTCCCCGTTCCTGATGCAGGTCAACATCCTGTCAGCCAAGTTCACGTATCTGCAGCACAGTTCCAGGTTCTCATCCCTGAGTCTGTATGGGAGGATGAGGTAGTTCGCAGCGGTGGCGATGCCCACACCCAACAGGATGTATCCTATGCGTTCCAGTATCAGCGTGTCCGTTGGAACGGCTGCAGCGTAGATCAGGAGTGCGGACAGTGTGATGAATACCATGGACACATCGTACCTCTTGCTGTCCAACAGGATGTAGATGTAGTTGACCAGCAGGAGTATGGCCGGTACCAATGACATGTCATTGCCGACGATGGCCATGATGACGATGAACACGGTCGCTCCGGCGAATGTCCCGGTCACCCTCATGGCGGATTTGGTCAACGAACCATCGATGTAGGGTTGGACGATGGATGCGGTCGTGAACAGCAGCCAGGCGGAGTTCTCGAATCCCCAGTGGTGCCATACGAACGTCCATATCGTGAACAGCAGTGCCATGCGTATACCGAAGCTCGTCCTCACGGAATCGAGTCTCAGCTCCTCACGGACGGATGCCGACAACTTGATTCCTGGTGATCCTGGGATGTCCGACGGGGAATCCATGCATCTCCTGAGGGATTCCAATGCCGATACCACACGGACATCCATGTGGGGGTGGTCCATCTCCATGGAGGTCACCAGGGACGATACCTCTTCTTTTCCGATACCACCTTCGGTCGACTTCCGGACCACCTCCAGGACATGTACGATGTCATCCAACACCCCATCATCCTTCACATGCCTGCATATCGCATGTCCGAGTCCGTGCAGGGACGATTCCAGATCGAGAAGAAAGCGGTCCCTGCCATCGAGGCCCCTGCGACCGTGGTCATCACCGTATACCGTCAGGTCCAGATCGGATGAGAGCGTATCAAGTCCCTTGAGGTCCGGTTCTCCTCCGGCCCTCAGGGTGTCAATGCATCCGATGATGTGGTCGCACATGGATACCACGATGTCATCCGCTCTGCGGACATCCCTTCCATGATGGAAAAGTACGTTGAGTCCCACCACGAACACGGAACCGACAGCCAGTCCGATCATCCTGAGGGTCAGTTCCGATCCGGTCACCGGGGATGAGAGGAGTAGTGCGTACCCGATAGTGAACGGGAAGTAAACGGGCGATCCGATGTCGCGCATGGTGAGGAACACCATGAAGAACACCAGGGTGAAGTTGACAGGTATCCCGATGTACGGGTTAGTAAGTGAGATGTATCCTCCCGTACCCATCGCCAACAGGAGCAGCATCAGTGCCGACAGGTTGGTCAGCGGTCTCCTGGACAGGTCCTTCCCCAGAAGCATCAGGGCCATCAGGGCTATGACCACACCGACGAGGGCATTGGATTCACCGAACAGACTCGTGAACAATCCTATGAACAGGACCAGTACGATGAAGAATAGGGTCTTCTTCAACAGGGATCGGAATTCCATGGATGATTATCTTCAGGATTCCGATATAAAAGGAAATAGTACAACCCCCGGTTTGACCGGAGGTTGCATGGAAAAGGTTATCACTGGATGCTCTCGAGGGCCTCCTCGTACTGCTCCGAGTACTCGGCGAAGGCCAGCTTGCTGCTGAAGATCATCCACAGGGTGATGAGTCCCACGAAAATCGCGAAGAATCCAGCCACTCCGGTGATGAGCGAGAGGAGGCATGTGATGGTGGCGACCCAGAACATCCTCTTCTTCCAGCACAGGAACGCGGATATGAATCCGAAGATGGCGGACAGTATGTATGCGATACCGACGACCTCGTAGGAATCGACAGCCTCCTGGTACGTCAGTTCGAACATGTCGACGACATCCTTGTAGAGGGGGTCGGTCATGAGTGTCTGTGCGAGGTCCGCTGCGTTGAGGTTGTACCAGATCCCGATGAACAGGAACGGGACTGAGTAGATCAGCATGAGGATGGTGCACCATCTCAGGCGCTTGTCCATGAACTCACGCACCATGGCCCTCTCGGCCTGGACCTGCTCCTCGTTTCTTCCGGGGATCCTGGTCCCGCAATCGGGACAGAACTTCGCGTCGGGAGCGAGTTCGTTTCCGCACTTGGTGCAGAATTTCTTTTCATCCATGACGGTATCATCGACATGTTTGTTTTTATCCTTGCGTTCGGTCCATTATGGTCTGTACAAGGAATATCCGGTATGCGGATCGTGATGTCCCCGCCTCCATCCCCAATTAAATATGGATTGTCAGATTATAGAGCATGATTACTCAGAGGACCCTGGTGTCCGCATCCGTGGCATTCTCGATGGTGTTGGCGGTGGTGGCTTTCATGGCGCGTGATTGGATGTGGTTCGTCATAGACCTGGCATTCATCATCGTCATGGTGATCCCCAGTGTGAAGGATCTAGGGTATCATTTCAGACGCAAGATGATTGCGATGACCCTGTTGGCACCGGTTCTCGGAATACTGTTCACCATCCTGAAGTCGATATACCTCACGGATGTCAGTTTCCTGGAACTGCCGATCTACATGTATCTGATCGCAGCCGTGCAGTCGTACCAGTGCTATCTTATCGGACTGATGGTTGCGTTGATCCTGGACCGTAGTTACGGACTGAAGATGACCTCACCCTGGCTCATAATATTCGCTTTGGGATTCGCGATGACGATGTCCGCTGTCGACATGTTCTTCACATTCGGGGACATGTACGTCGCAGGATACCCTGTGTTCAACGAGGACTTCTATGACAGCGACATCTACACCAATGCGATCCTCATGGTCGCACCTGTCGCCGCTACCGTGGTCTCCGCCCTATGCTCGGTGCTGGTTGCACTAAGGCTCCGTGGCAGGGACAAGACGGATCTCCTGATCCCGGAGGTGGATGCATGAGCAGTGCACCCAAACTGTCCTATGTGGACGTAATATGCATGTTGTTCGGAGTCATTCTGTTCGGATTGGCTGTATGGAAGGGATACTTCGGACTAGACGTCGTATTCTGTGGTGTGGTCTGTTTCGTACCGACGATCCTGAAGTTCGCGAAGGTCGCCACATTCCCCGCACCCATGGCTTTCATGATCATGGCAGCGGCATGGTTCCATTGTCTCGGACTCATCATGGGATACTACGACACATACGCCAACTTCGACACGGTGAGCCACACATTGTCATCTGCGGTCATCGCGGTCCTCGTGTTCTACGTGCTTGTGTGTGTGGAGTACTTCTCCAAAGGGACCATCAACTTCGCCGGAAGGGGAATGTCCATCATGACTGCGGTCATCGCATTGACATTCAGTGTCTACTGGGAGGTCCTGGAGTATGGTTCCGATGTGTTCACCGGTTCCAAGACGCAGTACAGTCCTTATGACACACTGACCGACCTTGTCTGCGATTCCATCGGTACGTTCCTCGGTTCAGCCTGGGCCGGTGCCTGGATGGGTAGGCGTTCCGCGAAGGAGGTCATCGACCAGTTCAACTTCAACGATAGGATCCGCTCCGTCCTCGGAGACAAGGAGTGAGTCGGAGAAACATCTGCCAGGGTCATCCGACCCTGGTATCTTTCTACAAGGGTATCAGCAGGTCACCCGCCTCAATGGTTGGAGGCATCATCATAATACTCCCGATGGTTCCATTCCCTTTCATTTCGGGAAAATTCCGTTCAATCTGAATAATCCGTCGGGAAAATTCCGTTCAATCTGAATAATCCGTCGGGAAAATTC
>JAGBGN010000039.1 GCA_017935945.1 Candidatus Methanomethylophilaceae archaeon | reverse complement strand
TGAGAACAATGGAGGGACATAAGAGCATATCAGACATGAGTTTTGAAGAATTCTTCTCCGAGGGTGAGAAACCCGCGAAGGTTTCCAAGAAGGCGTCCGGTGAGAAGCCGGCCCCTGAAATGGGTGCCGTGGAGGTCAAGAAGGGATTCGCATCCAATGGTCCGAAGCTCAACCTCATGGGAGGCAAGTTCTTCCTCTACGTTCCCCGTTACACCGGAGGTCCCGACGACCGTTTCGAGACGGCGATCGAGTACTCCGGCGGAGTAGTCCCCCTGCAGCGTCTCGAATCCACGAAGCAGCGCGGTTCCAGGGTGAGCCGCCCTTCCACATTGGAGGTTTCAGCTAACGGCGTATCCCCCCTGGAGGCGTTCACTTTCACCATAGATGGTGCAAAGGTGTATGAGAATCATGCACGTCAGATCCTGTTCTTCAACAACATGGGTATGCCGATGGGCAGGCCAATGGGCGATGTCATGGCCGTCGTCCCCACCGGGACCAAACTCAGGCTCGTGAAGGCCGAGGCACTCGGTACGGTCACGAAGGACGGTCTCGACCTCGTCCATCTGGATATCTCCGTCGCAGGAGGTGTATGGGTCGATGATGTCCCAGATGTTCCGAAGGAGTCTGCAGCGGAGTCGCCAGAAGTCGAGGAGCCGGTGAAGGCCGTCAAGAAGGTCAAGAAGCCCTCGGTCCGCAAGGTCCCCGTGAAGGGTTCCATCGAGCTCCCCGCATCGTTCAGGGATGCAGACGTCAGATATGCTGGCTCCATGTTCCCGATATACGATTCACACCCCATCATCACCGTATCGGTGGATGGTTGCGAGTACGGTGACTGCACGGTCCGCGCCACGGTAAACGGTGTGGATTCGATGTCCCCCACAACCGCATCCCACGAGGTCGTCGTGGATACAGGCGAGGACATGGGCCTGGTCGAGGTGATCCTCGAGAAGGGTAGCTCCGAACTCTGCCGTGCCAGCTATTTCTCCATACCCGGTCTGACATGTACGTTCGCCGGTAAGGGAGACCTCACAGATTCCACCATGGTCGAGTACTCTATGCCCGGATACGCCGGAACCGCCGACGTCAGCAGCGACTCGGCATACGGTCCGTTCAGATACGGCAACATCGAGTTCGAGATCGTGTGGATGCTCCCGTATGCGACCTATGATGCCGGTTCTGGCCCCATCCAGATGGGGGATGCATCAATAGACATCGACGACCTGTCGGGCGACGACCTGCTGGTCACCATACGCGGTGCGCGCAAGAAGACTGTCTTCTTCGGAAAGGAGAAGGGCAAGAAGCGTGAGCTGACACCTGACTGGGAGGGAGACCAGTACCGCATCCCACTTGCACAGATACGTGAGGAGGTCTATGCATCACCCTCATCCAACCACTGTTTCTACGTCACCGTGAACTCGTTCCCCAACAGGAAGTTCCTGACCGTCAGCAACCCGGTCAAGGTGAGGGCGACGTTCCAGGACGGTGTCATCACCGTCGAGGTCGGATCGTCTTCAGCCGACTGCCTGTGCAACCTGTACAACATGGACAAGACCGTGGACACGGTGAAGCTGACCTGCGGTGTTAACGAGGTGCAGGTCGGACACTCCGTCGTCGAGGCGGAGATCGTGGAGGCCCACGGCGGTGTCGATTGTGTCACCACCCCCGTGAAGGTCCGCGACATACCGTTCCTGGCCTTGGACGAATCCGGGGACCGTTGGATGTACGTGTCCCGTTCCAAGCGCATACCGCTTCCCGACGATCTGTTCACAGGTGGGGCGCCCAACATGGCTGCCGTGAGGTCCTGGCACGATAGGATCGTCCGCATGAACCCGGAGCTGAGGAACGTGACATTCGATATGATGTGGCGCGCGTTCCAGATGAAGGTGTGATCATGCACCCGGGGTTCTCCAAGCGTGTGTCCGACACCATGGACTCGTTCATCATGGGTCTGGTGGAGGTAGCCGCCCGTCCGGGCATGGTGTCCTTCGCCACGGGTCTTCCCGACAACTCGCTTTTCGACGTGGATGGTCTGAGGCGTGCCGTCGACGACGTCCTCACCGATGACTCCGCCAGCGCACTGCAGTACGACTGTCCCAACGGGTACATACCCCTGAGGCAGCGCATCGCAGAGAGGTGCTCCAGGGTGCTGTGTGTCGATGTCGGTTACGAGAACATCATAATGACCAATGGTTCGCAGGAGTGCTTCGACCAGCTCGGCAAGATGTTCCTCGACCGCGGGGACGGCATGATCGTCGAGAATCCCGGATACCTCGGTGCCATCCAGTCGTTCTCGGCCTACGGGCCAGATTTCGATGGTGTGGATGTGGGTCCGGACGGGGTCGACACGGAACAGCTCTCCGTGGCTCTCGAGAAGGGGCCCAAGATGTTCTACTCGATCCCCAACTACCAGAACCCCTCCGGATTCAGCTACTCGGCAGGGGTCCGCAGGGAGGTAGCAGACCTCATCGCGGATTCCGGTTGCCTGATGATCGAGGATGATGCATACGGTGAACTGGGCTACAGGGGACGTGTCAACAAGGTGATGAAGTCGATGGTCCCCGACGACATCGTCCTCACCGGTTCGTTCTCGAAGACGATCTCTCCTGGAATGAGGGTGGGATGGATGGTCATCCCAGATTGGATGGTCGGGAGTGCATCCAAGTGCCTCGAATCATCATCACTCCAATCCAATACGTTCTGCCAGAGGGTGATCGACCGCTTCCTGGCCGAGAACGACTACGACCGTTTCCTCGACGGCCTCCGCAGGGGATACGAGTCGAAACGCGACATCTTCCTCGATGCGATGGAGGACAGCCTCCCCGACTGCATGCAGTGGAACCGTCCCGACGGGGGCATGTTCATATGGTTGAGGTCGCCCGAGGGGTCCGATGCCATGAGGATTCACGAGGTCGCGCTGGAGAGGGGGTTGGTCACGATGCCGGGCAGACCGTTCCACGTCCGTGGTGGGTCGAACACCCTGAGACTCAACTTCGCCACGCCCTCCGAGGACCAGATCCTCGACGGTATGAGGATCCTGGGCTCTGCCTGCAGGGATGTCCTGGGCATCTGAGCACCCGTCCCCGCCTCGGGCAAGTTATTATATACGATGTTGGGCTAGCCACCGATGTTCCAGGCCGACCTATGGTCGGATTTGGGTTCACATTCAGGATTCAGCAATGAATTAGAGGTGAAAACATGGGTAATGGTTTGTACACCGCAAGAAAAATGAAGGAGGACCGTCAGAAGTTCCGCTGGCTCGACAGGGGATACAAGAAGAGGGTTCTCAAGCTCAGGGAGAAATCTGATCCTCTCGAGGGATCCGCACAGGCACGTGGAATCGTCCTGGAGAAGGTCGGTATCGAGGCTAAGCAGCCCAACTCCGCAATCAGGAAGTGCGTCAAGGTCCAGCTCATCAAGAACGGCCGTCAGATCACTGCATTCGCAGTCGGAGACGGTGCAATCAACTTCATCGACGAGCACGACGAGGTCATGGTCGAAGGTATCGGAGGAAGGATGGGAAGGTCTTACGGAGATATCCCCGGAGTCCGTTACAAAGTCATCAAGGTCAACAACGTTTCCCTTAACGAAATGGTCAGGGGAAGGACCGACAAACCTGTGAGATGATTGAAATGGCAGATGAGATTGTTGCACAGAAGGCATTGATCTTCGGAAAGTACGACACCTCCGAGGTCGTCGTCAACGACGGAGGTCTCGCAAAGTACATCGACCTGACCCCCACCAACGTTCCCCACTCCGGTGGAAAGCACGCCAACAGGTGGTTCGGCAAGTCCAAGCTCAGCATCGTCGAGAGGCTCATCAACAACATCATGAGGACTGAGAAGTACACCGGAAAGAAGATGAAGGCGTACAAGGCAGTCTCCGCAGCTTTCGACATCATCGCTGCAAAGACCAAGAAGAACCCCGTTCAGGTCCTGATCGAGGGTCTCGAGAACGCAGCACCCCGTGAGGAGGTCACCAGGCTCCAGTTCGGAGGAATCTCCGTCCCCAAGGCCGTGGACATCTCCCCCCAGAGGAGGCTCGACATCGCTCTCCGCAACCTGAGCACCGGTGTCGTCAACGCTTCCACCAAGAACAAGAAGCCTATCTACGAGTGCCTTGCAGACGAGATCATGCTCGCTGCCAAAGGGGACATGACTTCCTACGCAGTCGCCAAGAAAGAGGAGACTGAGAGGGTCGCTCAGTCCGCACGCTGATCCTAAGGTGAGTGAACATGGGACGCAGAGAGGACAACGCGAAGAAAGCAGTCGAGCTGATGAAGGATCAGAAGCTCATCAGGAACCTCGGTACCGCTGCACACATCGACCACGGAAAGACCACATTCTCCGACAACCTGATCGCAGGTGCCGGTATGATGTCCTCCGACCTCGCAGGAGAGCAGCGTCTGCTCGACTTCGACGAGCAGGAGGCAGCAAGGGGAATCACCATCAACGCAGCATCCGCAGCAATGGTCGTTCCCTACAAGGAGCCCGGCTCCACAAAGCTGGACCACTACCTCGTCAACCTCATCGACACCCCCGGTCACGTCGACTTCGGTGGAGACGTCACCAGGGCAATGAGGGCACTCGACGGAGTGTACATCCTGTGCTGTGCAGTCGAGGGAATCATGCCCCAGACTGAGACCGTTATCAGGCAGGCACTCAAGGAGCGCGTCAGGCCCATGCTGTTCATCAACAAGGTCGACAGGGCCATCGTCGAGCAGCAGCTGACCCCCCAGATGATGATCGAGAAGTTCTCCAAGATCATCACCGAGTTCAACCAGAAGATCATGGACATCCTGCCCGCACCCCTCAACAAGGAGTGGCAGGTCAGTCTCCAGGACGGAACCGTCGCACTCGGATCCGCTTTCAACAACTGGGCAGTTTCCATCCCCTACCTCCAGAGGCCCGAGCTCAAGAAGATCGGAATGAACCTCGGAATGGTCATGGAGATGTGCGCCAAAGAGGGCGGACAGGCAGAGCTCGCAAAGCTCATCCCCCTCGCAGACGTCGCTCTCGAGATGGCCATCAACCACATCAAGAACCCCGTCGACTCCCAGAAGATTCGTATCCCCACCATCTGGAAGGGAGACCTGGATTCCGACATCGGTAAGAACATGCTGAACTGCGACCCCAACGGTGAGGTTGCTATGATGGTCACCAAGATCATCATGGACAAGCAGGCTGGAGAGATCGCAATCGGAAGGCTGTTCTCCGGAACCGTCAGGAAGGGACAGACCCTCTACATCTCCGGTGTCAACGCACCCCAGCGTGTCCAGACCGTCGCACTCATGGTCGGATCCGACAGGACCCCCATCGAGGAGTGTAAGGCAGGAAACATCGTCGCACTCACAGGACTCAAGGATGCAATCGCAGGAAGCACCGTCTCCTCCGTCAAGGACATGGAGCCCTTCGAGAGGATGGCACACTACTCCGAGCCCGTCATCACAAAGGCCATCGAGGCCAAGAACATGTCCGATCTCCCCAAGCTGGTCGAGGTTCTGAGGATCATCGCAAAGGCAGACCCCTCACTCAACATCGAGATCAACAACGAGACCGGAGAGCACCTGATGTCCGGTATGGGAGAGCTTCACCTGGAGATCACCGAGTACAGGATCAAGAACGAGCAGGGTGTCGACATCGTCGCATCCCCTCCGATCGTCGTGTACCAGGAGTCCGTCAAGGGAGCCAACCCCACCGAGTTCGAGGGTAAGTCCCCCAACAAGCACAACAAGTTCTACTTCATCGTCAGCCCCCTCGAGGAGTCCGTCAAGGATGCAATCCGCAAGGGAGAGATCGACGTCGAAGCAAAGATCAAGGACCCCAAGGCACTCCAGAAGCAGCTCGAGGACCTCGGAATGGACAGGGATGAGGCAAAGGGAGTTGTCGGATTCAAGAACAACAACGTCCTCATCGACTGCACCAAGGGAATCCAGTACCTCCACGAGACCATGGAGCTTGTGAAGCAGTCCTTCGAAGAGGCAATGATGAGGGGACCCCTCGCAAACGAGAAGGTCGCCGGACTCAAGGTCCGCCTCATGGATGCAAAGCTCCACGAGGATACCATCCACAGGGGACCCGCACAGATCATCCCCGCAGTCAGGGACGGTATCTACGGTGCAATGTGCAACGCAGGAAGGACACTCCTCGAGCCCATGCAGAAGCTGTTCATCAGTGTTCCCCCGGACTACATGGGAGGAGCAGTCAACCTGATCAACCAGCGCCGTGGAACAATCCTCGAGATGGGACAGGAGGGAGCAGACTCCACCGTCACCGCTGAGGTGCCTGTTGCAGACATGTTCGGATTCTCATCCGATGTCCGTGGATCCACCCAGGGACGTGCAATCTGGTCCATCGAGAACGCAGGATTCAAGCAGATCCTCCCCGACCTCCAGAAGAAGGTTGTCGGAGAGATCAGGACCCGTAAGGGACTCAACCCCGAGCCCTACGACGCGAATTACTATTCCGGTCTGTAAACCTTAAATACAAAACCCCTTATTGCTAAAAAATAAGTTCCTTAGGAGGAAGAAAAATGGCAGAGAAAGAGCACATGAATTTGGTCATCATCGGACACGTCGACCACGGAAAATCCACCCTTACCGGAAGGATTCTCCTCGAGACCGGTGCAATCGACCCCCACATCGTCGAGAAATACAAGAAAGAGGCAGAGGAGAAAGGAAAGGGATCCTTCTACTTCGCATGGGTCATGGACGGACTCAAAGAGGAGAGGGAGAGGGGAGTTACCATCGATGTCGCCCACAAGAAGTTCTACACCGACAAGTACTACTTCACCGTCATCGACGCACCCGGTCACCGTGACTTCGTCAAGAACATGATCACCGGAACCTCCCAGGCAGACGCCGCAATCATCACCTGTTCCGCAATCGAGGGACCCCAGGCACAGACCAAGGAGCACGTCTTCCTTGCAACCACCCTCGGTGTCAAGCAGATCATCGTCGCCATCAACAAGATGGACGCAGTCAACTACGACGAGGCCAAGTACAACGAGGCCAAAGAAGCAATGATCAAACTCATGAAGATGGTCGGAGTCAAGACCGATGAAGTCCCCTTCATCCCCACCTCCGCATACATGGGAACCAACATCAAAGAGAAGTCCGCAGAGACCGGCTGGTACAAGGGACCCTGCCTCATCGAGGCCCTCGACAACCTCAAGGTCCCCGAGAAGCACACCGACAAGCCCCTCAGGCTCCCCATCCAGGATGTCTACACCATCACCGGAATCGGAACCGTTCCTGTTGGACGTGTCGAGACCGGTCTCCTCAAGCCCAACATGAAGGTCATGTTCGAGCCTTCCCACGTTCAGGGAGAGGTCAAGTCCGTCGAGATGCACCACGAGCAGATGCCCCAGGCAGGCCCCGGTGACAACGTCGGATTCAACGTCCGTGGAGTCGCAAAGAACGATGTGAAGAGGGGAGATGTCGCAGGACCCGTTGACAACCCTCCCTCCGTCGCAAAGTCCTTCACCGCACAGATCGTGGTTCTGAACCACCCCTCCGTCATCACTGTCGGATACACCCCTGTGTTCCACTGCCACACCACCCAGACTGCATGCAGGTTCGTCGAGCTCATCAAGACCATCGACCCCAAGTCCGGACAGGTCAAGGCTGACCACCCCGACTTCCTCAAGACCGGTGACATCGCCGTCGTCAAGGTCGAGCCCACCAAGCCCATGGTCATCGAGACCGCAAAAGAGTACCCCCCTCTCGGAAGGTTCGCCATCCGTGATATGGGTCAGACCGTCGCTGCAGGAATGTGCATCGAAGTCGAGAAGGCATAAACGCCTCTCTACTTCTCCTTTAACAAGGGATAATAGATGTCACAGCGTGCAAGAATCTCTCTCAGCGGAACCGATCCTGCAAAGGTCGACAGTGTCTGCGCCCAGATCAAGGGAATCTCTCAGAGGACTGGAGTGGACATCCGTGGACCTGTACCCCTTCCCACAAAGAAGCTGAAGGTACCCTGCAGGAAGAGTCCCGATGGTGAGGGAAGCGAGACCTGGGATCGCTGGGAAATGCGCATCCACAAGAGGCTCATCGATCTCGACGCCGACGAGCGTGCCCTCAGGCAGCTCATGAGGATTCAGGTCCCCGATGGTGTCAACATCGAGATCGTCCTCCGCAGCGCATAAACCTTAAAATCAAGGAGGGGGAAACCCCTCCCAACCTTACATCTTTTCTAAAACGGTAAATATCACACGGTCATCATCGTTTCAAGTGCTATCATGAGAAGCGATGCCGTGAAGAAGGGCTTGGACAAGGCTCCTGCCCGTAGTCTGCTCAGGGCCGATGGCCTGGATGATTCGGATTTCGACAAACCGTTCATCGCCATCGCGAATTCTTGGAACGAGATCGTGCCCGGACACATACACCTCAACGAGATCGTGGAGGCTGTGAAGGAAGGGATCATCGAGGCTGGCGGTAAGCCATTCGTCTTCGGTGTGCCTGCTGTATGTGACGGTATCGCGATGGGTCACAAGGGTATGAGGTACTCTCTGATCTCCAGGGATGTGATCTCCGATTGTTGCGAGGTTATGGTCGAGGGACATGCATTCGATGGTTGGGTCGGTGTATCCAACTGTGACAAGGTGACTCCCGGGATGTTGATGGCGATGGGTCGCATGAACGTCCCCGGACTCATCGTGACCGGTGGTGCCATGGAGGTCGGTCGTTCAGGTGACAGGACCCTGGATCTGCAGTCCGTGTTCGAAGCCGTCGGATCCCATAGTGCCGGTACGATGACGGAGGATGAGGTCAAGCAGATCGAGTGCGCCGCTTGTCCTGGAAGGGGTTCCTGTTCAGGACTGTTCACAGCCAACACCATGGCCTGTCTGACAGAGGCCCTGGGACTGTCCCTCACAGGATGCGGTACCTGTCTTGCCGACGACACCCGCAAGTTATCCATTGCCAGGGCAACCGGTAGGAGGATCGTGGAGATGGTCAGGAACGATATCAAGCCCCGTGATATCGTCAGCAGGGAATCGTTCCTGAATGCCATACGCGTGGACATGGCCATCGGAGGTTCCACTAACACGGCGCTCCATCTCCCCGCCATCTCGAAGGATTTCGGATGCCCCGTCACCCTGGATGATTTCGATGCAATCTCCCGTGTGACCCCACACATCACCAGCCTCAGGCCCGGTGGACCTTACAGCATAAAGGATCTGGATGAAGCAGGCGGCATATCCGCTGTACTGAACATACTCAGGGACAGCCTCTCCGATGTACCTATGGGTAACGGAAGGAAGATGTCCGAAGTGGCTTCCGAGGGGAAGGTCACCAATGCCGAGGTCCTCAGGCCGATTGACAATCCATACCATGAGCAGGGTGGTATCGCTGTCTTGAAGGGCAACATAGCTCCCGAGGGATCCGTGATCAAGCAGTCTGCCGTAAGCCCGAAGATGATGAAGTTCAGTGGAAAGGCGAGGGTGTTCGATTGTGAGAAGGATGCGGCGGACGCCATAGTATCCGGGGATATTGTATCGGGAGATGTGGTCATCATCAGGTACGAGGGTCCCAAAGGTGCCCCCGGTATGCCCGAGATGCTGTCTCCAACGAGCCTGATCATGGGAAGGGGGCTCGGTGAGTCTGTGGCGTTGATCACAGATGGAAGGTTCTCCGGTGCATCCCGCGGTGGAGCCATAGGACACGTGTCCCCCGAGGCCTATGCCGGAGGGCCCATAGCAGCCGTCCGCGATGGCGATATCATCGACATCGACATCCCTGCCAGGACATTGAATGTCAGACTCTCCGACGATGAGATCGCGGACCGTATGGCCAAGATCGAACCCATCGATCGTCCTGTGACGGGTGTCCAGAGGAAATACCGCAAACTCGTTACCAGTGGTGCCAACGGCGCTTACCTGGAATGAAACCTTCGGGGGACCTTCCCCCGTTTTTTATATGATGTTGGTGGTTGCACTGCCATGGGCAGATATGATTTCGAGGTCGGTGAGGACGGCCTTACCGTTGATGGGTATCGTATCCTGGATCCAGCATCCAAGAAATCGATGTACCTCTCCCATCTCATACTGGCATCAATACTCACGTTGATCGTTGTGGCATCATTATCGTTGTATGGTGATGATCTCGGAGGGATCATGTCCCTTGGATCCATGACTATCATTGTATTCTGGATCTTGGCCGTGATCTACCTGGCCGCAGGTCCAGAGGTGTACTACCGTCGTTACAGGTACAGGTTGGATGATGAGAAACTGGAGATCCGCAGAGGCATCCTCATCATATCCCATGAGCTTGTACCCATCGAGAGGATCCATCAGGTCGAGGTCTCACGTGGGCCTATAAACCGTCACTACAACCTTGCAAATGTGAATGTTACAACCGCAGGCGGTGTGGTGCAGATCTCATATCTCGAGGACGATGTCGCGGAAAGCATAGCCCTCAAGCTCAACGACACGGTTGTTTCCATCCTCAGGGAAAGGGATTGAAATTGGAGAGTATTCCTATCCGCAACCATCCATCCGTGATGGTGAGCAACTCGTTCGCGATGTTGCTGATCATATTCTTCATCCTCCTGGGAGTGGAGGGCATGCCGTCAGAGGCAGCCGTTCCCTTTGCAACCGCTATCCTGTTGGTCATCGCGGTATGTGAGGTCATGATCTACTATTTCTGGAAGAGGACCACGTTCACGTTCCTGGATTCGGAGATCTATGTGTTGCGTGACACGGTGTCCCGTAATGAGAAGCACATCCAGTATGCCAAACTGGCATCTGTCAATGTCCGTAGGGGGTGGGTGAATCTCCTTTTCGGTACAGCCACTCTGACATTCAATGTCAATTCGAGTATCAACTCCGGAGTTCCTGAAGCTTCATTGTGTCTCAAACTCGATGAGGCCAACAGGCTTAGGGAGGAGCTCTCCGCCATGATATTCAACAAGGAGATGGTGATCGATGAGGACAATCTGGTGGAGACCCTTGCCCATGTATCCAACCGTGACATCATCCTGCACGGTATCCTTGGACAGCCCACATCCCAGTTCATATTCGGTGGATTGATGCTGCTTTACGCGATCGCCATGGCACTCGTCGGAAGTGGTAGTGGGGTGATCACGGCTCTGATATTCCTGATGTTCTCGGAAGTGGTCCCTCGTGTCAGTACCATCATGAGATACTACAACTACAGGATCTACCGCGTGGATGATACGATCACTGTCGAGAGCGGTATGTTCACCAAGTACCGCAGTTCGTTCAATATCAACAAGATCAATTCCGTCCGCATCCGTGAGCCCCTGTTCGCCCGCATCCTGGGTAAGGCGACATTGGAGGCCGAGGTTGTGGGAATGGCCAACGACAACAACATTCCGATTCTCTGTCCCTTGAAAGCTCGTGACGAGGTTTTTGTGGTGATGAGGAACATATGTCCAGAACTTCATTTCGAATCCGAGGTCAGGAAGCAACCTCGCGGAGCCATGGTGCCCATGCTCGTCTCCGGCATCGTGACCACCATCATGGTGGAGGTGTTCCTGATGGCTATATCCTTCATCATATACCCTGAGGTGCCTGGCCCCAGTCTCATATTCTTCCAATCATGCATCCTGGTGGCCATCATCGTAATACCTGCAGTGGTGTTCATCCGTGTGATTCTGGCTCAGAAAAATCGTGATTTCGACATCGGAACGGATTCCTTCAGGTTCACATACGGTGCATACGATCTCGTCACCGAGTATGTGAACTATGACAAGGTCCAGGTCGTCAGGGTATCGGCGGGTCCGTTGCAGAGGAGGTTCGGCGTCTCCCGCTGTAAGGTCTCCCTCATGTCTTCCGCCGGTGCAACAACGATAACATCGGGGCTTTTTGCCCCTGATGATCTGGAAGATGTTTTCAAAATAGTGATGGGTCGTATCTCCGATGGGAGGTACGATTACCGCAAGTACTATTGAGTGGGGTGGGCCACCCCACTCATGTGAAGTACTCGCGTCCCCTGTCCATGAGTTCCTTGAATGCTTGCGGATTGTCAGCCAAGGCAGCTTCTACGACATCGGACACTGAATCATCGAACTCCTTGAGCATCGATTCCCTGAATTTGTTGAGATGCTGGATCTCGTAGTACAGGTAGGGATCCTCCAGGGCGACCGATTCATTGGTGTCCATCAGTTTGGAGTATGTGGTGGAGGCCACGGATCTCATGTCGTTGTAATCAATGCCGCTCCTTTCGAGGACGGTGAAGAATGCGATGTTGACGGCGTGGCTGAGTCCGAGTACATAGGACATGTACTTGTCGTGCTCATCCACATCCATGGTCCTCATGTTTGCCCCATGGTTGCGGAAGAGGTCCACGACCTCATCGACAGCTGTCCTGGAACCGCAGTCGCAGACGATCAGGTTCCTGTCGTACATCGATCCCGCAGAGGGTCCGAACATTGGATGGATGGAACATACCTTCCTCCTGGAACCTATCTCCTTGAGGGTCTCCACGAACGGGGATTTCAAGGATGCTATGTCGAATATGAGCGCATCCTCCTTGCAGACGGAATCCAGTTTCTGAAGCATGGCCTCCGTACGGGATATGGGTATGGATACGATCACCGTGTCCGCCCATTTGCAGTCGTCGACAGTCAACCCGTTTCCGGAGGAAGGGTCCACGATATCCACCCTGTGTCCGGATTTCTTGAGGAGATCCCCCATCCAGCGTCCCATCTTACCGGAACCTCCGATGATAGCGATGTGTCTCTTTACCGAGGATTCACGAGGGAGAAGCGCCTGCTCCTCGATCGATTCCTGCATCAACGTCTTGCATATCAGTTCCGCATACACGGGATTCATCCCGTTCTCCAGGGCGAATCCCCTGTAACGGTATATGACCCTGTTCTCCACCTCTATGTTCCTGATCGGTGCGTTCGTCTTGGCTTTGTTGAGTCCGACCTGTTTGGCAAGTTCGAGTCTCCTGCGAGCGAGTTCCATGATCTCGAAGTCGATCTTCTCGATCTCTCCCCTGATATCGTTGAGTTCCATCATAATCCTCTCCTGATTTGATCGGCAATGGTCATCGCCGCCATCGCCTCGACCACCGCGACGGCGCGTGGGACGATGCATGGGTCATGACGACCCTCGACGGAAACGGTGTCATCCTTCTCGGTTTTCAGGTTAATGGTGTTCTGTGTGACGCCAATCGATGGCGTGGGTTTGAAAACGGTCCTGAACACGACCGGTGCACCGTCGCACATTCCACCGACGATTCCGCCCATGTGGTTGCTCTCGGTGACGATGCGTCCCTCATCCATCCTGTAACCATCGTTGCTTTCGGAACCTTTCATCCGTGCGAGTGCGAAACCGTCTCCGAACTCCACTCCCTTGCATGCAGGTATCCCGAACATGGCCTTTGCGATCTCCGCATCCAATGCCTGGAACCAGATGCCTCCGAAACCGATGGGGAGTCCGGTCACTATGCATTCGACCACTCCGCCGACGCTGTCCTTTCCAGCACCTATCTCCTCGATATGTGCTCTCATGAGGTCATCGGTCCCGGAATCACATGCGCGCGTGGCATATGCACGTGAGCCGTGTGCATCATCGATGTCATGCGGGTTCTCATCGATCACATTCCCTATGGACCTTGAGAACGCATCGACCCTTATCCCGAACCTCTCGATGTACTGTTTGGCCACGGCACCGGCTGCGACCACTGCCGCCGTCAGTCTGCCTGAGAACTGGCCGCTTCCGCGAAGGTCATGGTCGGGGAACTTGATGAGCGCGGGAAGGTCGGCATGTCCAGGGCGCGGTGTGTCGTAGAACTTCATGTACTTCGAACCGTCTGTGTTGCCGTTCTCTATCCTGATGAGCAGGGGTCTGCCATCAGTCACGTTCCCGTTGAGTCCCTGGAGGAACTGGACAGCATCCGCTTCCCTGCGGGGCGTACCGATCTTTCCCGTGGGTTTCCTGAGTTCCATCTCCTCCGCCACGCGGTCGAGGTCGATCTCGAATCCCTCGGGTATGCCTTCCAATATGCCACCGATGCAGGGGCCGTGGCTCTTCCCGAACAGGGTGAATCTGACGACCTCTCCTGTACTGAACATCAGAGCACCTCCATATTCATCCCGAGGGAGGCCATCTGCTCGGGGAAGTCGGGATAGGATACCGCACAGCATTCGGCATCATCCATCATGACCGGTCCATTGCAGACCAATGATGCTATCGCAGCGGACATCATGATGCGGTGATCACCTTTGTGGACTATCGATCCTCCCTCGAGCACATCCTTGCCGTGGATGATGCAACCGTCGTCGGTCGCCTCGGCATCGCCTCCGATGGCGTTGATCATGTTGACGACCGTCTCGATCCTGTTGCTCTCCTTGAACTTCAGCTGAGGGGCGCCGTACAACCTGCTGTCGCCTTCGGCCGTGCTCAGGAGCACGGCGACGATCGGGAACAGGTCCGGAATCTCCCCCATATCCAATTCGCACCCTTTCAGCATATGTTTGGATGCAGTTATCGTGTCACCGTTGACGGTGACCCCGCACCCCACTGTGCGTAGCACATCGACGATCTTCCTGTCACCCTGTGGGTCGTTCAGATCCATGCCTGTGACGGTGACCTCTCCGCCGAGGGCACCTGCGACCAATGGGAACGCGGCGGACGAGAAGTCGGACGGTACATTGTAGTCGTAGGGTCTGTATCCGGTGCCTCCGCGTACGGTGAACACATTCCCATCGCGTTGGACCTCTGCACCGAACAACCCCATCATGTGTGCGGTGACATCCAGATACGGTGCGGACACCATACTGCCTTCCACCACGATCCTGGAATCGTTTGCGAGCATAGGTCCGGTCATCAGCAGCGATGTGATGTACTGTGAGCTGACACTGCCGTCGATGTGGACCTCTCCCCCGGGGTTAGGTCCCTTGACTGTCACCGGCGGTAGCCCCCCTTCCCTGGATGTGCACACGGTTCCGTTCTGGGACAGTGCGTCGAGGAGTGGGCCCATTGGCCTCTTCTGCAGGGATTCGTCGCCGGTGATGGTGACTTCCCTGTCGAACATCGAGCACAGTCCGGTGAATATGCGCATGGTCGTTCCGGAGTTGTTCGCATCGACAACAGATTCAGGAGCATGGAGTTCTCCACCGCAGATGTCGACAGATCCCCCTTCGATGGAGTAGGATGAACCCATCTTCGAGCATGCATCGAGGGTGGCACGAGTATCATCGGAAAACAGGGCATGACCGATCCTGGAACGGCCCTGTGCCATGGATGCAAGGAAGAACGCCCTGTGCGTATGGCTCTTGGAAGGTGGCGGGAGAACACGACCCTTCAGATTGCCACCATTGAAGGACATGGACGTCATTGTCCGCACCTCGTGCTCGTGAGGATAATCTCACCCTCCTCCAATCCCAGGTCCCTGGCGAAACCGGCACCGTCTCCCTTGGGTACGACGATGGCCACTGCAGGTCCGGAACCGGACATGCCGGCACCGAGTGCACCCATGTCCATGGCCCTCTCGGCTACCCCATTGTCGACTCCGGAGGCAGCAGATATCACGCGTCCGTTGATGGTCATCGCTTCGAACGGCCTGTCTTCAGCGATATCCAGGGCCTTCCTGATCTCCGGTGCGACCGCATGGAGTGCCTCCAGCGGGAGTCCGGTCTTCCTGATCTTGTATTTCGGGACATAGATGATCACATCATGATCCTCTATGTCCGAGTGGTGGAGCAACTCATCCTTCTTGTTGTCCGTGATGACCAGTCCCCCGAGTCCGGCACCGCATGCGTCATCGAACGACCCGGTCACCGTGACCTTGGCTTCCCTGGCACATCCGACACCGATCCTTATGAGGTCCACTGGGTCCATCTCCAGACCGATGTCGGCGAACACCGCCCTGAGGATGGCGTTGCACGCGGTGCTGGAGCTTTTGAGGCCCCTGGATACGGGGATATCTGAATCGGTACGGAGGTTCCAACATTCCGGCTCTGGAATCCCCGCGTGCTCGTATGCCCTCCTGATGCATATGCGGGCCATGGTCGTGTCCTCGGACGAATCGTTCCCTATGATGACCTCGCGTCCATCACCCTCAGGTGTGAACACCGCAGTGGTCGTCAGTCCGACGCCGATGGTCGAACCTATGCCGCAGGGCATCGCGTTGATCACGGTGATGGCACCGTGCGACCTTCCCTCGGATGTCATTCCAGTTCCCTCCTCATGATATCGAACATGTTTCCGACCCCTGTCCACATTTCGAACGATGCGGCACCTTGTCCCGCCAACATGTCCGCACCTGATGCCAGACGGCATCCCTTCGACCGTGCCTCGGACATCAACGGGGTCTCCTTACCGTAGACCATGTCGAATACGGTCTGCTCGTGTGTCAGGGCCGTGATGTTGATTGGGTACGGTCCATCAGAGTACATCCCCACAGGGGTGCAGTTGACAACAAGGTCGTACATCTTGGGTGATACGGACGATGGTGCACGGTAGGTGGCACCGAAGTCCTTGGCCACCTCCTCGCCCGTCTCCCTGTTCCTTCCGGTGATTGTGATGTCGCAGTCCTTTCTGGACAGATGGTACGCACATGCTTTGGCGGCACCTCCGGAACCCAGTATCAGGGCGCGTTTGTCCTCGGCTTCGAAGCCCGCCCTGTCTAGGGCAGTCTCTATGCCTATGACGTCGGTATTCCTTCCCTCCAGACGTCCGTTCTCATTGACGATGGTGTTGACGGCACCTATCGCGGAAGCCGCTTTGTCCACCGCATCCACATGGTCCATGATTTCCTGCTTGTGGGGGATCGTGACGTTAACTCCACGGATGTCGTATCCGCGGATCACTTCCTCGACCTGTTCCAGGTCCTCGCTTTCGAAGGGGAGGTACATTCCATTGATGCCGGATGCCCTGAGGGCGGCGTTCTGCATGCGTGGTGATGCACTCTTGGACAGGGGGTTTCCGAGTATTCCGATCAACAGGCAGTCATCATCCAGCTCAGACATCTCGTCCACACTCAGCTGACCAGGCGCGGTCGGTTCCCCGACATATCCGAATGAGAACTCGTTTCCCAGGAGTGCCTGCCTGATGCGGGTCACGGTGCCGAGAGCACCCATTCCGAGGATGACATGTCTCTTCTTGAACGACCTTGCGGCATCCACTATGCTGACCAGGTCGGAGAAGCTGTTGACAGCGAAGGCCGCTTTGCTGATATCAGAATCCATCGCGGACAGGATAGAGATTATGCGTTCCGCATCAGGAGTGGACTCGTAATCGTGGTATGATGCCACGACTCCCAGATCCGTTTCGGGTCTGTCCTCCTCCCCTATGTCTATCATGCCCTTGTATCCGGGCGGGAGTATGCTGAGGTCGATCTCCCCGCGGTATGTTACCAGTAGGTCCTTGTCCTTTACCTCAGGTACTTCTCCGAGTAGATCCAGACGTATCTCTACCATGTCCGCCTTGTCGGCTTTCTCAAGATCGGCGATGCTGCTGAGTGAGGCGCAGATCCTCATTTCATATCTCCCTGATCGTCTCCTCGATCTTCATCCCGAAGTGGCGTCCGCCCGCTTCGATCCTGGCGAAGACCTTGTCCCCTGCTTTGAGTTTGAACACGGATATCGCACCATCGGGTCCGACGAGTTTCACGGTCTCCGCATTCTGGAGGATGGTGGAATATGTGTTCTCGCCATCGGTGGCGGTCATAAGGATCAGGGGCCTCTGCTCGACCTTGCACCTTCCAACCGCGGATGTCCTGGTCTTCCCATCCTTGTCCACGAGGACGATGGGGTCCCCGGACCTGAGTTCAGCGAGGTATCTCGTCCTTCCGTTGGGTCCCATGACATATGCATGGACTGCGCCTGCGTTGACCCTGAACGGTCTCGCGGCAACATACCCATTGTCCTCTGATTCGGACTGTACCAGGAACAGGCAGGATGCCTGTGAACCGATGAGCATACCCTCTCCAGGGACCATCATGGAGACGGTGTCCACACAGACCCTGTCCCCCATCTCGATGTTCCTGAGTTCCAGGACCTCCACGACGGAGAGGTCCACGGATTCGTTACCGGAGATGATGTTGGCGAACGATCTGACCTTGTTGGAATCGAGGGTGTTGATCACGATTCCATCGACACCCTTCTCCAGAGTCTGCAGGTACAGCTTGGCCTGTTCGGTGTCGTCTGCACAAGCGAACACCTTCGTTCCGGAGTTCCTATACTTGGCTATGAGGTTCTCCAGAGGGATGATGGTCCAATCGGATGAGTCGAGGATGACGACATCCTTCTTTCCCGCCATGGCCATGGCGCGGTCCTGATCCTCAGGGGTTCTGAGTTCCACAAGCTCCACGGTGTCGGATATCCTTCCATTATCGTTGATCTTGAGATCGATCTTCCCCATTTCGGCGAAATCCTCGTCGCCGGGTCTGACGATCGCTGTGCATACGCCGGACTCAAGTGCGGATATGACGAGTTCCTTGCGCTTCTCTTTGTTATCGGGTTTGTCCGCCCTTACCCAGAGTTCCCTATCCATCTCAATCACGCAAGGTTGTTCTTCTTTGCCTCTTCGACGGTGTATCCGCGGAGGACGATGTCTGTGATGGCCCTGGTCATTCCCTCGACGTTCTTGTGCTGGAACACGTTCCTTCCGATGGAGACTCCGTGTCCACCGGCCTGTATGGAATCATAGACCATCTGGAGTATCTCATCGTCGGAGTTCATCTTGGGTCCGCCAGCGATAACGATGGGTGCGAGGGCACCTTTGACGACTTCCTTGAAGCTGTCGATGTCTCCGGTGTAACTGCATTTGACGATGTCCGCTCCGAGTTCGGAAGCCACCCTTGCAGCGTGTCCAACCGCGTGAGCATCATATGAGTTCTCGATCTTGGGTCCGCGGGGGTAAGCCATGACGAGGAGGGGCATTCCCCACTCGCTACAGTCCTTGGAGATCTTTCCGAGATCGGAGAGCATCTCTGGTTCGGTTTCGGCTCCAACGTTGATGTGTACCGATACGGCGTCTGCTCCGATCTTGAGGGCCTCTTCGACCGTTGCCACGAGGACCTTGCTGTTGCTGGTCACGCCCAGGTCGGTGGAGGCAGAGAGGTGGAGGATGAGACCGATGTCGTTTCCACTGGTACGGTGACTGTAACGTATCAGTCCTTTGTGCATCAGGACTGCGGTGGCACCACCGTTCGCGACATCGTCGACAGCCTTTTTCATGTCGATGAGTCCCTCTGTGGGTCCGATGGATATTCCATGGTCCATCGGTACGATGACGCAGTTTCCAGTGTTCCTATCCATGATTCTTTCAAGCCTGATGTTCTTTCCAAACATATCTCTCACCGTGCTAAGTGTTAGCATACCACACTATTATAAAGGCATGTCGAACACTTCTCTTTATTACGCGCGAGCGTCCGCGCGTCTGAATGGACGTCCATAATTGGATTAGGTTTTAACTTTTCGTGATAAAGAGGGTAAGACGAAGTTTCCGTGCTTTTGGATAAACGAAACAATTAAATACTTGTTGTGGAATGTGGGAATTAGTGGGCTGGTAGATCAGCTGGAAGATCGCTTGCTTTGCAAGCAAGAAGTCGCGCGTTCAAATCGCGCCCAGTCCACCACTTATAACATCTATCTTGAACATCTCTGCCTGTAGTGGTTGTTATTGTTTCCATACGACTTGGGTTCGACTCATCTGTATTGTTCACATATGATGTTTCATAATCGATGATCTGTGGGCATCATGGTCGATGGCCTGTGTCCAATGCTGTCGATAGAGTGCGTCGTATCGATGGATATCGTAAAGAAGTGAGAATGTGTCGTCGGCATTCACCGACACGATGGGTGTGCCAGGACATGCCTGGCAAAGATGTAAAGGTAGGCGGGTTGCCCCGCCAGAGTTATCAGTCGAACTTTCCGACGACTGCTTTGATACGCCTGACACCGGCGGCGGAACTCTCTTCCTTCTTGATCTTGAATCCCTGGATGTCCGCAGTGTTCTCGACGTGGGGTCCACCGCAGAGTTCGCAGGACACATCGCCGATGGTGTAGACCTTGACCATTTCACCGTATTTGTCGGTGAAGACACCGATGGCACCACGTGCCATGGCCTCCTCGTAAGGCATCTCCTCGCAGACGACGGGGATTGCGGCCTTGATGGCATCGTTGACATACTGTTCCACGGCCTTGAGCTCCTCGGGAGTACATTTCCTATCGAGGTTGAAGTCGAATCTGAGCCTCTCAGCGGTGATGTTGGATCCCTTCTGCTGTATGTCAGGACTGACGAACTTCCTGAGTGCGGCGTTGAGGAGGTGTGTGGCGGTGTGGAGCTTCGTGGTCTCCACAGCGTGGTCTGCAAGACCTCCCTTGAACTGCTGGTCTGCACCCGCACGGGAGTTCTCCTGGTGTGCCTTGAACCTGTTGTTGAAGTCATCGATGTCGACAGAGAGTCCCTGTTCGGCTGCGAGCTCCTGGGTCAGTTCCACAGGGAATCCGAATGTGTCATAGAGTCTGAAGACGGCCTCTCCATCGAGGACCTTCTTCTCACCATTCTCGGCGAGCATCTCATTGAATCTCCTCAGACCCTTTGTGAGTGTTTTGCGGAACTTCTCTTCCTCGCCGCTGATGTTGGTGAAGATGAAGTCCTTGTTCCTCTCGAGCTCCGGGTATGCTTTGGAGTACTCGGAGATGACAACTGCGGCGATGTCCTGCATGCATGCGTTTTCGATACCGAGTTTGGACATGTACCTGCTGGCTCTCCTGATGAGCCTCCTGAGGATGTAGCCCTGACCCATCTTGGAGGGGGTGACACCATCGCCGAGGATGAATGTTGCAGCCCTGAGGTGGTCGGAAACTATCCTGAACGCCTTGGTGTCCTCATCGTTGACGCCGTACTGTCTTCCGGAGATCTCCTCGAGTTTGCCGATGATGCCGGTGAACAGAGGGGTGTCGTACACGGTCTCCTTGCCGTTGAGGATGCGCAGGATTCTCTCGAGACCCATTCCGGTATCGACGTTTTTCTGCTTCAGAGGGGTGAACTTTCCTTCGGAGTCCTTGAAGTACTGCATGAACACGTTGTTCCAGATCTCGGTGAATTTTCCGCAGTGGCACGAGGGGCCGCAATCGGGGCCACACTTGGGCCTTCCATCATCGTAGAATATCTCGGTGTCGGGTCCGCAGGGTCCCGTCTGACCGGCGGGTCCCCACCAGTTGTCCTCTTTTCCATAGAAGTAGATCTGGTCATCCCTCATTCCATGGCTCTTCCAGATCTCAGCGGTCTCGTCGTCGCGGGGAATGTCCCCCTCACCCTCGAATGCAGTGACAGCGAGGTTGTTGGGATCCATTCCGAGGACCTTCGTGAGGAACTCGTAGCTCCATCCGATGGATTCCTCCTTGAAGTAGTCTCCAAGGGACCAGTTACCGAGCATCTCGAAGAATGTGAGGTGGCTGGCATCTCCGACCTCATCGATGTCTCCGGTCCTGACGCACTTCTGGAAATCGACGAGTCTGTTTCCAGCAGGGTGTCTCTCACCGAGGAGGTATGGGACAAGGGGGTGCATTCCAGCTGTGGTGAAAAGCACGGTGGGATCGTTCTCGGGGATGAGGGGTGCCGAACTGATGTAGGCGTGTCCCCTCTCTTTGAAGAAATTGACGTAGTTCTCTCTCATCTCTTGAGCGTCCATGATAGTACACTCCTTTCAATGGGGGCACCTATAGGGACATCGATAAAAGTGTTTTTGCAGGAACCGTCGTCGATCGGCTCCATGGAGCCTCATCCGTTTGTTCAGAGCGATGACGAGAGCACCGTCATGATATCGCCTTCGGTGACCAACACATTGATGCCGAGGTTCGAGAGGACCTTGGATGGGAGGTGGCCGATCTCCTTGACTACGACGGTCCCGCAATCACCGATGGATTTTACGACGTTCTCGATGTGCTTGCGATGGTTCTCACCGGATACGGATTCGTCATCCGTGATATCACGTATCTCCATACGGGTGAAGGTATCGTCGACCCTCCTGTAGATGTGGAATGAGCGGGAGTTACCGAAACCCGAGTCGACGGAGGTTCCATCGCTGGTGGCGACGGCGAAGAGTGATTGATCGCGGACAGTGGATGATGGCAGTTCGACCTTTGATGGTCCGCAGCCGGAACCGCATCCGCTGAAATGGACAAATTCTTGTGAGCGGTCCTCGCCGAGTCTTCCGATTGCATCGGCGCGGCACTGTCTGCAATGGCGCATCATCTTCACGTCGATTTCGCATTGGTCCATCAGAGCCTTTCTTTCAAGAGGGGTGGGGGCACGGTTGTTGGAGAACTTGGTCCCTTCCACAGGAATCAGTGGCAGGATGTTGACGATGTAGACTCCCAGATTCTTGACGTTCTTGACCAGTTCCGGGATGTGATGGTCGTTGACACCGGGGATCATGACGATGTTAACCTTGACGACCATTCCGAGTTCGGTGCACTGGCGTATGCCTTCGAGCTGTCTGTCTATGAGGATGGAGGCGGCTTCGACACCGGTGAGTTTCTTCCCATCTACTATAATAGAATCATATACCTCGGAACCGACGTCAGGGTCACAGGCATTCATGGTAACGGTGACGAACCTTATGCCGAGATCATGGAGCTTCTTTGCGGAACCAGGGAGGGCCAGACCATTGGTGGAGATGCAGAGTGTCAAGTCGGGGAATTCCCTGTTGAGCATCTCCAGTGTTTCGAATGTCGCCTTGTTGGCAAGTGGGTCACCGGGGCCGGCTATACCTATGACCTTGAGTTCAGGAATGCGTTCCTTGACGTAGCGGACCTTCTCGACCGATTCCAGTGGAGTCAGGACCTCGCTGGTGACACCTGGGCGAGATTCATTGCAGCAATCGAACTTACGATTGCAGTAGTTGCATTGGATGTTGCAGTACGGTGCTACCGGGAGGTGCATGCGAGCGAATTTGTGATGCGCTTCCTCGTTGTAACATGGGTGTTCTGAGAGTGCTCTGCGAACATCTGACTCGTCCATGGGTGGTCAACATCGGTCATGGATAAAAGGGCTGTCCAATGACTCTCTATAATATAGTATAGTTAAAAGTAGAAACAAGGGGTTACCCCGTTCATGCAAATGCCCGTCGTTGAATCCATGTTGTCAGATCTGAACAGTAACCTTGCTTCTGGGAAACGTTCGCTGGAAGAGATGTTCACAAGTGGTGACCGTACGTTCAAACTGCGTAGTGGGGATGTTGTCGAGATTCCAGAGGAGCAGGTGAACCTGATCTGGGGTGTTTGCGATGATTCGGAGCGTATACGTCTTCGCCTGCCGATCTATGTCTCCACCGACACATCTGCGGAAACCGGCGCATGGAAGGTGGAGGGTCGTGTCGAAGCATCCGTAGTCTCCAAATTGTTGGACAAGAAGATGTTCAGAGAAGACATGATTCGTCTATATTACCCCGATTTCAAGCAGTTGAAGTCGATAATCCCGGATGCAATGATGGTTGTCTTTACGCCGTGAATGCGTATTATGAGCAAAATTTATATACAACCGCCGAATAGAGGGAATTGTGCGATGCATGGCATCGTATGATTGTGACTGAATGTCACCGAATCACGGTCTTCGATCTACGGATCGGGACGAAGAGTTCCAGTAAAGCGGAGTTGTTATATACTACTCTTGTTTACAGGGATTTTGCGCTTGCCTACTAAGGCAGGTGATTCAGAATCAAATCAGAAGATGCACCCGGACAGAGGTCCTGTTCCGGGGAAGTGGTGTAGGACTCCGTATATGGAGGATGAGAGCGGATAAAGTCCGATGATCACCAATCATACGAAACCTGGACGTGTGCTAGATCATACGCCAGCGGCGATGCTACGCCGCATGGGGGATGGTTCGGCTAGAGCGCTGAAGAAGGTCGTGTCAAGCTGCGATATGCGTCGGGTAGGTGCAAGAAGCCTATGATCCGATGATGACCTAATGGGACTTCCTATTCTTCGGAATAATCAGTAATGATTGGGAACGCGGGGGATTGAAGCATCTTAGTACCCGCAGGAAAAGAAATCAACCGAGATACCGTTATTAAAGGCGATCGAACGCGGTATAGGGCAAACTGAATCCCTTATCGAAAGGTAAGGGAGATGTGGTGTTATAGACTCTTTTACTCCTAAGCTCGAATACTCAAACTTGGTTGGAAAACCAGGCCATAGAGGGTGATAGCCCCTTAGAGGAAGGCGAGTATGGAGATTTTAGATGTTCTCGAGTAGCGTGCGTTGGATATCGCGCGTGAATTTGGGAGGCATTCACTTCCAACCCTAAATACGTCTCTAGTCCGATAGTGTAGTAGTAGCGTGAGCGAAGACTGAAAAGTACCCTTAACGGGAGGTTAAAAGACCTGAAACCATGCGGTCAAAGATTTATATAGCATCAAAGGGAAGAAACCAATTTTGGTGGACCAGTGTTATATTGTTCGTTTCGAAAAACGATCCAGGGAGTTCTGGTCATTGGCGAGGTTAACTATTCAATTAGGTAGCCGAAGGGAAACCGATTGTCCGCAGTTTTTTACGAGGGACAAGGTGTGCTCGCCTGGAGTCAATGGTGCGGATACCCGAAGCCGGTCGATCTATGCCTGAGCAGGTTGAAGCCTCTCGAAGGGGAGGTGGAGGACCGAACCAGTTCTGATGTGCAAATCGTTTGGATGACTTGGGTATAGGGGTGAAAGGCCAATCTAGGCCGGAAATAGCTGGTTCCCCCTGAAACTAGTCGCAGCTAGACCTCGATCGAGGCAGAACGTGAGGTAGAGCACCGATTGGGTGCTTAGGGGAAGAAATTCCTCGGCATCCTGTCAAACTCCGAACTTGCGTTCACCGTAGACGTCGGGTGTGAGGCCATCCGGGGTAAGCTTGGTGGCCATAAGGGAAACAACCCAGACTATAGTTAAGGTCCCTAAATTTCGGTCAAGTGTAATACGAAATGGCGTCGGCAGTCTAAAACAACCGGGAGGTGGGCTTAGAAGCAGCCATCCTTTAAAGATAGCGTAACAGCTCACCGGTCTAGATTGTGGGCCCAGAAAATGGACGGGGCTAAACCGAGTACCGATACTATAGAATACAGAAATGTAATTTGGTAAGGGGGCGTGGTGCATGGGCAGAAGCAGGGCTGTGAAGTCCTGTGGACCGTGTTCCAACGAGGATCCTGGAGTGAGTAGCAGCAAAGCACGGTGAGAATCCGTGTCGCCGCAGGGGCAAGGGTTCCTTGGCAATGTTCGTCAGCCAAGGGTTAGTCGATCCTAAGGTAACTCTTAATCGAAGTTATCGAAAGGGAAACAGGTTAATATTCCTGTACCGTCAAGATCTTTGCCTATGTTGTTGGATCGGGGTAGTTATTGTACACCCGTCAGTGTATCTAAGCGTCGAAACCGATGAAGAACCGTAATGGTGAGAAGTTGGTGAATACGTGATGGGGCAGGCGTAAGCCTGCTTATGATGATCCCTGGTTCCCGTGAAACCAGCATAGTTACAATCTTGATGTTCGTACCAAGAACCGACACAGGTGTCCCTAGGTGAGTAGCCTAAGGCGTGTTAGCATAATCGTGGCGAGGGAACTCAGCAAATTAGCCCTGTAACTTCGGGAGAAGGGGTGCCAGCAGTGAGAGCTGCTGGTCGCAGTGACAAGAGAACTCCGACTGTTTAGTAAAAACATAGGTCTCTGCTAGTTCGAAAGGATGTGTATAGAGGCCGAAGCCTGCCCAGTGTCGGCATCTGAAATTCTGTTTCAACGGAACGAAGGACCGATAAACGGCGGGGGTAACTATGACCCTCTTAAGGTAGCGTAATACCTTGTCGCTTAATTGGCGACTTGCATGAAGGCTCAACGAGAGTTCTACTGTCCCCGCCATGACGCTAGTGAAAACAATCAGTCTGGTGCACAATCCAGACCCCTCCATCTGAAAGCGAAGACCCCATGGAGTTTCACTGCAACCTGTTGTTGTTGTAAGAATTGGCATGTGTAGGGTAGGCGGGAGACGTTACCCAGGAAGGTGCGCTAGCATCTCTCCGAGTCACCGATGAAACACCGCCCTTGTCAATTTTTACGACTCACCTCTCCGGAGGAACAGCTATAGGCAGGCAGTTCGGGTGGGGCGCCACGCCCTCAAAAAGATAACAAGGGCGCCCAAAGGTTAGCTCAGGTAGGTCAGAAATCTACCGAAGAATGTAAGGGTATAAGCTAGCTTGACTCGGAACCAGACAATAGGGTTCGGAGATAGGAAACTATGGCCTAGCGAACCAATCAACCTCCTGAATGGGGGTGATTGATGTCAGAAAAATTACCCTGGGGATAATTGAGTTGTCACGAGCAAGAGTTCATATCGACCTCGTGGCTTGCTACTTCGCTGTCGGCTCTCCCTATCCTGGTGGTGCAGCAGCTGCCAAGGGTGGGGTTGTTCGCCCATTAAAAGGGATCGTGAGCTGGGTTTAAAACGTCGCGAGACAGTTTTGTTGCTTTTTGATGGAGGTGTTGGTACCTGATGAGAAGGACCCTTTAGTACGAGAGGAACAGGGGTTCGTCGCCTCTAGTTTATCAGTTGTCTGACAAGGCATGCTGAGTAGCCACGCGGCAGTGGATAAGAGCTGAAGGCATCTAAGCTCGAAGCCATCTTAAAAAAGAGGTACCCATAGAACGCCCGTAAATGACGGGTTTGATAGAAGCCGGATGTAAGTACCGAGGTTCGCCGAGGTATTCAGTCCTGGCTTACTAAAGTTCTTTTGACGTCGCTGGAGTGTGATCTAGCAGTTAAACAGGTTTCGTATGAATCAAAATCTCATCCTCTGAAAACATTTCTTTTTTT
>JAGBGN010000038.1 GCA_017935945.1 Candidatus Methanomethylophilaceae archaeon | reverse complement strand
CGTGTGAAACCCGGTGTCCTGGAGCAGGGCGTCCTCCTCAAGATGAGGGCGGTTTTCGACCAGTACATCAACCTCAGGCCCGTCACATCATGGTTCCCCCTGGTTCCCCTGAAGAGGGAGGTCGATTTCGACATTCATTTCCTCAGGGAGAATACCGAGGACTTCTACATGGGAGCCGGAGGGTACTTCGGCGGAGAACACGGGGATTCCGCCAAGGTCTCCATCTCCAGGGAGATGTACGATCTGGACATCGACCTGAAGGGCGTGCCGTCCAATGGCGACGAATTCGCGTTCGAGATAGGTCTCCTTTCCAGGAAGGGTATCGAGAGGTTCGCGGACTACGCCTTCAGGTACGCGGAGGCCAGGGGCGATACCAAGGTGACACTCGTGGACAAGGCCAATGTGTGCACCCATGTGTACGGCATGCAGAGGTCCATATTCGAGGATAAGGCCAGGGAATACGGTCTGGACCTCGAGTTCATGTTCGTGGATGCCATGGCAATGGCCATGATCGTGCGTCCCGAGACATTCGGAACCGTCGCCGTTCCCAACCTGTTCGGAGACATACTCACAGACCTGGGGGCACAGCTCCAGGGTGGATTGGGTATGGGTGGAAGCGGTAACATCAACCCCGAGGGGGTCAGCATGTTCGAACCCATCCACGGTTCAGCACCCGACATCGCAGGACAGGGTAAGGCTAACCCCATTGCCGCGGTGCTTGCCGCTCAGATGCTCCTGGAGAACCAGGGCTACCCCGAAGAGGGCAGGATGCTCCACGATGCCGTCCGCAGGTCGCTGGACGAGGGAAGGACCACTCCCGACCTCGGCGGCTCACTGAGGACCGAGGAGGTCGGAAGGTATATCGCTGACCTCGTGCGTTCCCAGAAACGGTGAATTCAAATGTTGTCCCTGGAACTTTCGGCAGACTATCCCGATGAGAAGACGGCGAGGGCCATAATGGAGGCCCTCCAACCGGATAACGTGGGGTATGTCGAGTCGGAGGTCAGGGACAACGTCCTTTTCTTCAGGATGAGCGCGGACAACGCAGGTACCCTCAGGAACACTGCCGACGACCTCATCGCATGTCTGAAGATCGCAGAGGATGCGGTCGGTATGACGCCCCGTGATTGATTCTCAGAAGACGTACTGCACGAGGAACATGTACAGCACGGTTCCAACGCCGATGCTCAACAGTGTGTTCCTCTTCCAGAGATGAAGCGCCATCACCGTGACGCATGCTATCAGTTCCGGCATACCGTAGGGGTATGCGAGGACGGATGTCGATTTCAGGCAGTAGATCACCAGCATACCTATGATTGCAGGTGTGAGCACCTTTCCAAGGTAGCTGACGGCCGGAGGTACCTCCTTCCCCTTGGGGAATATGATGAAGGAGAACGCACGGGTGGAGAACGTGGCTATGGCCACTACCACGATCATGATCAGTGAATCCATCGTGTCAAGCATCCCTCTCGACCTCCGTCTCGATCTTTCCGGTATCGAGTCTGTTCCTGTTGATCATCAGGATGGCTATGATCAGTATCATCGTCGGTAGGATGAACCCGTCGGCACCGAAGATCACTAGGCACAGGATGGATGCCATCACTCCGACGAGTTCGGGGTATCTGTTAGACCTCTTGCACCAAAGCTCGACGAACAGCACGATGAACAGTGCGGTCATGGCGAACTCGATCCCCTCGGAGTTGAACGGGATGGCAGTGGATGCTAGGGAGCCAACGATGGTCCCACCTATCCAGTAGAGCTGGTTCAACAGGGTTATGGACAGCAGGAACTTGCCTTCGTCCACATCGTCGGGGATGTTGGTGGTGCATACCAGGGAATAGGTCTCGTCCGTCATTCCGAATATCAGGTACAGTCTTTTCAGGAATCCTACGCGGTTGTACCTTTCCACAAGGGACAATCCATAGAACACATGTCTTATGTTGACCATTATGGTCAAGAACGCTGCCTGGAGCAGGGAAACCCCCGGAACGAAGAAGTTGACCGCAAGATACTGTCCCGATCCCGCATAGACGACGATTCTCATCAGTATCGCCCAGAGAACGGAATAGCCCTGCTCGGTGAACATGACGCCGAATGCGAAGCTCATGAAGACGTAACCCACCAACACCGGGATGGTGTAGGGGAACGCTTTCCTCATCGCCTTCGTCATCTCACCCATGGTTATTCACTGAATGGCTGAAATCAATCATGTATAAACGAGTATTGTGTGTTCAGGCCCCATTCCCTTATTTTTGACCTCGGGAGTAGGTTTCAAAAGATGGACGATGCCCGAGTCGATGACGGGGTGCCGAGGTAAACTTGTATGAAGAAAGGCTGCCTGTGTGACATCAATACGATCACACAGGCGTGAATGTGTTTCGGATCAGCTCTCGATACCGAGTGAGATGGCCTTCCTGTTGTTGTCCAGGAGGTTGGCCTTTTTCGCCGGGATGGACTTCTGGAGTCCGAGGTCCAGGTTCTCTGCGGTGCAGAAACCGGTCTCCTTGAACAGCCTTCCGAGGATGACCATGTTGGCCGCTCCCTTGAGGCCGTTCTCCTCTGCGATCCTGGATGCATCGATGCGGACGACCTTGACATCGGTTCTGGTGACATCCTTGTGGACGATGGAGCTGTCGACGATGATGGTTCCACCGGGGACGACGTCGTTCTCGTACTTCTCCAGAGAGGGGAGGTTCATGGCAACGAGCACATCGGGGTTCACGACGAGGGGGGATCCGATGGTGTTGTCGGATATGCAGACGCTGCACGAGGCGGTTCCACCGCGCATCTCGGGTCCGTAGGACGGGAGCCAGGAGAGCTCCTTGCCCTCCATGAGTGCGGCGTAAGCCATGACTTTGCCTGTGAACAGGATTCCCTGTCCTCCGAATCCGGTGAACAGGATGTTGAGGTCGCTCACTGCTCTCCCTCCCCGACATCCTTGTAGACTCCGAGCGGGTAGTAGGGGATCATGTTGTCCCTCATCCACTGGAGAGCATCGACAGGCGTCATTCCCCAGTTGGTGGGGCATGTGGATACGACCTCTACGATACAGTAGCCCTTTCCGGCCATCTGGTACTCGAAAGCCTTCTTGATGGCCTTCTTGGCAGCCCTGACGTTCTTCACACTGTCGACAGTGACACGCTCTGCGAGTGCGACACCGTCGAGGGATGAAAGGAGTTCGCAGACCCTGATGGGGTTTCCAGCGGACTTCACGTCCCTTCCGTAGGGGGAGGTCTGTGTGACCTGTCCCGGGAGGGTGGTGGGAGCCATCTGACCTCCTGTCATTCCGTAGATCGCGTTGTTGATGAAGATCGCGACGATGTTCTCTCCCCTTGCGGCGGCGTGGACGGTTTCGCCCATTCCGATGGCAGCGAGGTCTCCGTCCCCCTGGTAGGTGAAGACGACGTTGTCGGGCCTTGCCCTCTTGACACCGGTGGCGACGGCGGGTGCACGTCCGTGGGGTGCCTGGACCATGTCGCAGTTGAAGTAGTTGTAAGTGAAGACCGAGCATCCTACCGAGGCGATACCGACGGCCCTGTCCTCGACTCCGAGTTCATCGATGACCTCGGCGACGAGCCTGTGGACGATTCCGTGTGTGCATCCGGGACAGTAGTGGAACGGTGCATCGGTCAGTGCGTGGGGTCTCTCTCCTTTAACTGTCATCACTGAACACCTCCGTTGAGTTTGACGATCTGTTCGAGTACTTCCTTGGGTGTGGGGATTATTCCACCGGTGCGTCCGTAGAACTCCACCGGGACCTTTCCGTTGACGACGAGCCTGACGTCATCGACCATCTGTCCCATGGACATCTCCACGGACAGGAACACCTTGGTGTGGTCGATGTGCTTCTCGATGAACTTCTCGGGGAAGGGCCAGAGTGTGATGGGTCTGATCATTCCGACCTTGATGCCCTGTTTCCTGGCGGCATCGATCGCGGACCTGGAGACCCTGGAGGAGGAACCGTATGCTACGATGATTATCTCCGCATCGTCGGTGAGGTACTCCTCAGCCATCTGGTGGTTCTCCTTGATCTCCTCGTATCTCTTGTATCTGGCAACGACCAGGTCCTCGAGGTCCTGGGGGTTGATGTAGAGGGAGTTGACGACGTTGTGCTTCCTCTTTCCGCCGTGTCCGCATGCGGCCCAGTCCTTGGAATCGTTGTCAGGCTCCCTGGGTTCGGGAAGGACGACGGGTTCCATCATCTGTCCGAGCATACCGTCGGACAGCACCATGGCGGGCATCCTGTACTTGTCTCCGAGGTCGAAGGCAGTGGAGATCATGTCGACGGTCTCCTGGACCGTGGACGGTGCGAACACCAGGATGTGGAAGTCACCGTGTGCGGTCGACTTGGTGGCCTGGTGGTAATCGGCCTGAGAGGGCTGGATTCCACCGAGTCCGGGGCCTCCGCGCTGGACATTCACGATGAGACAGGGTACATCCGAACCTGCGAGGTAGGAAATACCCTCGGCCATGAGACTGACACCGGGGGATGATGTGGATGTCATGACCCTGACACCTGCTGCACCTGCACCGAGGACCATGTTGATGGAAGCGACCTCAGACTCCGCCTGGAGGTAGACTCCGTCGATCTTGGGCATCCTTTTGGACATGTATGCCGCAACCTCGGTCTGGGGGGTGATGGGGTATCCGAAGAAGTGCCTGCAGCCTGCTGCGATTGCGGCTTCGGCGATGGCCTCGTTTCCCTTCATGAGGACTTTCTCGCCCATGTTCACACCTCGATCCTGATGGCCACATCGGGGCACATGATCGCACAGGAACCGCATCCGGTACATGCGGACTCATCGGTCACATGTGCGGGGTGGTATCCCTTGTTGTTCGTTATCTTGACGTCGAGTGCCATGATGTTCTTCGGGCATGCTGCCACGCACATCTCGCACCCTTTGCAGATGTTGTTGTCGACGGTTACTCTGGGCATTTGAACTACCTACTCACTCCCATGGCGCCCTGACATGGACGTCCACGGGGTATATGTTTGGAATTTTATTTAAGAGATTGACGTCCAGCGGACGTGGAACGGTCGTGAACCTGAGGGGGAGTCCCGTGATGGATGAGACATCATCGGCGAATCCTACAGATTCCAGGATGGTCGTTTCAGTGGTTCCCTGTTTCAGATGGGAGTTGTTCGCTATGCATGTGGCCTTCAGACGTGAGGTCCTCTCGATCTCTCCGAGGATCTCTACCGCCTCCTCCGCATGGGTCGTCATCGACCTGTACCTGTTTATGACATAGATGACGTCGGGATCCACATCGCGGAGCGTGTTAGAGTACACTCCCAGGGCGGTGGCACCTGCATCATCGCCACCCACATCCACTATGACCCTGGAACCTCCGGATATGACCCCTCTGACAGCTCCTGGAAGGGACGGGGTGTCCAGGTTCGTGTTGGCGAAGTTGGGACCGACGACCTCCACACCGTTCGCCGTGAGTACTTCGGCATAATCGGCCGACCTGAAGTACGGGTTAACGACATCCAGGTCCACCAGTGTGACATCCTCTCCATGTCTGGCACAGTCTAGTGCCAGGTTTATGGACAGGTTGGTCTTTCCGGTTCCGTAGTGTCCGCAGACCACGGTGACCCTATTTTCCAGCGGGAACATGCTTCCCCATCCTGAAGAGCGTATAACTAGATTTCCAGTGTTGTGCCGGCGTTTCCCGGGTCAGGAAGTCACCACTATGTGTTCCCGAAACCACTTTGGACAGATGACCAGTTTGTTCCAGGTACAGTAGACGGATCACCGGCAGCAAGAATCATCGATGTTCGATGCCGAAGACCCATCCATCACTCGATGTGGCAGGGGCTGTGTCCGTACATTTGTTTATAGGGGAAGAGTTCATACGGTCGGATAGAGGAATTGACAATGGAGCCGAACATTGCAGAGATAGCCCAACGTATAGCCGCAATGCGTGAACTTTGTGAGATATCTGTCGAGGAAATGGCTGAAGTAGTAGACAAAACACCTGAAGAGTACATCGAGTACGAATCCGGTGAGCTTGATTTCTCGTTCACATTCCTCCACAAATGTGCGGAGAGGTTCGGTATCGATATAGTCGAGCTCCTCACCGGAGAGAACCCGCATCTGTCGGAATGCACCCTCGTAAGGAGCGGAAAGGGCCTTCCGATGAAGAGGCGCATAGGTTTCGAGTACCAGCACCTCGCATTCAATTTCAAGGACAAGCTCTCGGAGCCGTTCGTCGTCATAGCACCCTACATCGAAGAGGATCAGGGTGCACCTGTCCGTACGTCCACCCACGAGGGACAGGAGCTCGATTACATCCTCGAGGGAACTCTCAGGTTCTCACACGATGGTCACGTCATGGACCTCGGTCCCGGTGATTCCGTCTACTATGATTCGAGTCTGCCCCACGGCATGTATGCCACATCCAAGGGTGGATGCAAATTCCTTGCAGTGGTTGTGAAGGGTTGAACATGAGGGACATAAATCTCAGATATGTGGATGAGACCTACGATGAGGACGGTCTCCTGAAGACTTACAAACTGAAGTATCCCGAGAACTTCAACTTCGGATACGATATCGTCGATGACATCGCCGAACATGAGCCTGACAAGGTCGCGCTTGTATGGGACAGCCAGTCCGGTGAGGAGCATACCTTCACGTTCGGTGACATCAAGAGGATGAGTGACAAGGTCGCCAACTTCCTGACTTCCCAGGGTATAGGCAAGGGGGACGTGGTCATGCTCATCCTGAAGCAGAGGTACCAGTTCTGGTTCTGCATGGTGGCGTTACACAAGATCGGTGCCATCGTGGCTCCCGCCACCCATATGCTGACCAAGCACGATGTGGAGTACAGGATCAATGCAGCCGAGGTCAAGGCCGTCATATGCACCAACCAGTCCAACGTCAGTGGTTCCATAGAGGCCGCTGAGAACATCCCCTCACTGAAGGTCAGGGCACTTGTGGGTGAGACCAGGGATGGATGGATCGATTTCGATGCTGAAGTGGAGAAGGCTTCGGAGGTCTTCGAGAGGAGGGATACAAAGGCACTCGAGCCCATGATCATGTACTTCACCTCCGGTACATCGGGTAACCCGAAGATGGTCCTCCACACTCACCTCTACGCTCTCGGTCATCTGATGACTGCCAAGCACTGGCATCAGGTCGACCCCGAAGGTATCCATTACACCGTCAGTGACACCGGATGGGGAAAGGCCGTCTGGGGTGCGCTCTACGGTCAGTGGATGATGGAGGCGGCCGTATTCGTATACGAGTACGAGAAATTCGAACCCGTGGAGATCCTCGATATGATCGAGAAGCACAGGATCACCACGTTCTGCTGTCCGCCCACCATGTTCAGGCTTTACCTCAACGCAGGACTCGAGGGACACGACCTGTCCTCCCTGAAGAACTGCTGCATAGCCGGAGAGGCACTGAGCCCCGATACCTTCCAGACATGGTACGATGCCACCGGCCTGAAGCTCATGGAGGGATATGGACAGACCGAGACAACCATGGCAATCGGTACTTTGAAGGGCATGGTCCCGAAGCCTGGTTCCATGGGTAAACCCTCTCCCCAGTTCGAGGTGGACATCGTCGATGACCAGGGCAACTCCTGTCCACCCGGTGTCAACGGGGAGATCGTCGTCCGTGCGGATGCCCCCGGTATCATGATCGGATACTACAGGGATGAGGAGAAGACTGCCGTCACCCTCCGTGGAGGATGGCACCACACCGGTGATGTCGCCTGGAAGGATGAGGATGGTTACTACTGGTTCGTCGGAAGGAATGATGACATCATCAAATCCTCCGGTTACAGGATCAGTCCATTCGAGATCGAGAGTGCCCTCATGCTGCATCCTGCGGTTCTCGAGTGTGCCGTCACGGGAGTTCCGGATCCCGTCAGGGGACAGCTGGTCAAGGCCACGATCGTCCTCAGGGGAGGATACGAGCCCACCGAGGAGCTCAAGAAGGAGATCCAGGCCTTCGCGAAGAAGGAGACCGCCCCTTACAAGTATCCCCGTGTGGTGGACTTCGTGGATGCGATGCCCAAGACCATCAGTGGTAAGGTCCGCAGGGTCGAGATCCGTAACAAGGACATCGAGGAATCCAAGAAGGCTTGACGTCGTTAATTTCGGTTTCCGTAGAAAGTATTTAAACTCTTTATACGAATTTCGTAGCAGAACTTCAGATAGGCTACGAAATTCGTATTCCAATACATTGTATTTATATAGTAGTATTTTTTCACTGATTTTGTAGCGTGCATAGCCATGAGGAACATTAATCTCAGATACGTCACAGAGACCTACGACAAGAACGGTCTCCTCGAGCATCTGGACATCAACTGTCCTGACGACTTCAATTTCGGATACGATATCGTCGATGACATCGCGGTAAACGATCCTGACAGGAGGGCGTTGGTATGGCAGCACGTAAACGGTGAGGTGAAGACATTCACATTCGCCGACATCAAGAGGATGAGCGACAAGACCTGCAACTACCTCGCTTCGAAGGGGATAGGCAAGGGGGACTTCGTCATGCTGGTCCTCAAGCACAGTTACCAGTTCTGGTACATCATAGTCGCTTTGCATAAGTTGGGCGCTGTGGCTGTTCCGGCTACATTCATGCTCAAACCACATGACATCGAATACCGCATCGATGCCGCAGGGATCAAGGCGGCCATCGTGACAACCGAGACCGATATCGCAGATTCCTTCGACGCTTCCAAGAATATCGACAAGCTCCTGTGCAAGTTCACAGTCAACGGAAGCAGGGAGGGCTGGTCGGATTTCGATACGGAGGTCGAACAGTTCTCCGATGAGTGGACCAGGGTCCCTACCTGCAAGACCGACAGGTTCCTCATGTACTTCACATCCGGAACATCCGGTAACCCCAAGATGGCGGTACACGATTACACATATCCCCTCGGACACATCCTCCTGGCCAAGCACTGGCATCAGGTCGATCCCGATGGACTCCATTGGTCCGTCGCCGATACGGGATGGGCCAAGAACGCCTGGGGCAAAATCTACGGTCAGTGGATCATGGAGGCAGCTGTGTTTGTCTACGAGTTCGACAAGTTCGAGCCCCATGATATCATGAACCTCATCGAGAAGCACAGGATCACCACCTTCTGCTGTCCCCCGACCATGTTCAGGCTCTACCTCAACGCAGGACTTGAGGGACACGACCTGTCCTCCCTGAAGAACTGCTGCATAGCCGGAGAGGCGCTGAACCCCGATACTTTCCAGACATGGTACGATGCCACCGGCCTGAAGCTCATGGAGGCATTCGGACAGACCGAATCCTCGGTCATCGTCGGTACCCTGAGGGGGATGGAGGCCAAACCCGGTTCCATGGGCAAACCCTCGCCGCAGTTCCATGTCGAACTGGTCGACAACGAAGGTAACCCCGTGCCTCCCGGAGAGGAGGGCGAGATCGTCGTATCCATCGAGCCCAGGGTACCTGGAATCTTCGTGGAGTACTACAGGAACGAGGAGAAGACCAACGAGACCCTCTGCAACGGATGGCATCACACCGGCGATGTCGCCTGGAAGGATGAGGATGGTTACTTCTGGTACATGGGTAGGAATGATGACATCATCAAATCCTCCGGATACAGGATCAGCCCGTTCGAGATCGAGAGTGTCCTCATGGAGCACCCCGGTGTTCTGGAGTGTGCCGTCACAGGAGTTCCGGATCCCGTCAGGGGACAGCTGGTCAAGGCCACGATCGTCCTCAGGGGAGGTTTCGAGCCAACAGAGGACCTCAGAGCGGAGATCCAGAAGTACGTCAAGGACAACACCGCTCCTTACAAGTATCCCCGTGTGATCGATTTCGTCGAGGAGCTTCCCAAATCCATCAGTGGGAAGGTCAGGCGTGTCGTCATCCGTAAGAAGGATTGCGAGGAGTGAATCTCTTAATTTTCTTCCAAGGTCCTCGATCAGGGCCTTGGAATCTTTTTCATCTTATCCGATTGTCGGCGAGACTCAAAGTATTACAGCATTTTCTTTTCTGACAGGACCTTGGTCTCCTTGCCTTTGAACGCTATGCCGTATAGGATGGCATCTCCCTTGAGTCCGAAAGTGTAGTCCCTGTCCACGATCTGCTCCAGAGCTTTTGTGGCATCATCGGCCATGGTGTCGGATCTCGAGCGTTTGATCTCGAGTACGATGTGTGGTCTGTCTGGGTTCTTGGACTCTAACATGATGTCGTATCTTCCATTACCCCTCTCGAATTCCGCACTCACCCTGTATCTTCCAGACAGGTGAAGCAGGAGTCCGGTGATGAATGCCTGATAGACGTGCTCATCATCCAGCATCAGGCTACCGATGGATTCTTTGAGGAGACCAGAGAAAGATGATTCAATCATCCGGACATCGTCGGACAACAGG
>JAGBGN010000037.1 GCA_017935945.1 Candidatus Methanomethylophilaceae archaeon | reverse complement strand
CTGGATACCCGTTCACGTCATATGTTGTGGGAGCTGGTCAGGGGTTTGAATCGTGATGGTACGACGATCTTCCTTACAACACATTACATCGAGGAGGCAGAGGCACTCTGTGATAGGGTGGGTATCATCAACCATGGGAAATTGGTGGCGATAGGGACCGTACCTGAACTGATATCCCGTGTGGGTAAGGTCGCAGTCGAGATGACCGAGAACGATGGGAAAATGAGGATCGAGTACTTCCCCAGCCGTGAATCGGCCAGAGAATATGCTGACGGTCTCGGTGATGCATATTACACGGTCCGTAGGACGACGCTCGAGGATGTATTTCTGGAGCTGACCGGTGAATCAAGGGGGAAGTTGGCATGAAGGTCTTCGACATAATCGATGAGACCTATCGTGTCGCATGGGGTGACCTGTGTTACATGAAGGAGAACCTGCCGGAGACCCTGATTTCATCACTCGTGGGTCCGTTGCTCTATCTTCTTGCATTCGGATTCGGTATTAGCGGGAGCATGGAGGATAGTGCGGCATACCTTGCATTCATCATCCCCGGTATAATCGCACTCACAACATTGTCATCCACTTTCAGCACGATATCCATGAAGATCCTCGTTCAGAGGCTGTTCTACATGAGCTTCGATGAGTTGTTGCTCTGTCCTGTTCACATAACATCCGTGATCCTGGGCAAGTGTCTGATGGGTGTCATCCGCGGGGTCATCAGCTGTACCATCATCATGTTGGTGGGTCATCTGCTGTCACCATCTGTGGAGATATCCCTGTCGGTGCTGGTTGTGGTGATCGTCGCATCCCTCACATTCTCCATGTTCGGTATGTTGGCGGGAATGCTTACGAACAAGACACAGAAGCTGTCCCTGTTCTCCAGCATAGTCATAGTCCCGATGACGTTCCTGTGCGGTACGCTGTTCAACGTGTCCGCATTGCCTGAGTTCGCATCGTTCGTGATATACCTCCTGCCACTCACACATGTGTCCGCGCTCACGAGGGGCATAATGTTGGATACAGGTATCCCGTTGGATTCGATACTGTTCCTGATAGCATACCTGTTGCTGTTCTTCGGAGCCTGCTATTACATGATAAAGAACAACAAGTGCTGATCCCGGGGTCGGCACCTGTTCTTCCTGCATACGGTCAGAAGATGTATCGTCACGCAGATCCCGACAACGGACAGCAGTATCCTGTGCCAATCCTCTGTCATGAAGAACAGCATGGTGATCAGGAGGACGACCCATAGGAATGCGATGGAAATCAAACGGGTCCCCGTCTTGATGCCTCTGCCTTCCTTGTAGGCACGGATGTACTCTCCGAAGAAGGGGCTCTTCACGATCCTGTTGTAAACTGCGGGATTGGCCGAGAAGCAGAGTGCGGCTGTGAGTACGAAGGGAGTGGTCGGTATGATGGGTAGGAACACACCCACTGCCCCCAGTCCCAACAGGACGGCACCTATGCATTCCAGAATGATCGTCCTTACACTCCTTGCAGAGTCAATGGTCCCGCAGTTCTCAACCATGATTGGAAGTTCTTATGAATGTATAACAATCTAACTGGGATTGGTTCGGAAACATCAGAATCCCGGTTATGTTGAAGGTCCGTCGGGTCTCCCCGACGGTTTTGTAAGATCATATCGACGATGATTGCATCGTCCCCTCCATGTACTGATCGTAACCGTACAGATCTACCAGACCATGTCCAGAAAGGCAGAACACAATCGTCTTTTCCTCACCGGTGACCTTGCATTCCAGAGCCTTGTCGATGGCCGCCTTGACGGCATGGCATGATTCGGGTGCAGGTACGATACCCTCGGCTTTTGCGAACATCACGCCTGCTTCGAAGGTCTGAAGTTGATCGTATGATACGGCGGTCAACATCCCATTATCATAGGCGGCTGATACCAGAGGGGACATCCCATGGTACCTGAGGCCACCAGCATGGATGCTCTTGGGGATGAACTCGCTTCCCAGGGTGTACATCATGAGGAGTGGTGTCATCCCACCGGTGTCACCGTAATCATACCTCATCTCACCTTCAGTCAATGATGGGGCGGCTTCCGGTTCGACGGCTATGATCTCACATTTGCTCCTTTCCTTCATTTTCTCGTACATCATCGGGAATGTGAATCCTGCGAAGTTGGATCCACCACCGACACAGGCTATCATGTAATCAGGCTCTATTTCCCCGATCCTCATCTGTTCCAAGGTCTCCTGACCTATGACAGTCTGATGGAGCATCACGTGGTTCAGCACGCTTCCCAGGGAGTAGCATGTATTGTCATCCTTCATGGCCACTTCACATGCTTCCGATATCGCTATTCCCAGGGATCCTGACGTATCCGGATTGGTGGAGAGTACCTTCCTTCCGAATTCGGTGACGGTGCTGGGTGAAGCATGGACCTTCGCACCGTACATGTGCATCAAGGTTTTCCTGAGGGGTTTCTGATTGTAACTTCCCTTGACCATGAACACCGTCGTGTCGATATCGAACAGGTTCGACACCATGGCAAGTGCCGTTCCCCATTGTCCGGCTCCTGTTTCGGTTGTGAGGGTGTGGATGCCCTCCTCAGCATTGTAGTATGCCTGTGCAAGGGCGGTGTTTCCCTTGTGGCTACCCAGGGGACTCATATCTTCCCTTTTGAAGTAGATTCTTGCAGGTGTCTTCAGGATCTTCTCCAAGTGGTATGCCCTCTGCAGTGGTGCCGGTCTGTTCAGGAATACCAGGTTGTCCCTAACCTCCTCGGGTATGTCGATGAACCTCTTCTTCGAACCTTCCTGTTCCACGATTGCGTTGCAGAATATGGGTTTGAAGTCCTCGGGTTTGACCGGCTCCCTTGTGGATGGATTCAATGGAGGGGCAAGATCAGGCATGTCAGCTGCAAGATTGTACCACTTGCGAGGCATCTCCTCGGCATCCAATGTTATCCTAGAATCTTTGGGTATTGCCATAATTTGTATACATCACAGATTTTATTTGAACTTTATGGTATTTTTTTGTATAGTAATGTATAAAAAAATACATTAATTTGGAATTGATGGATGCATAGGGATTTGAATGAATGAGTGGTAAAAAGTGGGAATGGGGTTGGAATTGGTTTATGGGCTGATTTGATGGATCATGCCGGTGGCCACATGCCCCTGAGCCTGCCACCTTCCCTCTCGGGGTCCATGGTACTGACCTCGAGACCGGGCACGATCATTCTGACTGTGGGCACGTTGACCTCGGGACGGGTCAGGTCTACAGCGATGACACTGTCGAAGCCGCATTCCATCAGCCTACCGAGGACGACCTCTATGTCATCGAGCACGTAAGGGGTAGAAAGGTCAGGTATGTCCTTCAGGTTGACCTTGTTGGGATTCTCGTGGAACCATACGTGGTTGGCCTGTTTCACTTTCTCGTAACCCATATCCTGGACGACCTTCTGCAGCTGGGCATTGATCTTGGAACCGTGTTTGTGCGTGGCCCTGCTCTGTGCGACTTCGGTGAGTGCCCTGATGGCGGCGATTTCGGGGTTGAGATGGGTACCGACTCCTATGGTCAACATCTCGGGATCTTTGGTCACCGTATCATCCGCGGCGGCACCGATGGTGGGTATGCCGATGTCGGAGGTCAGGTCCTTGAGGTGGATCTCGATTCCCTTCTCCTTGAACTTGGCTATGAGCCTTCCACAGATGGAATCATCATCGACGATGACGTCCGCATTGCAACGCTCCCTGAATTCCATGATGGACCAGGCATCCCTCTCGATGTCCTCGAACAGGGCATGCAGGATGGCTTCCTCCATGGTGTTACCAGATGCGATACCGTTGGTATGCCATCTGAACAACTGGAAATCTCCCTTTGGCTCGTACGGGTAGTATACCGCACATGCGGGGACCCAAATGGGACATCCCCTGAACATCTCGAATCCCTCGACCCATGCGATCTCCTGGTTCTCCCAATAGTCAAGTACCCTGAGCGGGAGGATGAGGTCGATCGGGTTCACCGTCATCATGACGTCGCAGGCCTGGGCGTACGTTCCGTAGACGACCTCGTCCGATTCGCGCTGTTCGGCGGAGTACCTTTCGATGGACTCCATGACCGCGGAGGCACGGGCCTGCTCAGGAGTCACACCCTTGCCGTTGTAGTACTTGGGTTTTCCGAACGCCGTGTCCTGTCTGTCCACGGAGTAGACTGGGATGCCGACATCGTCTTTCGATGTGATGTCCTCCGGGGCGCTGAGCCCTGCGATGTCGAGTAGGGGTTCAACCCTGGCGAGGGTCTCCTCGGGGGTTACAATCCTAATACCCGTTTCAGGGGAACATTTGGGACAGCGGTTCAGAATCATCGGAAGACCTCTTGGAATGTATGTCAGGTGATGGTAGTAGCCCCCCTTCTGTTTCAGACGGCATTCAACTACGCGTCCTACCCACGGGTCCCGGGCAGGTCTACCCCGTTGTGCGGACTTGCTCCGATGGGGAGTCGCCGTTTCACCAAATCCTGGGGAACGTCACCGTCGAACGGATCATCCTATCAATCCAGGCTGTGTCGTTTCTGGGCCCTTGCCACGACTCTCGCCGTACAGGCTTACGCCTGTCCATCTTGCCCTTGGAGGAGGGAACTTCCTCAGCTGCCTTGCGGCTACCGTCGGCCGTCCTCCATCTCCTGACAATCCCCAGTAGTGCGGTAGGGATTATAACGGTATTGGTGTGGACGTGCATCAACCATTCATCATCGTTCCGACCAGATGTGGGATGATGCTCGGATGTTCCGTTATCGGATTCCATCCCTTCGACTTCACATGCATCCTGTTTACATCGGGGTTGGGAGGTTCGTGCTAAGTAACCGTAGGAGGGCCATCAATGTGCACTGCAGCCACATACAGGACTAACGACAGCTACTTCGGACGCAATCTTGATCTGGAACGTTCATATCATGAATCGGTGACGATCACCCCCCGTAACTTCAGATTGGATTTCAGGAGGGAGGATCCGATGGATTCACATCTTGCCATGATAGGTATGGCTACGGTTGCGAACGGGTATCCGCTTTACTATGATGCCACGAACGAGATGGGTCTGAGTATGGCGGGATTGAATTTTCCGGAGAATGCTGTGTACAGGCCGGAAGTCGATGGTATGGACAACATAGCCACGTTCGAGCTCATCCCTTGGATACTCGGTCGCTGTGCGACTGTTCCAGAAGCTCAGGAACTCATGGAACGTATGAACATCCTCAACGAGAGCTTCAGTCCTGAATTACCTGTATCACCGCTTCATTGGATGATCTCTGACACGGAACGTTCCGTGGTCGTGGAATCGGTTGAGGATGGTCTGAAGATCTATGAGAATCCGTACGGTGTATTGACGAACAACCCTCCGTTCCCATACCACTCCATGAATGTCAACAACTACATGGGGTTGTCGAGGAACCAGCCCGAGAACAGGTTCTCAAAGGACATCCCGATGGACAGGTACAGTCGTGGTATGGGTGGGATCGGTATGCCCGGTGATCTCTCATCGGCATCACGTTTCGTCAGGGCGGCATTCGTCAGGGCGAACTCGGTCTCAGGATTCTCTGAATCCGAGAGCGTGAGTCAGTTCATGCATATCCTGGGATCCGTATCCCAGCAGAGGGGATGTGTGGATGTAGGTGGTGGTGCGTATGAGATATCCATCTACACCTCATGTTGTAATGTTAATAAGGGCCTGTACTATTACACGACATACGAGAACAGTCGTATTTCCTGTGTGGACATGTACATGGAGGATCTCGATGGTTCGGAACTGGTGTCATACGGGTTGGTTCAGGGGCAGGATATACTGTACGTGAACCGTAGATGACACCATCCCAGGTGGTTGGATGGACAAGGATTCAATGAAGAAGGCAGGAGTGATAACAGTAGCGGTATTGGTCGTGCTGTACTGTGCCATAGTCCCCGTGCTGTGGTTCGTGCTGAAGGCACCTGCGATAATGTGTCTGGGTGTCACTGTAATATTCGGCCTAATTGCATTGGTGACCTTGTATCATGCCAGAGAAAGGATGAAGGAGATTGAGGAGGGACTGGAAGATGCTGTTGACAACTACTGAGAACATACCTGGAAAGCAGTACGAGATCATCGGATTGGTGAAGGGTAACATGATCCAATCCAAGAATATCGGTCGTGACATCGGCCAGGGCCTCAAATCCCTGGTTGGCGGAGAGCTTGCAACGTATACCGAGATGATGAACGAGTCCAGGGCGATAGCCACGAAGAGGATGGTCGATGAGGCGGAGATACTGAAAGCCGATGCGATTGTCTGTGTGAGGTACATAACCTCGATGGTCGTTGCCGGGGCCGCTGAGATCACAGCATATGGAACTGCCGTCAAATACGTTTGATCGTAGTCAAGAATGTTACAAACCGTTTCCAATCGGACCATGATCATCCGATCACTCAGTCGCATGGTCAGGTCCCTTTCCATTTTCCGATCCATCATGTGGACATTTTATACGCAGATGAATGGATGCACACATGGTTAACATGGAGAAGGTCATCAAGATAGTGAAGGATGGTCCGTACATCGTCCGTGGTGGTGTGCCGATCTATGAGAAATCCATCTCGCACGAAGATGGTGAATACAGATGGAAGGATGGACGTGAACTGCCTCAGTCGGAGGTGTATTCCCTTTGCCGTTGTGGTCGTTCCAACAACGCTCCGTTCTGTGATGGTTCCCACACTAGGTTCAGGGGTGATGAGACTGCCGACCGTTCTCCATATGTCGAACGTTCGGAGCTCCTCGAGGGTCCCGGCCTCGACATGAGGGATGACCTTCGTTGCTCCAAGTCCCGTTTCTGTCATCGTCGCGATGGCTCGGCATGGAAGATGCTTCCACGTTCCGACGATCCAGAGGTCCGTAACGAGGTCATACGTGCGGCATGTGAATGCCCTTCTGGCAGGATCGTCGTTCAGGACAAGGATGGGAACATCATAGAGGACCATCTGGAGCCATCGATCTACATTGTACAGGATCCTGGCAACAACGTATCCAGCGGGATCTATGTCATGGGTGGGATACCCTTGGAATCATCGGATGGGGAACGTTATGAGGTTCAGAACCGCATGATGCTGTGCCGTTGTGG
>JAGBGN010000036.1 GCA_017935945.1 Candidatus Methanomethylophilaceae archaeon | reverse complement strand
TCGAGGTACATGAGGATCGCCCTGTCACCGGGCTTGTGGATCATGTCCGACTCCATCTCGAAGGTCACGTTGGCGGACCTGAAATCGCCGGAATCCTCGGTTGCGGTGATGCGTGTGGGGATCATCTGCATCCAGTGTCCGACGTGGAGCACCATTCCCTCCTTGAGTGCGGAGGGCCAGTACTTGACAAGACTCACCTGTCCTGTGAAGGAGCGGGACATCTTGACCGAGGGGTCTGTCGTAACGACGTATCCCCTGTCGAGCTCGTCTGACTCGATTCCGCGGAGAGCGAGACCGACGTGGTCTCCCTTCACACCGTCTGCGGCATCAAGGTCGTGCTTCTGGATGGACTTCAGGATGACCTCCCTCTTGGTGGGGAACACGGTCATCTTGTCATGTTTCTTGAAGTGTCCATCGATGACGGATCCGAGGACGACGGTACCCACACCCTTGACGTTGAAGTGACTGTCGACGGGACAGGAACCGCATGTACCCTCGCCGGCCTGCCTGCCTTCGGCCTTGGCTATGGCGATGAGCTCCTCACGGAGCTTGATCGGGTCATCCTCCCTGTACTCGTAACCCTCGAGGCTGGTTCCCGCCAGGAGGGGGGCCAGCTGCTCGGGCTGGATGTAGTTCTGGAGGATGATGAAACCCTTGTCGATACCCAGTGAATCGACCATGACAATGGTCTCTCCAAGGAAGGAATCGATCTTGTCTACCACGAGGATGGCGAACTCAGACATGCCGACCGCGTAGAACAACGAGGAGAGCTTGTCGGGATACTTCGAAGGTTCGATCAATGTGAATGAATCCGTTCCGGACTTGTGATCAAAGAACGTCACATCGGTGATCGTTCCCTTCTTACCGATCTTTCCTGCGTAGTCCTTGGCACCAAGTACTGCGATGTTCAGATTACCCATGTTCAGATCTCCGATTCCTTGACGAGGGGAATTCCCTCCGACTTGAGCACCTGGACGGCCTTCTCGGGGTCATCGACCCTTATGAAGAACACGGAGGTGGTCCTGCCGGTGTATGCGTATCCGTACTCGATGTTGATGCCCTCCCTTCCGAAGACATCAGCGGCGTGGAGGAGGGATCCGGGAGTGTCCTCTATGAGGACTCCGAGGACGTCGGTCTTCTTCACGATGATGCCCTTGGACCTGATGCAATCGTAGGCTTCTATGGGGTTGTCCACGATGGCCCTGAGGATACCGAACTCGGTCGACTCCGCGAGGTTGAACGCCTTCATGTTGATGTTGCACTCCTTGAGGGTGGAGGCCACTGCCGCCAGACGTCCGGGCTCGTTGTTCACGAATATAGAAAGCTGTGTGATTATGTTCTCGTCTGCCATCATATCACCCTTGTGTCGATGACCCTCTTTGCCTTACCCTCGAACCTGGGGAGCTCCCCGGGTGCTTTGAGCTCGACCGTGACCGCGATGTTGAGGTACTTCTTCATCTCGGACTCGATACGGGTCCTGAGCCTGACCATATCCTCGACCTTGTCACTGAAGGCCTCCTGCTTGATCTCGACCTGCAGGAGCATGTTGTCCAATGCCCCCTCACGGGAGACGTGGATCATGTACTGGTCACCCACCTCCGGGATCTGGAGGAGTGTGTACTCAATCTGGGAGGGGAAGACGTTGATTCCACGGATGATGAGCATGTCATCGGTCCTGCCGGTGATCCTGCTGATCCTGGGGGATGTCCTTCCGCACTCGCATTCATCGTCCATGAGCATGGTGATGTCCTTTATCCTGTATCTGATCATGGGCATCGCCTCCTTCTTGAGCATGGTGACTACCATCTCACCCTTCTGACCAGGTCCGAGTGATTCTCCGGTCTCGGGATCGATGATCTCGACATACATTATGTCACCGGATATGTGGATTCCCTTGCGTTCCTCACACTCGGTGAACATCGGCCCTGCCTGCTCGGAAGTACCGTAGATGTCGTAGGCTTTGATTCCCATGGACTGCTCGATGTGCTGCCTCATGCTCTCGGACCAGGGCTCCGCTCCGAGGATGGCCTTCCTCAACTGGGTGTCCCTGCGGAAGTCGACACCCATCTTCTTGGCCACATCTCCAAGGTGGACAAGGTAGGAGGGTGTGCATGCGATCACTGTGACGCCGAGGTCCTGGATGAGCTCGATCTGCCTCTCCGTACCACCGACACCGGTGGGAAGGACGGTGGCACCGACCTTCTCCGCACCGTAGTGGAGTCCGAGACCACCTGTGAAGAGTCCGTATCCATAGGATACCTGGAGTGTGTCATCGGGTCCGACACCAATGGAGGTCAGGGACCTGGCGAGTGCCTCTGTCCAATACTCCAGGTCGTTGCGGGTGTATCCGACGAGCGTGGGCTTACCTGTGGTTCCGGATGACACGTGGTACCTCACGATCTGGTTGTTGGGGACCGTGAACATCTTCGTGGGGTAGTTGTCACGGAGGTCCTGCTTGTACATGAAGGGTAGCTTGGATATGTCCTCGAGACATGTTATGTCGTCGGGGCAAACGTTCTGCGCCCTCATCCTGTCATGATAGAACTGATTGTGAGAGTAAAGGTTGTTCACAAGTTGTTTCAGCTGGCGGTATTGGAGGGCCTTCAGGTCCTCCTTGGGCATACATTCGATTTTCGGGTTCCAATACATGGTCATCCCATTCTCAAGTAACTAATTCACGTGAACATTTACCCTTAGATAAAAAATGGGGTGAACACCCGTTTATGGATTATGGAACAGACACTCGACACGTGAACGGACAGTGTTGAAACGGGTCCTCTCCTCCACCAGTTCGGACGAAACGACCTCGAATCCCCCGAACAGCTCCTCCAACCTGTCACGCGTATGGAAGGTGTACTCGAAATCCCCCTTACTGCGCGAACCTGAACGCATATCGTCCGGTGTGAACAGCCTGCAGAACACATAGCCTCCGGGTCTAAGGACACGGCGGATCTCCGACACGGCCTCCACGAGACCAGGATCGTCCAGATTCTCCAACACATGAACGGCGGTGATATAGTCGAAACTGCAGTCATCGAACGGGAGGTCCCTTATGTCGACGACCTCGAAGCGTGTGCGGTCCGGCAACATGTCCCTGCACATCTCCACCGCACGCTGTGAGAAGTCCACACCCGTGACGTTGAAACCG
>JAGBGN010000035.1 GCA_017935945.1 Candidatus Methanomethylophilaceae archaeon | reverse complement strand
GGTTAGATAAGTATCGCGAATTTGCTTGATTAACCCAACTTAAATATAATGATTCCAACTCTTAAATACCATCACACACTCATAAATATGGAGTTGGAATCAATATTCTAATAATGTGTTTGCATTGGTTTTTATCAATTGTAGATTAATTCCTAAACAATATAACAATCACTCACAATCCTGCATTTTTATATAGATTATCACATCCAATACCTACTTTTGTAACATACCACACAATATGTTCATATAATGATTCAAGTGACATGATATAGATCAAAACACGATATGTTCGAAGATTTTTCAGACTGCAAATACAGCCATTTATATCATTCGCCCAAAAACTTTGGTTATAGACTTGATTAAAAGTTCGTCAGTGAACTTATCCTGAATTCGGCACTTTGATTATGAATTTTTGACTGGAATCGATAGCTGACGCTGAATCACCTCGGAAAATGAGGATTTCAATGGATGATGTGATCGGAATCTATCCCCAGAGCCTCGATACAATCGATGAAGAGACCTTGAAGGGCCTCCGGCCCATCAAGGGTCTCCTCATCCTGTTCCCTGTTGTGAACCAGGGTGAGTGTGGTCATACGACCTGCCAGATCCTCCGCGGTATGGTCGATGCCCTCTGAAACGAGGACATGGTGGATGATATCCGACATCATCGTCGCGAGTGAGATCACGAACATCATCGCGTTCTCCCTCGAGGGCCTGTGGAGGTAGACACGGTCCATGGACATGCCGTCCTTCATGATCCTGAACGCATGCTCGATACGGCTTTGACCCAGATAGGTCTTCAGGACCGTGTCTGCTGTCGCACCCGACCTGATGTTGTTCCTGTCCTGCATCGAACGTGGCAGATTGGTGACGAGGACCCTCACACCACGGTCCTGGGAGAGGGCGACGGCCCTCTCCTCGTTGAACTCGAGTTCGACATCGACACGGTACTCGGTCACGATCCTCGGAGAATCACCTTTACCCGGTCTTCCCCTGCGACCATAACCCAGGTTCACCTCGATCGGTTCGACCCTCCACTTCACATCGTACGCATTGTCCACCATTCCCTTCAACGCGTCATCGACCGCCCTGCGGGCGTCGATGTCGCAGTTGAAGGTCCTCGACCCGAAGCGCCTGAATCTTGCCTCCGCCTCCTTCAGGTCCTGTTCACGGTGGTACTCCACCCCCGCCTCGATGTCATCCGGTGTCCGATATGCCACGAACCTCAGCTTCCTCCCATCGACCTCCGCATCGGTATCGTATATGGACCACCCGTCGCGGACCATGGACGGGTCCATGGTCCCGCTTGCCACCGAGTACACGATGTCATCACGGATCCTGTTCCCGAAGTTGTCCGGACATTTCGCGACGAATCCGAAACCGAGGTCGCACATCATGTCCACCAGCGGGCCGGTGGCGATCTTGCAATCAGCAACCAACGTGGTCTCGGAAGGTTCCACCTTCCCTGACAGGAACTCGATCGCTCCTCTGTCCATCTCCTGATCCGATGTCGATCCATCGTACGGCCTCTCGTAGCAGACGATACCGTTGCCATCGGTCATCGACAGGAGGCTGTAGACCATCCTCTCGTTGTGACCGTCCTTCGCGTGACCGCACCAACCCGGGACGGCAGCGCCGTCCCGGTCGGCATCGTTGTTCAGGGAATGGATGGTGAAGTTCGTCGAATCGATGTTGAACATGTTGGATGACAGTCCATAGAATCCGCATAACCTCCGGTAGCAGTCATGAGACAATCCGAGGAGGTCGAGTTCGAACAGCCTGTCAAGGTTCCTCGAGAACGCCCTTCCACCGAGTGACTGCACATCCACCTTGGGTCCGAACAGAAGATCGACGGGAGCCGAGACGAACGGATTGGACACGTTGTACAGTGCGCTGCGTCCCCTCGAACCCATCATGTCACCGATCAGAGCCTTTATCGCATTACCCGGGGTCAGCTTCACCCTAGGATCGTTATCGAACCTGGAATCGATGAGTTCCCTCAGACCGGTCTGTTCGAACATGGCCATGGCCAGAGCTGAAACAGCTCCCAGACCCTCGTATTCGATCGTTTTCGACCTCTGCAGCACCATGTTGTAACCTTTTCCTTCACAGCTCGGATCCTTCCGAATCGCCCTCGTCGTTTTAGAATTTTAGCCTATATGTCCGAGCGTTGCTCGGACTATAAGGCTAAAATTTAAAATAGGTTTCGGCAGATAACCCCTCGAATCGTCCGATCCTTCAGCGGCAGCTATCTCGAAAATTATGGAGAATCCAGGAAATCACACCATTTCCCTGAAATCTGGCGACAAAAAACAACTGATTCTGAAAGAAAATAATCAATTCCTCAAAGTGCCGAATTCACGTGAACAGCAACTCTTTAACCTATCAAGACAACACACCGTCATGCCTCATCCAACGGATAATAACGTCATTCGCCTTACGGATCCGAAGATATCCATTGAGACGGTAGGCGGAAAGGCGATCAACCTATCACAGATGATGAAGGACGGTTTCAGGGTACCTCCCGCTTTCGCCATCACCGTGCATGCATACGATTCCTTCATCAGAGATACCGGACTCCGTGACAGGATATCCGCGGAACTCGAAAGGATCGATTTCAACGATGAGAATTCCTTGGCAGAGGTTACCGAGAATATCCGCTCCATGATCGCATCAGAGAGTATGCCGTCCTGCATCGCAGATGAGATTGATTTGTTGCTTTCTGAGTACGGCGATTCCTATTATGCCGTACGCTCATCCGCAGTGGCTGAGGACCTTCCCGATGCCAGTTTCGCAGGACAACAGGACACATTCCTCTTCATAAACTCCGGTGACGTTCCGAAGATGGCGGTCATGTGTTGGGCATCGTACTGGAACGAACGTGCCGTGAAGTACAGACACGATGCAGGCATCGATCATCTCTCGACCGGTATGGCCGTGGTGGTCCAGAGGATGGTCTCCTCCGGAACCAGCGGTGTGATGTTCACAGTCAATCCCGTCGACGGCAAGAACGATGTCGTCATAGAATCCTCATGGGGATTGGGCGAGTCCATCGCATCCGGGGTCATCACTCCCGACAGGTTCGTCATAGGGCGCGACGGCATAGTCAAGGAAAGGAATATCAGACATAAGGCGAAGGGATATTTCCTCAGGGATGGCACCAATCAATTGGTGGATATCGATCCCTCCAGGATGGATATGCCGTCCTCGGATGATGACCTTCTGAGGGAGGTGTTGGATCTCGGAATGAGGCTGGAGGAACATTTCAATGCGCCCCAGGATGTGGAATGGGCCGTCGAGGCGGGTGTACTCTATGTACTCCAGTCCAGGAACATCACGACGATATCCGAACCCGAAGAGCACGATGACATCCTATGGACAAGGGGTTACGGTGACGAGTATTGGGCGGATGCCACGACACCCATGTTCTTCGAGGTCATGGGAAAGATGCTCACCAAATACGTCAACCACGAGGGTGCCAAGATGATGGGTTACAAGGACCTCACATCCGGACCTCTGATCAAATTGCACAAATCCAGAGCATACTTCAATGCGTGGGTGTTGGAGCGTGTGTTCTCATATTATCCCAAATTCGTCCGTTCGAAGGAACTCCTCAACTACTTCCCGTTGGAGGATCAGGAGCGCATCTCAAAGTATCCGACTCACATGGGCAAGGCGATATGGTCCCAGATCCGGGTTCTGTTCCTGGACCATGACGGTTTCATGTTGTTGACCGATCGCGCTTACAAGAAATGGGCCAAGGGATTCATGCTCGTATGTGATGAATTCGATGCCACGGATCTGATGAATCTCTCCGATGAGGAGCTTTTGGCACTGTACAAAAAGGTGGAGAATGCGTCCATCAAACATTATCAATTGATCCGCTACGGGATGGTTTCGCATTCTATCGCCACCAACCTGATGGTCAAGAACTGGTTGATCAAGTGGATAGACGACAAGGATGGGTCCTACTACGCCGGCCTGATCTCGGGATTGGAGAACAACAAGACCGTTGAGACCAACATCGGATTCTCCGAGATGGCCAGGACCGTGAGGAACGATCCGGAACTCAAGAGGAGAATCGATTCCATGACCTCGGAGGAATTCCTTGATTGGTTGGAAGGTCAGGACAACAGACTCCGGGAACAGTTGGAAGATTTCATCGATATATACGGACACCGTTCAAACACCAGGGAGATCTACTATCCCAGGTGGCGCGAAAACAGACCATACATCATCGATGTGGTACGTCTCCTCTCCGATTCCGATTCCGATCTGAAGGAATTGGAGCAGCAGAGACGCATAGAGCGTCACGAGTTGGAGAAGGAGGTCAGGAAGAAGATCAGAAGGAGCGGCATCACTGGTGTGTTCAGATGTGCTCTCTACGGTGTCGTACTGAGATTGGCACAGAAATACCTGACATTCAGGGAGAACCAGAGGTTCTACCTCGATCACATCCTGTTCAGAGAACGTCTTGCACTGTTGGAATTCGGAAGGAGGTTGGCCGAGCGCGGTGTCATCGATACCGAGGAGGATGTGTTCTTCCTGTTCGAGACCGAGGCCCTGGAGATCTTCGCATCCGATTCCACCGAACGTTTCAAGGACATAGAATCCCGGAAAGCGGAGTTCTTCAGATACGGGAACATCCTTCCGCCCAAGTTCGTGAGGAATGGTATCGATTTCGATGACACCATCGTCACGGATCACTCCAAGTCCATACACGGCACTGCATCCAGCCCCGGTGTAGTGACAGGGAGGGTGCGTGTGGTGGAGAACATCAACGGTCTTTCGGAGATCGAGGACGGAGACATACTGGTCACCAGCAACACCGATCCGGGTTGGACCGCCGCATTTTCGAGATTGGGAGGATTGATCACCGAGACAGGAGGCATATTGTCTCACGGGGCCGTCATATCAAGGGAATACAGGATTCCCGCGGTGACGGCGGTGATGGGTGCCACAAAGATGTTCAAAACAGGTCAGATAGTTACCGTTGACGGTAACGACGGCATAGTATATCCGGAGGAGAAGGAATGAAGGACCACATAGAGTACAACGAGAGCCTGTATTTCAATTTCCATGATGAAGGGAACGACCTCACGACGTTCATGAGGATCGGCAATAAACCCAACAAGGACGAGAAGAGTCTGTTCTTCGTCATCATGACCTCGGAGAGGACGTATGGTTTCAGACATGCGACGCCGTGTGACGATGATCCGAACTCGATCGGAGGCCTTACGTTCAAGAGATCATCCTCGGGAACATGGTCCCTGACATACAGAGGCGTGGTCGTAGACATGAAGGCCGCTCAGCCAGTTCCCCTCCCTGTCGCCATGGATATCGAATGGAAACCACAGAACCCCGAGATGGATTACAGGAGGTGTGTGAACGAGGCGCAGGCGGAGATGTCCTCAAAGGTGGCATCCGAACATCTGGAACAGTTCGGTATCGCCGATGGTTCACTGATCATCGGAGAAGAGAGCTACTCGATACATGGTACCGGAGAGAGGGATTTCAGTGCTGGTGTCAGGGACTGGGGATCACCCAAGATGTGGGCATGGATCAATTCCGTGTTCATGGAGAAGGAGGCCTTCAACATCACCAAGCTGAGTACCGATATGGGTGATGTGGATGCAGGTTACTTCTACACCGACGGAGATAATCATCCACTGAACGATGTGTCCATTGATCTGAGGTACAAGAACAATGTGCCTTCATCGTTCACACTATCCATAAAGGACATGTCCGATCTATCGTACGATGTGGAAGGTACCGTCATCAGGTATGCCATGCTGCCCATGGGAAACGATAACGAGATGCTGCTCATCGAGACCATCTCGGAATATGTATGGGATTGCAAGAAGGGATTCGGCATCGCGGAGTTCCTAGTTCGCAGGGGATGAGTGGCGGACATCCGACCATCAACCTCTGCATGGGTCCGGTGTCATTTACCGGCCCCTCCCCCATCATGTCTTCTCGTGATGGAGACTCCGCGACACGACTTCTATATAAGATGCAGGAGCGGTGACACTTGGGAGGAATATGATGGCCGATGAATGTACAGTCAGTGTCATGGCGGGAGTCTGCAGGAAGAACTCCAAGATACACGTGAAACAGAACGATGATGGGATGACCGTCACGATAACGATAGAGAGTGACTGCCCGATGGTCTCCAAGAACCCTATTCCGACCGATATCATCGCCTGGGAGGAAGTGGGAGCACCCTTCGATCAGAGCAAGGTGTACGCATGGGCAAGCGAGAACATCAGACACACCGCATGTCCGGTGCCCTGCTGCATCATCAAGGGGATCGAGGTCGCATCCGGACTCGGTCTGAAGAAGAACCCCGAGATAAGCATCGAGTAATCCCCGAGGATCAAACCCCTTCCCACCAACCTCATTGATTGTTGTTTCGGAAACAACGAAAGGTTGAATATCTCCTTTATAAACCCAGGAACCGAGTCGTTTTCATGACTCGTGATTCAACCCAACTTATTGCTGCCGTGACCGTTGTGGTCGCCATCCTCGCATCCATTACCGTTGTGACCGAGATTGTCACCCCGGAGGGAAACGATACCCTACAGGGCGATTGGTATCTGACCGAGTTATACTCTTTGGAAGACGGGAGACGGGTGATAGAACACATTATACCGGAGACCCGTTCCGGAGATCGTATACTCACGATATCCGTTGAGAACAGGAACATGATAACCGGCGTCTTCCACGACGGCCAAGTGGCCGGTACCGTGGAAGGTGACACCATAAACTGTTCCTTCATCCGCGATGGTTCGGAGTTCCCTCAGACCGGTCTGTTCGAACATGGCCATGGCCAGAGCTGAAACAGCTCCCAGACCCTCGTATTCGATCGTTTTCGACCTCTGCAGCACCATGTTGTAACCTTTCTCTTTCGCAGCTCGGATCCTTCCGAATCGCCCTCGTCGTTTTAGAATTTTAGCCTATATGTCCGAGCTATGCTCGGACTATAAGGCTAAAATTAAAATAGGTTTCGGCGGATAACCCCTCGAATCGTCCGATCCTTCAGCGGCAGCTATCTCGAAAATTATGGAGAATCTAGGGAATCACACCGTTTCCCTGAAATCTGGCGACAAAAACAACTGATTCTGAAAGAAAATAATCGATTTCTCAAAGTGCCGAATTCACGATAGAGAAATATTGAACCACGTATCTTTTTCGTTGTCCTCTCATCAAAAAACAATATTTTGAAACATTCATAGTATGGATGTGGGCTCCATCCACGATTAATTTAATATACACGTGGTTGCAACCACGAAAAATCGGCTGTTTTTCATACAGTAGTTTTATATAATAAAATTATTGACAACACAACTAATCAGAATTTCTGAATTTTTTAATATATAAATATTTCTAAATAAAATAGATAGAATTAAATAATCAACTGTGAATGTTTCACTCATACGGGTTAATCCAACTCGTAAGGGGAATCATCTGATCATCAAGATCGGGACCCCTAGATAGAGGTGTGAATAATGGCCTACGATAATGAGACAAAAAAACTGCACGACGCACTCGTGTCCTGCAAAGTACCTGACATCAAAGCAGCAGTCGATGAGGCACACGCTGCAGGCATGCCCGCAAACGACATCATCAACGTCCTCGGAGACTCCATGTCTGAGGTCGGAGTTCTGTTCGAGAGGGGAAAACTCTTCCTCCCCCACGTTCTCGCAGCAGCAAACGGTATGAAGGCAGCCATGGAGCTCCTCGGACCCGAGATGGCAGCAGACGCAGGCGAGGCAAAGGATGCAGCAGCAGTTGTTATGGGAACCGTCGAGGGAGATGTCCACGACATCGGAAAATCCATCTGTTCCACTATGCTCCAGTGCGCCGGATTCGAGGTCCACGACCTCGGAAGGGACGTCCCCAAGGCAAACTTCGTCGAGGAAGTCAAGGGAGGATGCACCTTCTGTGGAATGTCCGCTCTCATGACCACCACCATGACCGTCCAGAAGGAGATCATCGACATGCTCAAGGATGCCGGACTCAGGGACAAGGTCTGTGTCATGGTCGGAGGAGCACCCGTTACCCAGGGATACGCCGACAAGATCGGAGCAGACATCTACGGAGAGTCCGCTTCCGAGACCACCAGGAAAGCAAAAGACAAACTCTGATTCACAATCTTTGGTGATTTAAATGACTGAGTACTACACAAGGATGGGTGACGGTAAGAGGGTCCTCATGACCAAAGAGGCCATCATGGCCGACATCCAGGCAGGAACTGCAGACGCAGCAGACATGGCAGAGATCCCCGCACTGACCTCTGCAGATATGGAGAAGCTCTTCGAGATCATCTCCGACAAGAACAGGATCGTCGGAGTTGAGCCCGGCAAAGAGGTCGTCCTGACCTACGATATCGGACAGCTCGACTTCACCGGTGACAACGGAAACTCCGGAAACGGAGTCGACATGGGAAGGCTCGAGGCCGCTCTCCTCCACGAGAGGGCACTCGGAGCAGACACCTTCGAGCTCGCACACGCAGACTACTCCATCAAGCCCGTTAAGCCCATCATCGCTAACGAGATGCAGACCATGGAGGAGATCCAGGCAGAGATCATCGCACCCTACTTCTACGGTGCAATGCCCAACATGGGACTCTACTACGCCCCTGACGGACCCTACGGAAACCCCGCAGACCTCATGAGGGAGTTCAAGATCGAGGAGTCCATGGCATCCTCCGAGGCAGCTGCAGAGCACCTCGCAAGGGACATCGAGTTCGTCGGAACCAGGATCATCGCAGCTGGAGCAGACGGATTCAACTTCGACACCACTGGATCTGCAGGAGATGCAGACTGTGTCGGAACCCTGAACGGAGTCAAAGCCCTGAGGGAGGCCTGCCCCGACGCATACATCAACGTTGGAATGGCTGGAGAGTCCGTCATGGGTATCCACGGATCCATCGAGTTCGAGGGACAGGTTGTCGCAGGACTCTACCCCCACCAGCAGGTCAAGGTCGCACAGAAGGCCGGAGCAAACGTCTTCGGACCCGTCTGCAACACCAACACTAGCAAGAGCCTCGCATGGAACCTCGCAAGGGCAGTCACCTTCATCAAGGCCTGTACCGATGTTGCCGAGATCCCCTGTCACGTCAACATGGGAATGGGAGTCGGTGGAATCCCCATGTGCGAGACCGCACCCATTGACGCTGTCACCAGGTGTAACAAGGCCATGGTTGAGATCGCAAACGTCGACGGTATTTAGGTTGGAGTGGGAGACACCGCTGGAATGGCAGTCCCCCACTACATGGCTTCCGGAATGGGAGGAATCAGGTCTGCAGGAGACCTCGTCGCACGCATGGAGTACAGCAAGAACATGAAGGTCGGAGAGGCAAAGGAGTACGTCGCAAAGAAGCTCGGAATCTCCACTCTCGACATCGCAGACGAGTTCATCATGAGGGAGCTTCGTGAGGAACTCCGCATCGGAACCGTCACCGCTGTCCCCGGTGTACCCCGCGGAATCGCCGCCAAGATGAACATCGAGAAGCTGCTTGACATCAAGATCAACAGCTGCGAGAAGTTCCGCGGCATGCTCAACTGAGATTTGTAAACTTTAAAGAAGGGGGCTTCGGCCCCCGCAATTTCTTACCATTATTTGGTGGTGTAGATCATGGTAGAAGAAAATGCTGGACTTTCACGTACGGTCAGTTGGAAGGAAGGTATGTTCATCGCTCTCGGTGTTCCCCTTCTCATCCTTCCTTCGATCTACGATGTCTCAAGTGTCGTGTGGGGTCTCTGTATTGTCGTCTGGGTATTCTCAGTACTCCAGGGATTCATTCAGAACCTCGCATATGGAGAGATGGTTACTCTCTTACCGAATGCTACAGGATTACCGGGTTGTGCCCAGGCTGTCTTCACAAAGCCTGACAGCACAAACAAGTACGACAAGGGAAAGCTCATCGGTGCGTTCAGTGCGTGGTGTTACTGGTTCGCCTGGTGTCCCGTCGTTGCTATATTCACTATGATGATCGGAGACTATCTGATTCAGATGTTCAGTCTCGACATCAGTGGATGGGCTGCAATCGGACTCTACATGGTTGTCGGTGTGCTCATCGTCATCGTGATGTACATCCTCGGTTCCAAGGGACTCGAGGGAGGTGCTAAGGTCGGAACCATTCTGGCTCTGCTCTCTCTGATCCCCATCGTCATCATTCTCCTCGGTGCTCTCGCCAAGGGAATGTTCGACTTCGAGAACATCGCCTCCAACTTCACAAGGCCTGACTGGACCTGGTCCTTCGAGGATATCATTCTCCTGTTCGGATGCTTCGGTCTCGCTCAGTGGAGTGCATGCGCATGGGAGACCGCAGCTATTTACGGTCCCGAGTACAAGGAGCCCGGAAGGGATGTGCCCAAGGCACTGTTCTCTTGCGGATTCATCTGTCTGATCATGTACTTCTTCGTGTCCACAGCGGTCTACGGATCCCTCGGACAGGCAGGTACCGATGCAGCAGGATATGCAACCCTCGTGCCCATCGCCGAGTTTGCATTCGGTGAGTTCGGATCATACATCGCACTGTTCTTCCTGATCGTCGCGATGATCCTCATCATCCAGACCGGATTCCTCGGATCCTCCAGGACCCTTCACTCCCTAGCCACTGAGGGCAACCTCCCCAAGTGGTTTGGAAAGCTGAACGCAAACGGAATGCCCTCCAACGCAATGATCTTCGTGGGACTGTTCAACCTGTTCCTCATCCTGATCATCGAGTACAGCGCATTCATCCTGGAGCTCTCCACGACAATCATGACCATCCTTACAGCATCCGCTATCGGATACTGTATCGCAAACGGAATCGCCCTCGCAGCTTTCGTCGTCACGAGGAGCAACCCCCGCTTCAAGGATCTGGACAGGCCCTTTAAGGCACCTGGACCCTGGAAGTACGTCATCTCGGTCATGGTTATTGTCCAGTTCTGTGTCTGGCTCCCCAGCCTGATGTACTGGAGCTACTACCTCACCGGTGGATTCATTGCAATCATCATCGGAGTGGTCATCCTGGCCCTGTTCATCCCGGTTTGGTTCTGGGTTCAGAGCAAGAACAGTCAGTCCGCTTAAACAAAACAGGGGGGCAACCCCCATCTTAAACCCTTTATCAGGAGATGATATTATATCTATAATAGGTAGGGTCGGACCCGTCATCGGAATCATCGGTTCCCTGATGGGTATCGTATCCGTTTTTCAGCCTTGGTGCAACGTCGGTGGGCTGACATACACGGGATTGGATTTCGTGTTGGGTGATGCGTCTGCCGTCGGTTCAGGGATCCAGGGATACATCCCATTGGTCCTTGTCATCGTGATGGCGATCCTGTTGTTCTTCTCCGTCCGTGGTCTGTTGGACAGATCGAAGGGCATGACCTGCTATGGTTACTTCCTCTTCGGGTTCGTGACCTTGTTGCTCGTCGTCTTCTTCGGAATATGGTCTCCCATACACGAGATGAAGATGGTGGAACTCGGAGACATGGGCCTCTATCTCGGATACGGCTCCTGTTCGATGATTGTCCTTTCAGGTTTGTTTGACTATATGTTTATAGTCAATAGAAAGGTTAATATATAATATCAACAGGATGATTTGAATTATAGAAACTTTTAAATAGCTTCTAACTTGAAGAGCAAGTTTGAAAAGATATATTTATATACTTGATAAAACAATTCTAATTACAACCTACAAGGTATGGAGGAATATTAATGGCAAAAGAACAGATTCTTGCAGATCTCAAGAAGGCAATCGAGACCTGGGACATCAAGCTCGTCCAGGAGGCAACCAACGCCGCAATCAATGAGAAACTCCCCATCGGAGAGATCATCGGAGACGGTCTCGGAAAGGGAATGGAAGTCGTTGGAGTCAGGTTCGACAAGGCGGAGATCTTCCTCCCCCAGGTCGTTGCAGCATCCAAGACCATGGAGGCAGCCCTCAAGATTCTCGAGCCCCTGATGGCAGCTGGAGAGGGAGCTCTCAAGGGAACCGTTGTTATGGCAACCGTTGAGGGAGACATCCACGAGATCGGAAAGAACGTCTGCTGTGCAATGCTTCGCGGAGCAGGATTCAATGTCATCGACCTCGGATGCGACGTCACCGCACAGGACTTCCTTGATGCAGCTGACGAGAACGAGGCACAGGTCCTTGGTGGATCCGCACTCATGACCACTACCCTCGAGGCACAGAGGGAGCTTGTTGAGGCAGTCAAAGAGACCGAGTCCCCCTACAAGTGCATCTTCGGTGGAGCACCCTGCAGCCAGGCATGGTGCGACGAGATCGGTGCAGACGGATACTCTGAGACCGCAAACGAGATCATCGAGCTTGTCGGCAAGCTCATCGCATGAATGAGGGATTAAAATGGCAGCAACAAGGGCACTCACCATTACTGACGTCTATGAGAGGTTCGTAAAGGGAAAGAAGACAAAGGTCGAGGACTGGGATTACAAGGTCATCCCCGAGAACCTCACCGCTCTCAAAGAGAAGTACAACATTAAGATTGACGAGAACACCATCATCCCCGAGGACAAGGAGCTCATCAACAACCTGTTCCAGGCCGGACTCGAGATGCTCGTCACCACTGGATACTACTGCCAGGACCTCGGACGTGTCATGAAAGTCACTGAGGAGGAAGTCTGGGAGGGAATCAAGAAGACCCCCACAAAGCTCATCCTCGGAGAGGGAAGGGACATCGCAAGGTTCTACCCCAGGCACGGAAACAGCTCCACAAAGCCCATCATCCAGGGAGGACCCACTGGATCCCCTCTGTCTGAGGACTACTTCATGAAGATCATGCAGTCCTACGCACAGGAGGGTATCGTCGACAACCTCGTCAACGGAGTCATGACCACCATCGAGGGCAAGCCTGCCAAATCCAAGACCCCCTACGAGATCCGCGCAACCATGGCGGAGCTCAGGGCAACCAAGGAAGCAAGTGTCAGAGCTGGAAGGCCCGGACTCGGTGTTTAGGGACCTGAGACACCCCTCTCTGAGGCGGCACGTCTCGTTGCAGATGCACCCAACGCAGGTCACAGGATCACCGACCCCCACGAGTGTTCCCAGCTCAACGAGCTGAAGATGGACATGACTGGACTCAACATGCTCGCAGGATGGACCACCTCTGGTGACACCATCATGATCGAGCAGATGCCCATCCTCGGTGGATACACTGGTGGAGTCGAGGAGACCGCAATCTGTGATGTCGCAACCACACTCGGTTCCTTCGCTCTCTTCAGCGGAAACTTCCACCTCGACGGACCTATCCACATCAGGTGGGGAACCACCATGGCCAGGGGAACCCTCCAGGTTGCAGCACACGCAGCAGCAGCAATCGATGCAAACACCGACCTGCTCCTCGCCAACCAGTACTACCCCGTCGCCGGACCCTGTACCGAGATGTGTCTCCTCGAGACCGCTGCACAGGCTATCACCGATACCGCATCCGGAAGAGAGCTCCTCTCTGGATCCGCAGCAGCAAAGGGAGTCGTCCAGGACAAGACCACCGGAATGGAGGCAAGGATCATGGGACAGGCAGCCTACTCCGCAGCAGGCATGAAGATCTCCGATGTCAACGAGATCCTCAACAAGCTCATCCCCATCTACGAGGCCCAGTACACCAACGCACCCGCTGGAAAGACCTTCCAGGAGTGTTACGATGTCACCACCGTCAGGCCCACCCAGGAGTACCTGGAGGTCTACGACAAGGCCGTCGCAACCCTTGCCGACCTCGGCTTCGAGATGAAGAACTAAACGTCAACGAAAACAAATTAAGGGGTCAGACCCACCCTAACGGGTCTCGGCCCCGCCATGCTAATCATTCTAGCATGGCGGGGTGACTGTCGTCAGGTCAATGTATCGTCACTTCCATTGGAAGTAGGTGTGCCCTCGGCCCATGTTGATCATTGACTTGGAACTTTTTCAAGTGCGGTTCTTGTTCCGCCACCTTTAATATGTTAGTATGTGCTACGAGGGAAAAGCTGGACTATCCTAATAGTCAAAGGTCTTAGGAACATAAAGCTGGACTGATAGTCTATGGGTAATGGGATTGGTTGAATGACTGCGAAGAGATACATCGATATTTACGAAGCATACGATCGTTTCTACGAGGGAGAACGTATCAGGGAGGATCAATGGGATTATTCCGTGGTTCCCGTGAATGCATCCCTCATGAAGGAGAAGTACGACATCTCCTTCGGTAAGGACATCATCCCGACGGATCCAGATCTTTGCGACCGTTTGTTCCTCGCAGGTGTCGACATGCTGTTGACAACAGGTTTCTACAACACCGATCTCGGTCGTGTGATGCACATCACGGAGGAGGAGCTCTTCGAGGGTCTCAAGATGGCTCCCAAGAAACTTACTCTCGGTGAGGGTAAGGATAAGCGTAAGTGCAAGGCACGTCGTGGCAATTCGCGCAGGAAACCAATCATCCAGGGAGGCCCTACTGGTGCTCCCGTATCCGAGAGCATCTTCGTACCCATGATCCAATCCTATGCTCAGGAACCCGTAGTCGACACCATCGTCAGCGGTGTCCTCAACACCGTCAACGGTCATCATGCGACAACCAACACCCCTTGGGAGATCAGGGCCACGATGTCTGAGATCAGGAACGTTCGTGAGGCCACTCTCCTGTCACAGCGTCCCGGCATGTGCATATAGGGACCCGAGACTCCGTTGTCCGCAGCGGGACGTATCGCATCCGATCTGACCAAACACGGTTTGAAACCATTCGATGCCCATGAGTGTTCCCAGTTGAATGAGTTGAAGATAGATATGTCCGGTCTCAACATGCTGGCGGCATGGGGTGCCTCCGGTGATATCATCATGATGGAGCAGATGCCGATTTTCGGAGGATACACCGGTGATGTCGAAGAGACCACCATTTGTGACATTGCCACTATGATAGCCTCATTCATCATCTTCGATTGCGACATCCATCTCGATGGACCGATCCACATCAGATGGGGTACCACTACAACAAGGGAGACTCTGAAGATAGCAGCACATGCAGCCATGGCTCTCGACATGAACACCGATTTCCTTCTGGCCAACCAGTACTATTCTCTGGCTGGACCCTGTACCGAGATGTGTCTCCTCGAGACTGCCGCACAGGCCATCACCGATACCGCATCTGGAAGGGAGCTTCTTTCGGGTGTCGCATCCTCCAAGGGTGTTATCCAGGACAAGACCACCGGAATGGAGGCCAGGATGATGGGCGAGGCTGCATTGGCCACCTGTGGAATGGAGGTATCCCACGTCAACGTGGTGTTGGATAAGATCCTGGGCATGTATGAGAAGAATTACAACAGGGTTCCACAGGGTAAGCGCTTCCAGGATTGTTACAACGTCAAGGAAGTCACTCCCACCGACGAATATATCGATGTCTATGATGGAGCATTGAAGACATTGTCCAACTGTGGCATCGACTTGTGATGGTCCATTCTTTCATTATAAATACTCTGCCATACTTTTATGGCAGTAGTATTTAAATTTTTTTCTTTTTCAGTTTTTTATAAAAAATGATATAAATACTTTATGACAATGATCCATGGCTTTGGATTTTTCCACCTAATGGTGGTTTATTAAATTAATATATACTAGAAATGGTTATATAGTGACTGGTTGAGTCATAGCCAGCAGATGGAGGGCGGTCCGGCGACCAGCGGGTCTCTAAAACCTAGCCAGCGGGGATCGACACCCCGGCCTTTCGCTTATTGCTCGGTGAGATAATGGGAATTAAGTTTACTGATCCACAGGTTCAACATCTCATGGAATATGGGGATTCGAACTGGTCGGATATGGAGTTCGATGATGCTAGTACCAGGGACAAGGTTTTCTCCAAGGAGATGTCCAAAGCTCAATCCCTTAACGATCAAGGTATCCAGGTCCTAATCAAGAACCCACGTAGACACGATCTCGCCGCACTCGAGGCAAGGATCGCCGAGAAGTTGATTGCAAGGGGATTCATCGAGGTACGTACCCCGTTGATAATATCCACTGCTGCATTGGCGAAGATGACCATAACTCCTGATCATCCCCTGTACAAGCAGGTGTTCTTCATCGATGACAAGAGATGTCTCAGACCGATGCTCGCACCCAACCTGTATGTTGTCATGAGGAAGCTGAGGGACCATACCGACGGACCCGTCAGGATCTTCGAGATCGGGTCCTGTTTCAGGAAGGAGTCCAAGAGTAACAGGCACTTGGAGGAGTTCACCATGATGAATCTGGTGGATCTCGGTCCCGAGGGTGATGCGACCGAGTGTCTGAAGGATTACATCGACGATGTCATGACCTCCGCCGGTCTCGAATACACCCTTTCGGTTGAGGAGTCCGATGTTTACGTGGAGACCCTGGATGTGGAGGTCGATGGAATCGAGGTCGCTTCCGGTGCGATCGGTCCCCACAGCAAGTTGGATCCCGCACACGACATCCATGAGCCATGGTCCGGTGTGGGTTTTGGTTTGGAGCGTCTGCTCATGTTGGCAAACGAGAAGAGCAGCGTCCGCAAGACTGCCAAGAGCATAACTTACCTTAACGGTTACAAGATTGATTGAAGTGAGATGAATGATATCCGATATTATAGCCAAGGCTGAGAACGGTTCGGAGGTCAGCGTCGACGAGGTATTCGAGCTGATGTCCATAACCGATGCCTCCGAGATGGAGGAGCTGTTCTCCGCTGCCAGGAGGGTGAGGGACAGGAACTTCGGGAAGAAGATCTTCACGTACGGTTTCGTGTACTTCTCCACATACTGCAAGAACAACTGTTCGTTCTGCTACTACAGGTGCTCCAACAACAACATCGGCAGGTACAGGAAGTCCGTCGAGGAGATCGTCCAGTTGGCCGGTAGTCTGAAGGATGCGGGAATCAACCTTGCAGACCTCACCATGGGTGAGGATCCGAAGATGTACGCCGATGGTTACAAGGGTCTCCTGGACATAATCTCGTCCGTCCGTGACGAGGTCGGTATCAGCATCATGGCTTCGCCCGGTGCTCTTCCCAGGGAGATGTTCCCGAAGGTCCGTGAGGCAGGGGCCGATTGGTACGCCTGCTATCAGGAGACATACAACAGACCCCTTTTCGAATCACTCAGGCTCGATCAGAGTTTCGATGACCGTCGCAACCAGAAGGTCTGGGCCCGTGAGGCCGGATTGCTTGCCGAGGACGGTATGATGATCGGACTCGGAGAGGACGTCCGTGACAGGGCGGAGACCATCGTGACGATGGGGTCCCTGGGATGCGAGCAGATCCGTGCGATGACGTTCGTACCTCAGGAGGGTACACCCATGCAGGACCACACACCCTATGATTCCACCGAGGAACTCAAGGCGATAGCGGTCATGAGGATACTCTACCCCGACAGGCTCATACCCTGCAGTCTGGACGTCGAGGGAATCGCCGGACTCAAGACGAGGATAGCCGCCGGTGCCAACGTCATAACATCCATAGTTCCGCCGAACCAGAATCTGGCAGGTGTCGCCCAGCATGAGTTGGACATAGAGAACGGAAACCGTTCGGTCGATCATGTCTTCGAGATGCTCGATGAGATGGGATACCGTCATGCCGAGAGCTCCGAGTATGTGTCCTTCCTGAATTCCCGTAGAGCGGGTGTGGGAGGCGCATAGAATGAGGATAGCGATTGTGGGCGGTGCACTCCAGGGTATGGAGGCAGTATATCTGGCTAAGAAGGCCGGATTCGAAACGACAGTTATTGATAGGAAACCCCACGCTCCCGCACTCTCGATCTGTGACGAGCCCATCGTGATGGATCCGACCAAGGATCCCGCTGGTGCCAAGTCCGTGTTCGACCGTTGCGATGTCGTCATCCCGGCATGTGAGGAGCTGGACCTCCTGCACTGCTTGGACAACGTCCTGTCGGGATCATCGGTCCCGTTGCTTTTCGACATGGATTCGTACGAGGTGTCCTGTTCAAAGAACAGGTCCAACGAGATCATGGATTCCGTAGGCGTACCCCTTCCCAAGCCATGGCCCGAATGCGGATTCCCCGCCATAGTGAAACCCTCGTCCCAGAGCGGTAGCATCGGTGTCTCCGTGGCCATGGACGATTCGGATCTCAAGCGCGGTCTGGAGATCGTCGAGGGGATCGGTGACGAACCCGTCATACAGGAGTTCGTCCATGGGAAGAGTGTCTCCATCGAGGTCATAGGCGATGGGACGAGAGCAAGGTCGTTCGTGACCACCGAGGTCGTGTTGGACACGAACTACGATTGCAAGATGGTCAGATGCAACCCGGACATACTGTCCCCCGAGGAAGATGAGGAGTTCGGGAGGATCGGAAGGGATGTCGCCGAGGCGATGGGTCTCTCCGCCCTGATGGATGTCGAGGCCATCCTGACACCGAAGGGACTCAGGGTCCTGGAGATAGATTCGAGGATACCCAGTCAGACCCCTGCTGCCATACAGGCCGCGACGGATGTGAACCTCCTGGAGGAGCTCGCATACACCGCGCTCGGCAGGGAGACCGGCCGTGTCCGTCGCAACGGTTCCTCCGTGTACCGTCATGTCGTCATGAAGGACGGCGTCCTGCGCGCATGCGGGGAGAAGGAGTTCGGACATGTCAGGTCCCCACGTCTCGTGAAGGGATTCTTCGGTTCGGACGATGCGATTACCGATTACGAGCCTGGAAAGGCAGAATGGAGAGCCACGTTGATAACATCCGATGTCTCCGAGTCAGAGGTTGACAGGAGATGTGCAGACACCATCTCGCGCATAATGGACGAGTGTTCGGTGGAGGAGTTCATCGATGGCACCCCGGAGATGATTTGATGACCAGACTTACACCTGATTTGATTGAGGGAGTACCAGATGACGTACTGGATCTGGATTCCAGGCTTATGATGATGACCGGCAAGACCGTGAAGGGCATAGCCCTCGAGGCCGCCGGGTTGGATGTCGAGGACATGGACCTGTCGGGTTTCCGTGTCGCCGTCGTACCGATCACATCCGGTCTGGGGGTCATCAGCGGTTTCTCAGCTTCCGTCGATGCTATCGTCAGGAGGCTCGGCATGGACAGTCATGTCACATCCGGCACAGATGTCGCTGGTTTCGCAGAGGGCGTCGCCGAGGGTGTGGACCTGATCATGATGGCGGACGATCACAAGTTCATCGCATACAACACCCGTGCCAACAAGCAGACCGACAACTCCTTCGGGACGGCAATGGGGTATGCAGTCGCACTCAAGAACGCAGCCGGTGGACTGGAGGGCAAGGACGTCCTCGTCATAGGTGCCGGTTTCGTGGGAAGCGAGGCCGTCAGGATACTCAAGGACATGGGGGCGAACGTTTCCGTCACCGACATCCTGTTCGAGAAGGCGGTGGTATTGCAGGAGAGGTACGGCGTGAATGCCGTGGAGGATGTCAACGACGCCATATCCAAGCACGGTCTGATTCTGAACGCTGCACCTGCGATCTTCCCCGGCAGCCTGATACAGGAGGGTGCGATAATCTCCACACCCGGGGTCCCGCATTACTTTGATGAGGAGGGAAGGGCGAAAGCGAAGGCAATCATCCATGACCCACTCGAGATAGGAGCCGCCGTGATGGCGGTGAACAGCGCAAAATACTCTTTATAACCGTTTAGGAGAGTGTACAATGAGATATGGAATAGCATTGGACCTGGGAACCAGCGGATTCCGCTGTCAGGCAATAGATATCGACAGCAAGAAGACCGTTGCGACCGCCGTCACAGAGCGTCATCCGATCCCCGGTATGAACGTCATCGACCACGTCAACTTCGCAATGAAGGCCGGAGAGGATGTGGCCAACGGGTTGATGATCGGTGCGATCAACAACCTGTTCAAGGAGCTGAACATCGACCTCCCCTCCGTGGAGGTCATCGCAGTCTGCGGTAACCCGTTCCAGTTGTCCCTCTTCCAGAACATCGAGATCAGGGACCTCGCATATGCGGGGAAGAACATGCTCAAGACCCTCGGTGTCGTCTCCCCTCCCAGGATGGGTGACATCATCGATGCCTCATCCATCGGTCTCCTCGACATGCCCGACGCGAAGGTGATCATCCCTCCGTCCGTCACACATGAGATCGGTGCGGATGCCATCGCGATGATGATGATGACGGATATTCTCGAGGAGACGGAGCCCTGTATCGTCGTCGACTACGGAACCAACGCCGAGATGGCACTGGTCAAGGATGGAAACATCTACACCGGTTCCGCCGCCGCAGGTCCCGCTTTGGAGGGACAGGAGATCGAGAGGGGAATGCTCGCCGCTCCCGGTGCACTCAGCGAGGTCGAGATCACCGACAAGGGTTGGAGATGCTACGTCCTCGATGACACTCTCGCAGCCATCGAGGGTGACATCATCGACCCCCTCACAGGAAACGTCATCGAAGAGGGTCCGATGCATGGAAAGGCCATCGGAATTACCGGTACCGGAGTCATCGCCGCATTGTCCAACGGTATCAAACAGGGGATCATAGACCAGCCCACCATCAAGTCCGAGGATGGACTCCTCCACCTCCAGGACGGAATCACCATCACCTCCAGGGATGTCGAGGAGGCAGGAAAGGCTATCGGTGCACTCCGTGCCGGTTTCCTCACTCTCCTCGACGATGCAGGTCTCTGGGTCGACGATGTCAAGAAGGCCTACATGTCCGGTGCATCCGGTCTGTACGTGGATGCCAGGAAGGCCAAGGAGATCGGAATGGTCACACCCGGAGCCACCGAGATCATCCAGTTCGGAAACACCTCCATCGGAATGGCCAGGAAGCTCATCTTCGGTGAGATCTCCCTCGATGACCTCAAGGACTTCGCACAGAAGCTCAAGGCGACCCACTGCATGTTCGCCACCGCACCCATGTTCAAGGACCTCTACTCCGTGGAGTACTCCCTCTGGTGCAGCGGTATGCCTGCAAGCGAGTACAACAACATGCTCCAGATCTACGGAATCAAGCCCATACCCGAGGCAATCGACCCCTCCCAGATCAAGGTCACGCGTCTTGCCGTCAGGGACCTTCCCGACACCGAGGACTGCAAGGTCCACATCATCAAGACCGGTACAGTGCTCAGCGGAATCGTCGATGGATGCATCGGATGCAAGAAGTGTTCCAAGGAGTGTCCCGAGAGGGCCCTCGAGATCATCCCCGAGGGTGTCTCGCAGTACAGGGCCGAGATCCAGTCCGACAGGTGTGCTGGTACCGCATGCAGGAGATGCGAGCAGGCATGTCCCAAGTCGGTACTCAACACACTCAAGTTGACGGTCTGAGAAACCTCATCCGCCCATGGGTTCCATGGGCGGTTTTCAACTCCAACTCCTGGATTGTGAGGTAAGTGTTTTCATAATTCGGGAGTCGGGGTTTCAAAAAAATGTTTGACGGGTGACCGGAAGGTCACTCCGCCTCACCGATCTCTTCGATCAGTTCCTGTTTGTATGTTTCCAGTTGCCTGATCTTGGATTTTACGGCAATCTTGAAGCTCATGACGTTCTGCAGTTTGCCGTATATCTCCTTGACCCTCTCCTGGTCACCGTCCTTCAGTGCCTTGGCACGTTCATCCGAGAGGTTCGTCACCTCTGCCTCTGCCTTGACCAGCTCTGCTTCATGGTCTGCAATGGATTTCTCGACCAGTTTCAAGGTCTCTTCAGGCGTGGGTTCGTTGTTAGGTTCCATGTTGTTCTCACTCAT
>JAGBGN010000034.1 GCA_017935945.1 Candidatus Methanomethylophilaceae archaeon | reverse complement strand
TCATGGTTATGATGGCATTGGAACGTATCAGATCCATGGGATCCAAGAACCGGAGACTGGGCCTCTATCTGATAATGGGGATCGTGAGTGCGGCACTCATGCTCACGGTCGGTCACGATAACTGGTTCACGTTCTTCATCGCATACCTGTTCATATGCTCCGTCTGCATGTCCATAAGACCATGGGGATTCGAGATAGTCCTGTCCAGTCGCGAAGGTGATTCGGGAGCCCTCTCATCCCTGCTGAACTTCATGTTCTTCATGGTCGGATGCATCGGCATGCTGTCATCGACATTGCCTATCTGGCCAGATCACGTCACTGCAATGGGTTCGATCATCCTGATATCGATGATACTGTTCGGACTCTTCTGGGCACTCATGCCTAGAACCGGAACAAAGTCGAACGATAACCAACGTTGATTCCATTTCAACCTAGAGCGAATGAGCCCCAGCCCTCATCAACCATCAAAACGAACAGGAAACCTTATAAAACGTATAATCGGTAAAACGGGTCGAAGGGAACGGTATGGAAAGTTTCGAGTACAAAGTGGTGGTCTATGATACTGAGGGCTTTTGGGGAGGAGATGTCAAGACGAACCAACTCGAAACCCAGCTGAATGTTCTTGGTCATGATGGATGGGACATGGTAAGTTGCACTTCCACAAACCAAGCTTACGGATCGTCCAAAAGCATTGTATGTATATTCAAACGGAAAAAAGACCAATGAACCCCATTTATAGATCTATGGAGAAGTTCCATATTTTGATCGGGAGTTTCAGTTGTTTCACAACGTTTTCAAAGCAGACACTATCGACACTGCACATCTAGTGTGATGCTGTTGGCACGATTGCAAACCTGCTGTTACCGATGAAAATGAATGCATCGACTGCTTGATACCGGAACGATCCATCAGAAAATGTGCAGAGTGTGTTACAGGGGATGAATCACATCCTCTTGAAACCACGGAGCATCCACTCACCGATGGACTTCACACCGTACTTCAGCGTCCCTTTCATGCGACGACTGACACCTGCGACCTTCCTGTCAGCATCGGACATTATGAAATCCAGGGCCTCCCTCCAATCCTTCACGGTATCGGGGATCTCGATGCACCCCTCTCCGATATGACGGGGTGTGTGGGCATCACTGCCTGCGGTGATGGGTTTGCCGATACGCTTCGCCAGTTTCATCGATTTACTGTTGGCGGATGGGATCGAACGACCGTTCCACCCCTCGATGCCATCGAACGGGAACGACAGCGTGTTGTCCTCGCCTATGCCCGACCACCAGCGGTATGGATGGGCGGCGATGGCGTAACCACCGGCCTCGTGGATGAGGTCGATGGTCTCCTGAATGGGTTTGTCCCGGGGGATCAGCCTGTCGATTCCAAGAGCCACAATATGACCCTCGGCCGACGAGACCTCCTCCCCAGGTATGACTATGATCTGACCGTTGTCCTTCAGCACATCGTAAGCCTCGAAGCTGTTGTGATCCGTGACCGCAACACAGCCGATGCCGTTCTTCACGGCGTACTCGACCAGTTCCTCGGGCGTCGTCTTGCCATCGTTGGAGTAGCAAGTGTGGATGTGCAGATCGGCCATCATAGGACGTTGGCACCATCCTGTATGTCGCCATCGATGGTGGCAAAGCAACCGTTGCCATCTCCGAGGATCATGACGTCATCGCCATCGATGACCGCTATGACCACGGAGGGAGCGTCTTCGGGCATGTCCACGCCCATGGCCTTTCCGTCGACGACGTGAACGGTCTTCATGACGACCTGCTCGACGTGCTTGGTCTCGATACGGCTACTGGTACCCTCGACACCGCAATCGAACCTGGTACCGTTGGGTACATCGCAGGAGGGTGCGAGGAGGTGCACTGTCTCCCCACCCATGTTCTCATCATCGGCTGCAGTGAGCATTCCCATGGACTGGACGCCACGGAACTTGGCGGGCTTGAGGTTGGAGATGACGATGAGCCTCCTGCCCATCATCTCCTCAGCGGTGTAACGCCACTTGAGGTTGGTGACGAGCTGCCTGGGCTCACCCTCGTTGCAATCCACCTTCAGGACGAAGAGCTTCTCCGCATCGGGGTGATCTTCGACGGAGACGACCGTTCCCACGCGGAGGTCCATCCTCTTGAACATGGCGAAGGGGCCTGTGGGTGCTGCGGGCTGTGCCTCCTTGTTCTTCTCCTTCTTCTCCTGTTTCTGCTGCTCGACCTTGTTCTCTTCCATCTGAATCTCGACCTTCTTGTAGACGGGGACCGACTCCCCGAGCTTCTGTCCGACGGGGAGGGGACAGGTCACTCCATCGAGACCCTGTGCCTCCAATCCGTCTGCGTAACCGAGGAATCCCCAGATCGACTCGGAGGACCTGGGCATGAACGGCCACGCCATGATGCACAGCGCCTTGACTAGGCGCAGGTTGTTGTAAAGCACCGATCCGCAAGCGTCCTTGTCCTCCTTGACGAGGGCCCAGGGCTTCTTGGAATCGAAGTACCTGTTTCCGAAATGGGCGAGGTCCATGACGACCTTGATGCCCTTCTTGAAATCGCATCCACTAAGGCAGGCGTTGTACTCCGCCAGGGCATCCTCGATGGCCTTGGTGACCTCGGGGTCGTCCTCACCTGCGGGGATGTCCCCGTAGTTCTTGCCCGTGAAACTGAGACACCTGTGGTAGTAGTTTCCGAGGTTCGCGACGAGTTCGTTGTTGACCTTGGTCATGAAATCCTCCCAGGAGAACTCCGAATCGTGGGTGTCGGGCATGATTGCGGAAAGATAGTACCTGACGACATCCGCATCGTACTGCTGGAGGACGCTGGGGACATCGATCGCACCGCCGCGACTCTTGGAGAACTTGCCTCCACCGATCATGAGGTACTCGTTGGCAGGGATGTCGTAGGGGAGGGTCATGTCTCCCATTCCCATGAGGATCGCAGGCCATATGATTGAGTGGAAGGGGATGTTGTCCTTTCCGATGAAGTAGTAGTGCCTGCATTCGGGGTCCTTCCAGAAGGATTCCCAGTAATCGGGCTTACCGATCATCCTGGAGTACTCGACGGAGGAGCTGAGGTAACCGATGACGGCCTCGAACCAGACGTAGATCACCTTCTCGTCCCATCCCTCCAGTGGAATGGGGACGCCCCAGGACATGTCCCTGGTGATGGCCCTGTCATGGAGTCCGTCTGCCAGCCAGTTCTTGGTGAACGCCTTGACATTGGACCTCCAGTGGTCCTTGCTGTCCATGAGCTCGATGAGCTGCTCCCTGAACGCACTGAGCTTGAGGAAGAAGTGCTCGGTGGGCCTGATCTCAGGGGTTCCTCCGCAGAGAGTGCAGTAGGGCTCCTTCAGGTCACCGGGTTCGAAGGTCGTACCACATGCATCGCACTGGTCGCTGCGGGTCTTCTCGTTACCGCAGACGGGACACACCCCCTCCACGTAACGGTCCGGGAGGAAGCGGTTGCATGTGGGACAGAAGTACTGGTTGGTCTCCTTCGTGTAGATGTAGCCCTTGTCCTTGAGATCGAGGAAAATCTTCTGGACGACCTCGTTGTGGGTCTGGCAGTGGGTCTTGTTGAAGAGACTGTACTCGATGCCCATGTCCTCAATGGCTTTCTTGTTGATCTCATGGAACTTGTCCGCATAGGCCTCCGGTGTCATTCCGCACTTCTCTGCGGAGACGGTGATGGGGGTACCGTGCTGATCGGATCCTCCGACCATGAGCACCTCGTTACCGAGGAGGCGGTTGTACCTGCTGAAGATGTCCGGGGGGAGCAGGGACCCTGCGAGATGCCCCAGATGGATTGCCCCGTTGGAATAGGGCCAGGCGATATTGATGCAGACTTTCGACATTACAATCGCGCGTGCATCGCGCACGTGACTATTAAACCTTAGGTGGGCCCATCGGACCGACGGTCCTCTTGGTCCCCAACAACGCACGAAGGGTGAATGCACCGACCACGCCTATGAGGACGGAACCCATGATCTCGGCACTGGCCATTCCCCACCACAATGCGGTAAGCGATGACATGGATATCAGGAAATAGCATATAGGAAGACGGACGAAATTGAGGAACAACGTCGTAACCAAGGACCTCATACCCATACCCAACGACTGGAAGAATCCGTTGGATACGTAACCGAGGGCGATGAACGGGAGGAACACACAACCTATCCTGACGAAGGTCGTCAACTCCTCCGCCAATCCGGAGGTCTCGCCGGTGTATGTGAAGAGCATCACGAGATACGGTGCGATCAACGCCACGACGATCGCGATGGCCGTCATGGACAGGATCCCCATCTTCAGACCCTGTGCATACGCTTCCTTGACCTTGTCACCCCTGCGTGCACCGTAAGCGGCGGCACAGACCGGGACTATGGCGAATCCCACGGCCATTATAGGAATCATCAGCATGTCGATGACCCTCCATCCTGTCGTGTATATCGCTATACCGTCGACCGGATCCACGGCGAAAACGATGTGGTTCATAATGAGGGATACCACAGACACGGTCACCATCTCCATCGATGCTGGGATCCCCACACGGAGGATGTCCCAATCCAATGACCTGTCGAACCTGAAACCCTTGAATCCGAGTCTGATGTACGTATCACGTCTGACGAAGTACCAGTACATCCCGAGGGCCAGGGATATGATCATCGAGAGCACGGTGGCTACGGCGGCTCCGCCTATCCCCATGTCGAGACCGTAGATGAATATCGGATCGAGGATTATGTTGGACCCGGCTGCGACCATCTGCACCATCATTGAACGTTTGGCGGCACCCTCGGACCTCAAGAGGGAGCTGAACAGGGAACTGAGGAGGATGAACGGTGCCCCGACGAGCAACGGCATACCGTATTGGACGCATTCATCGATGTAATCGCCTGCACCGGAGACGACCATTGCAGGCTCGGTTATGAAGATGAACAATGCGGAGAAGACCACACCTACGAGAACAGTCAACACGAAAGCCTGCGCAGCCACCCTATCGGCACCGTCACGATCCCCTGCCCCGAGACGTCTGGCTATTGCCTGTGAAGCTCCGACGCCTATACCGTTTCCGAGACCGATGAGTGTGAAGAAATAGGGGAACGCGACACCGACTGCGGCCAATGAGGCAGTACCCAATCCGGCAACCCACATGGCATCGATCATGTTGTTCATGGACTGCACGACCATGGCCACCATGACCGGTACAGCCATAGCGACCATAGCCTTCCTGGGATTACCCAGGAGGACATCGACATCCTTGTTCCCACTGCCGCTCATGACCCATCCTATATGCATCGGATATTTGCTTGATGCGGTTTGCAGAGTACCATTTATATGTGAAAAGCGAATGGCTCAACCATGCGGATCGCGGCCGTTTTGATAGACAGATGCCAGAATAGAAAATGCAACCATGAATGCGAGAAGTTCTGCCCCCTCAACAGGACAGGGGTCGAATGTGTCACGTTCGGTGAAAGGGGTAAACCCGTCATCTCGGAGACACTGTGCCAGGGATGCGGTATCTGTATCAACAAGTGCCAGTTCGATGCCATCAAGATCATAGGACTCGCCGATGAGCTCAAGGAGGAGATGATCCACCAGTACGGTGAGAACACCTTCCGCCTGTACAGGCTCCCCGTCCCCAAGAAGGGACTCGTCACCGGTATCCTCGGACCTAACGGAATCGGTAAGACCACCGCAATCAAGATGCTGTCCGGTGTGGAGATACCCAATCTCGGACGCTATGAAGAACCCCCCTCCAAGGAGGAGGTCCTCAGGCACTTCGCCGGTACAGAGCTTCATGAGTACCTCAAGAACGTCTACGAGGGCAAGGTCAAGACCGCGATCAAGCCCCAGTACGTGGACAAACTCCCCCTCACCGCGAAAGGGGTTGTCAGGGACCTCCTCTCGAAGGTACAGGAGCGCATGACCATGGAGGAGGCAGCCGAGATCTTCGACCTCACCGAGGTTCTCGACAGGGACCTGTCCAAGCTCTCAGGAGGAGAGCTCCAGCGTCTGGCCATGGCAGCCACCATGATGAAGGAAGCCGATGTCTACTTCTTTGACGAACCCACATCCTACCTCGACATCTACCAGAGGGTCAAGATGGCAAGGCTCATCAAGGACCTCAGTGCCGAGAAGCAGGTTATGGTCATCGAACACGACCTGGCCATCCTGGACTTCCTCGCCGACAACGTCAACGTCGTCTACGGTTCCGAGGGAGCATACGGAGTGTTCACGCTTGCAAGGCAGGTCAGGACCGCCATCAACGTCTACCTCGACGGATACCTCCCCGAGGAGAACATCAGGTTCAGGGAGAGGCCCATCGAGTTCGAGGCCACTCCTCCCAGAGGCGATTGGCAGACGGCCGACCTCATCTCGTTCAGCCAGCTGAAGAAGGACTTCGGGGAGTTCAAACTGGACATCACCGGAGGATCCGTGAAGATCGGTGAGTCCGTCGGTATTGTCGGACCCAACGGAACCGGAAAGACCACCTTCGTCAAGATACTCGCAGGTGCCATCGAGGCCGACTCCGGCGAGATGGACAGCAAAGTGAAGGTCGCATACAAGCCCCAGTACATCTCCGGCGACTACGAGGGATCCGTCCAGGACCTCCTCTACGCCAAGGCATTCGAGACCGTCACCAGCGGATTCTTCGTCGGAGAGGTCATCGATCCCCTGGGAATCAAGTACCTCATGGACAAGGATGTTTCCAAACTCTCCGGAGGAGAGCTCCAGCGTGTGGCCATCACACTCTGTCTGGCAACAGAGGCCGACATCTACCTCTTCGATGAGCCCTCTGCGTACCTCGATTCCAACCAGAGGATGAACGCCGCCAAGACCATCAGGAGGATGATGGAGAAGACCGGAAAGAGCGCCATGATCGTCGATCACGACACGTACTTCCTCGACATGGTGTCCGACTCCATGATGGTGTTCGGAGGAGACCCCGGTCACAACGGTATCGGTGACGGACCGTTCGACATGCGTGAGGGAATGAACAAGTTCCTCAACGCAGTGGACATCACCTTCAGAAGGGATGCAGACACCCACAGGCCTAGGATCAACAAACCCGACTCCAGGCTCGACAGGGAACAGAAATCCAAGGGCGAGTACTACTACGCTTGAACCGAATGTTCGAATCGTAAGGATATATAGGATAAGAACAGAGATGGTAATCCATGGGAAAAGCTGACACCCACGTTCACACCGAGTTCTCCGGATTCTCGCAACTGAGTGTCATGAAATTCCCAGAATCGGTTGCATCCCCCGAGATGCAGGTGGAAAAGGCCAGGAAGGACGGAATGGACGTCCTGGCCATCACCGACCATGATGAGACTGCCGGGGCCTTCATCGCCGAGGCATACGCCAAGAAGTACGATGATATCGATGTCATCATAGGCGAAGAGGTCACAACAGCCGATGGGGAGATCATCGGCCTGTTCCTGACCGAGAAGATCCCCCCAGGACTGTCCGTAGAGGAAACCGTCGACATCATACGTTCGCAGGGCGGACTCACCATCGCCCCCCATCCTTTCAGTTTCCACGTCTTCGCCCTCAGGGAGAAGATGTTCGAACTCGACCTCGATGGATTCGAGACCATCAACGGTGGCCATCCCGATTCATACTCCAACTCGTTCGCCCGTATGGTCATGGACCGTTACCCCGGAAGATGGGCCGAGATGTCCAGCAGCGATGCCCATTCCATATACACATCCGGTTACAACTGGACGGAATTCGATGGCAACACAGCCGAGGATTTCAGGAAGGCAGTCCTCAACAAGACGACACGTGCCATGGGTAGACCCGCCCCTGTGTTCGGACAGGTCCAATGGAGTGTGGATGTTGTCCTGGGCGGTCAGAGGAAACTCTACCAGTCACTCCGCGGTAAACTTTTGAACATCCCCGGCGATCAACTTAACGCGAAGATCAACAGCATCAACAACCTGAAGAAGGCCACCGGAATCATCGCCGGAACGATGTACCTGATGCCACCGATCACATTCTTGGCGACCATATTAAGCACCGCATTCCTGAAGAAAGGTGCCATCGACATGAAGAGCCGTATCCCGGAACGTCTGGAGAAGATCGACCGCATCATCGCCAAGATCGATGCGGAGAGGATGAGGGATGTCTGAATTCTACAAGATTGCCGTCAACATACCTCCGGAATATGCGGAAGACCTCATGGACTCCGTAACGGAAGCCATAAAACCCATGTATCCCGGTTATGATCGCTGTTTCTCCTATTGGATGGTCAAAGGTACGTGGAGGTCGTTGGAGGGTTCACACCCATACGATGGTACCGTCGGGGAGATAACCACCGCTGATGAGATGAGGGTGGAATTCGCAGTAAATGCATGCGACTTGGAAAAGGCAATTAGATCCATCCTCTCCATACATCCATATGAGGAACCGGCCATCGATGTTATACCGATGACCGGTTGGAAAAACATCATTCCTTCGGACGGTAGATGAAGAGGTTGTCGAAGGACTTCTGGAGTCTGTGGATCTTCAGACTCTGCTTACGGAAGGACAGTTCATCCGCATCCATGATGCCGATATCAAGGAATTCGTCCAGTGCCTCGTCAGCGGTCTCGTAATCATACTCGACACCGACCAGGATATCTATCAGCCTGTTGCGACAGGGTATGTTCTTGGGAAGGACGTTGCCGTTCTCGGCAAGATACGAATCCCTGACCTTAGGGAACAGATCCAGGTTCAGACAACACATCTCCTTCGCCTTGTCGAACATCTCGGCCCCGTAGAGACCATCGATGTATGCATTGGTGACATCGAACCTGCTGATATCATCCATATCCTGAGACATGGCGAATTCACCTATGGATGCAGAGAGTTTGTAGTTATCATCCTCATATGAACGCGACATCAGCTGGATGAGGAAGTCCTTCGAAGATGATGTGTCAATTCCCTGGAGGTACCTACGGACCTTGACCTTGGTCGGATCGTTGAGTTCCGAATACCAGGAATCCAGTCCGACCTTCGAGACCTCTGCGGGGATCATATCCTGAGACATGGACGGTGTATCCTATGGAACAGATAAAAACATGAGTGGCACGGTTTAATCTCATCCCAACGAAATGGACCGCTGGATCATCGATTATCAGTCGTTCCGTTTGTTGTTCCATGATATGGGGGACAACGTAGCTCAATCATTCGATGTGACATGTCGATATCGTTAAACGATATGATTGGATGTATCATCCATGAAACAAAAAACCCTCCTGACCATAGGTGTCGTCGGAACCGTGGTCCTGATGACTGTTCTAGCGTTGTCGGTCCTATACTACATGGATGATCCGAACAACACCATGGGCATGGTGGCGATGAGTTCGATGTCCACTGGACTGATGATGTTCCTTGTGATATTCGCCGTATTCTACACCAAACCTGGTTCGAACTCCGACAGGTACATGGAACTCTATCAGGGGATATGCAGCGGTTGTGGGGCAAAGTTTGGTGAAGATGGGATGTGTCCAGGTTGTGGAAGGAAGCGTCCCTCCAAATGACCTGTGATTAAAATAACGACGTTGGTAACCTTTTTGGTTAGTAATCGAAAACAATAGATCCACCACCGGAAACGATGAGAAAGGGGGATTGTACCGGTCGATGATGAAAAACACATCGACCGGTACCGGAGATTATTCACTCCTCGGAAACCTGTTTCGAAGGTATCTTGACGACCTTGTAGAAAGCACCCACGAATACCAGAAGTAAGACTATCACTGCAGCCACACCGAATGAGTACTGGAGGCTGTCAGCGAAAAGATCCCTTATCGCAGGACTGAATATCTCGAATCCGGGAAGACCGATCAATTCAGCGATTCCCGTATCATGGGGGATCATATCGTATATGTAGTCTGGAAGACCGAGATCCAACAGACCGCTGTCTATCTGCCTGTTGATAATCATGGTGAATATCGCGGTTCCAGATGTGGCACCGATGGACCTCACCAGATTCACTGATGAAAGAGTCATTCCCATGTCATCATCGTTGGCGCAGTTCTGAACCCCTGCAGTGACGACGGACATCAGACAACCTAGTCCGAGTCCGAAGATGAACAGCAGAGCCACGAGGTACATCCATGAGGGGTCATCGGGAACGAACGCCATCAAGAACAATCCGATCGATGCGAATATCGGTCCGAGAACCAACCATATGCGGTACCCTATCCTGTTCACTGTGGAACCTCCCAACATGGAAGTCACGATCATACCGACGACCATCGCCATGGCATACTCCCCTGCTGTGAGGGTGTCGTATCCCAGTACCTTGATGGCGTACATGGAGACGTAGGTGGTGGCACCGATCATCGCGACCCCGAACACGAACATCATGATGCAGGATAACCTGATGGTCGGATTGTGGAAGAGCTCTGGTGACAGGATCGGGTCCTCTGCCCTCTTCTCGACGATGACGAAGAGGGCGACCATAACGACCGCGATGATGACCATCAGGAGGGATTCGATACTGAACCACTCAAAGTCCTTCCCTCCCTGTGTCAACCATATCAGGAGGTCCGTGAGGAGGATTGTGAGGACTGCTACACCCTTGTAATCGATCTCAGGTTTGTCGACATCGGATACAGAGGGGAATCCCTTCACTGCAAGTACGAATGCGATGATGGCCAGGGGCACATTGATGAAGAACGCCCAATGCCAGGACATGTACTCTGCTATGTATCCTCCCACAAGGGGACCTGCCCCGGTTCCGATTCCGAATGCCGCACTCAGGACACCCTGCATCTTAGGCCTGTCCTCAGGCGCATAGAGGTCGCCTACAGAAGCGGTGACCACCGGGATCAAGATTCCGCCACCAAGACCCTGGAAGGCCCTGGAAACTATCAGCATCTCCATGCTGGTCGACAGACCGGCTGAAACGGATGCACCTGCGAACAGTATGAGACCCACCAGGAAGAACGGTCTCCTACCGTATATGTCGGACATCTTCCCAGAGATCGGGATCATGATCGTCTCGCAGAGCATGTAGGCCGTGATCATCCACGCATAAGACGAGAGACCTCCGAGATCCGTGGCGATCTCAGGACCTATCGTGCTCACGATGGTACCATCTATGCTCGCAATGAGCATCGCCACGACAAGACCTGCCATGGAGAGCTGTATCGCACGCGGAGTCATCTCCTCACGGGTCATGCGTACATGAGCCATGGGATCGCCTCCATCTCTTTGTTCGATTTAGCCATGGTCCTGTGAGAGGACCCATTTATAAAAACCTGTCAAAAGGGGTTTGGCCGGGGAGACCCCGGCTTTGACCTCAGGGGAGGATGACCGATCCGACCACCCTGAGTTTTCCACCCTCGAGGTACATGAGGATCGCCCTGTCACCGGGCTTGTGGATCATGTCCGACTCCATCTCGAAGGTCACGTTGGCGGACCTGAAATCGCCGGAATCCTCGGTTGCGGTGATGCGTGTGGGGATCATCTGCATCCAGTGTCCG
>JAGBGN010000033.1 GCA_017935945.1 Candidatus Methanomethylophilaceae archaeon | reverse complement strand
TGTGGCTATGTGTACGACGAGGAGGAGAAGGGAGTCCCCTTCGCCGATCTCCCCGATGACTGGATCTGTCCCGTCTGTGGTGAGCCCAAGTCCGAGTTCGTACCCGTGGAGTGAATCACAGTCCGTCGATTGTGATGAACTGGGTGTTCTGTCTGCGGCGGATGTTCTCGACCAGTTCCATCGCGACCTGGTTGCCTGCATCTGCAGCACGGCCGAAGTACTCGAAACCCTTTCCCTGATCCTTTTCAACACCGATTCCCTCGAAGTACATGCGACCGACCATGAACAGGGCATCGGCATCGCCTTCATCCGCCAGTCCCTTGTACAGCTTGAACGCCTCCTCGCGGTCGGCATCCACACCACGGCCCTCGTACAGCATCGTGGCGAGGTTGAACCTGGCAGGTGCGAATCCCTGGTCCGCGGCACCCCTGTACCACTGCATGGCCATGACGGGCCCTCCAGGTACCGTCCCCTCGAGTGTCAGCTGAGCCATCTTGAACATCGATTCGGGGAGACCGGCGGTAGCCGAGAGACGGAACATGTGCACGGCGGCATTCGTGTCCTTCTGGCATCCGACTCCTTCGGACAGCATGTATCCGACCTTGAACATCGATAGGGGGTCACCGGCATCCGCGGCCTTCTTGTACCAGATGTAGGCCTTCTCCGGATCCGCTTCGGTACCGTACCCGTACATGTAGATGCCTGCGATCTCAGGATAGGCGGGTTCGAATCCAGCATCGGCTGCCGACTCGAACCATCTGCGGCACTGCTCTACATCTTCGTCGATGTCCATCTCCCCGGAGTAGAGTGTCCCCAACCTGTACATCGCAGGTGGGTGTCCGGCCTCTGCGGCGACCCTGTAGAGTTCCAAAGCCGCCTTTGGATCGCGTTCGACCCCGTGTCCGCCGAGGAACATCTCCGCTAGTCCGAAGTATCCGTTCGGGTGTCCGGCCTCTGCCGCCTCCCTGAACAGCTCGGCCGCCCTGGCCGGATCTGTGGTGTAGCATTCCACTGCCTGTGTGCAAAGTTCCACGGGGTCGTTCATGCATCCTTCCACTCCGTTCATACTATTTGGGAATATGTCCCGTGGTCGTCAGAACGTTAACGTTCTATAATGGAGAACCGGATTACAAGGTCATGGTTCAAAGGCCACTGGTACTGCTCGCTACGATTTTCGCAGGACTGCTCATTGTCCTGTCGTTCGCATTGGTGCTCATGCCCGACATGGTCGCCACCCTGGGCATGGTTTCGGGTGTCGTCGTCATCCTGGCGATCGTCGTCCTCTTGGTGATGTTTATCCGTCTCAGGAAGGTATAACATGAACGATGGGTGCGGGGAGGATAGTTGCGGTTGCTACGAGATCCACAGGGATAGGATAGCTGTCGCTGTGGAGTCGCTCCCCCCTCAGGACACCATATCTGGATTGTCCGATTTTTTCAAGGTGCTGGGTGACGAGACCCGTATGCGCATACTCCTCTCCCTGGAGGGAGGGGAGATGTGCGTTTGCGACATCAGCGAGGCACTGGGTATGACCATGTCTGCGGTGTCACATCAGCTACGCGTCCTACGCGATGCCAACCTGGTCAAGAACCGCAGGGAGGGGAGGGTGATGTACTACCGCCTCTGCGATGACCATGTCCGCACGATAATCGAGACCGCTATCGAGCATGTAGTCGAGTGATTTTCGGTCGTTTCGAAATTCGTAGAACCAATCTTAACACAACTGAAATGTCTTAGGGCCGTTTATATAGGCTACGAAAACCGTAACAACTGTGAAGCGGTTAAATACGTGCAAAGTATTACGCAATTGATGGGATATGAAGGTTGGAATTGACCTCGGAACGACATACTCTGCAGTTGCAAGATACGACAAGACTTCGAACAAGACACTGATGATTCCCAATGCCTTCGGCAAGGAGATCACCCCCTCGGTCATCTGTTTCCTCGATGACGGTGACATCCTCGTGGGTGAGGATGCCAAGGACATGCAGTCCAACGGAACCGGTGTCAACGCCGCCGCGTTCAAACGCAACATGGGTGATGGATCCATCGCTGTCAGTTTCAACGGCAAGGACTACACCTCCGAGGACCTTTCTGCGATGCTCCTCAAGCACCTCATACAGGATGCCGAGAAGTCCCTCGGTGAGAAGATCACAGAGGTCGTCATCACGGTCCCCGCCTACTTCAACGATTTCCAGAGGACCGCCACCATCCGTGCCGGTGAGTCATGCGGTGTGAAGGTTTCCAAGATTATCAACGAACCCACCGCAGCAGCCATCTCCTACGGATACAAGCACTCCTCGGACAAGACGGTCATGGTCTACGATCTGGGTGGCGGTACATTCGATATCACCATCGTCAGGATCAGCAAGGGTAACATCGAGGTCATCGGAACCGAGGGTAACCACATCCTCGGTGGAAAGGATTGGGATGCAGCCATCGTCAAGTACGTCTGTGACCAGTTCATCTCCGAGTACGACGTCGATCCCAGGGACGACCTTCCCACCAAGAACGAGCTCATCGTGGCAGCGGAGGGCTACAAGAAGACCCTCTCCGTGGCGGAGAACGTCACCATCCCCCTGAGCTATGACGGATACAGTTCGAAGTACACACTCAGCAGGGACGAGTTCGAGTCCATGACCGAGCACCTGCTCAGTGCGACCAAGGATGTGTGCACCAACCTCATCACGGACCTCAACATGTCCTGGTCCGACATCGATGAGATCCTCCTCGTCGGAGGATCCACAAGGATGCCCTCCGTGGCGAAGTTCCTCAGGGACATGACCGGTCGTGAGGTCATCGCACACGGTGACACGGACCTCGCAGTCGCCAAGGGAGCGGCCATCACCGCCGAGCTCTACAGCAGCAACGCGACAGGTCTCAGGGCAATGCAGATCGCAGACGTCACAGCCCACAGCCTGGGTGTCCTGTCCGTCAGTCAGGACGGTAGGAAGTACGTCAACGAGATCATGATCAAGAGGAACACCAAGGTCCCCCACACCGTTCGCAGGCAGTTCACCATCAAGCCCGGAAACGTCACCGACAAGATCGAGGTGTACACCCTCCAGGGTGAGTCCAGGGTACCCTTGGACTGCAACGTCCTCGCGAAGGTCGTGATCACCAACTTCTACAACAGGGGACAGGGTGTCATCATCGACATCGAGTACAACTACGATGAGAACGGAGTCGTCAACATCACCGCGTTCCAGGATGGGGAGCCCCTCGGAGTGGAGGCACAGCCCGTTCCCGACGACATCAGGTGGATGGGCGGAAGTCCCCAGGACAGGCCCAGCGGTGAGAACATCCTCAAGAACATCGCCATCTGCGTCGACCTCTCCAGGAGCATGGAGGGCGAACCCATCGAAGCAGCCAAGCACTCCATCCGCGACTTCGTGAACACGCTCCAGGACGAGGGAACCAAGTTTTCCCTCATCGGATTCGGTGACAAGATCAAGGTCGTCCAGGAACTCACCAACGACCCCAACGTCATCCTCAACTCCATCGACGAGCTGAAGGTCAAGATGGTCGGAAGGGGAACGGATGCAAGCCCCCTCGATGTTGCCCGCAGCATCATCGGTTCCAAGCCCGGTGTCGGTATCATCGTCGTCCTGACGGACGGTATCTGGGGTAAGAGGGACATCGCCGTGGAGCAGGCTCTCGGATGCAAGTCCGACAACATCACCATCATCGCCGTCGGTCTCGGAGAGGCCGATACATCGTTCCTCAGGCAGATCGCGACAGTCGACGATGGTGCACTGTTCACAACCATCGACAGGCTCGGCGACACCTTCGGAACCATCGCAACCGCGATCTCCACCGGTAACATGGGTCTTGCAGCAAGGGACCAGTGAATTCGAGCAGAATGAGGATGGTTCATGGTTGAGAAGAAAGTCAACTACTGCCAGCTGCTTGGCTTGAACCCGTTGAAGGAGTCCACCTACACCGACGAGGCCATCCAGAAGAAGATCCAGGCCAAGAAGGAGAAATGGACCAACGACAGCAGGAACAAGCAGAACGACCCCGAGCAGCGTTTCAAGTCCGAGAAGCTCGTGGGGATGGTCGACGACATCGTCCGCGTGATGGGCGACCCGATGCTCCGCAAGAGGGAGTTCCTCGAGGGCAAGACGATCCTCAAGGGAAAGGTGCAGAAGCTGAAGTCCGACTGCATCGTGCTCTCCGACGGAAGCTACCTGGTCATGCCCGGTATCACGGAGAACTACACCAAGAAGCTCCACTGGGAGGGTGTGACCAAGGCGGACGTGGTCAAACTGGCCGAGGTCAAGGAGGGTGCACCTCCGAAACCCGTCCATGACAAGGCGTTCAACGCATTCAACTCGTTGAGGACCGTGGATACGTACACACCCATCGAGCTGCTCAACACATTGATCGAGCACCCCAACCTGGAGATCGCCCTCGAACCACTCTCGGAGGGCAGTTCGTACTCCCAGATCAGGAACGCCTTCGAGATGTGTGACAAGAGGGTCAACAGCGTCAGGCCGGAGATCCTTCCCGAGCAGGACTCCTATATCCTCGCCCTCAGGTCGGTGAAACTCGTCCTCGCGGACCAGGACATGGAGGCGCTGCTCAAGTACGGTAGGACCTACAGGTCCATGGTGCCCGTGATGGAGACCATCGAGCAGGAGTACAACGGGCAGCAGCTGACCCGCAAGTACATAGACGAGCTGGTCGGGGTCCACATCAGCCGTGATTCGGATCCCGTCATGGCCATCGCGATACTGCAGTCCTTCTGCTACAAGAGGAAGATAGCCGCGAACTTCTCCAACACCGACAGCGTGATGCTCAGGTGTCCGGAGTGCGGTATGATGGTCCAGGGAGGACCCAACACCGTGTTCTGCCCCTGTTGCGGTAAGAACTTCAAGACCGTCTGTCCTGCGTGCAACACCGCACAGCAGTCCAACAACACGCTGTGCATCAAGTGCGGTTTCAACTTCAAGGAGGGACTCAACAGGGCCAAGGGCCTGGAGCTGAACTTCCGCATGAACATGCAGAAGGGTATGGTCTCCAGGGCGGAGAAGGACCTGGTCCAGCTCAAGGAGGTGTATTCCGGATACGCGGGCATGGCCGCACTCGAGATGCAGCTGTCCAAGGCCAAGAGCTCCATCTCCTCCCTCACCAAGATGATCGATGAGTCCTACAGCAGGAAGAAGTACTCCCATGTCAGGGCCGTCACCGAGGAGATGATGAAGCAGTACCCCGAGGTACTCGCGGAGAACCCCACTCTGAAGCAGAAGTACGATGACGCCATAAACCACTACAACGCGGCCGAGCTGTACTGTCAGAAGGCCGCCGTCTCCGACCACAGGGACCAGAGGATGGCGATGTACGTCAGCGCCGTCGAGATATGTCCCGACCATCCGGTCGCCATGACGAAGCTCAGGGAGCACCCCCCGTCCGGTCCCGTCGACCCTGCGGTCAGGCTCATCAACGGTTCCCTGGCCATCAGGTTCGAGCCACCGGAGGACAACACCGGACTCACCTACTGCATCTACAGGAGCAGGGATTCCCTCCCCAACGTCACCGAGGACACCCGTCCCATGGTGGAGATCCCCACTTCCACCTACATGGACAAGACCATGGACCCCGGAGTGGAGTACTACTACTCCATCTACTCCAAGCGCTGGGGCATCCTCTCCCGCGAGGGGGCGCATTTCGGTCCCGTCATGACCTTGGCCGAGGTGGACAAGGTCGGTATCGAGCCCATCGACGGTGGTCTCCGCATCACGTTCAACAAGCCCAGGGGTTGTTCCCGCGTGCGTCTCTGGAGGACAGAGGATTCCGGTGGGAACGGCATAGGCACTGAGATAGCCCTCAACGGTGCCAACATCTACGACGATATCGGTCTCGTCGGCGGGAAGAAGTACCACTACCTGTTCGTAGCCGAGTACGACGGACGCAACAGGGTGGAGAGGTCCCCGGGACTCGTGTTCTCCGCGACCCCCATAGAGGCACCCCAGCCCGTCAGGGACATGAAGATCAGGTGGAACAAGTCCGATGGGTCCTACACCGCCAAGTGGGGAACGGAGGAACGTGTCACCCTGTTCATGACCCCCAAGAAGATCAACATATCCGGAACGACGGTGAAGATGGACGACATCCACTCATGGATGACCGAGATCAAGCCCCTTCAGGAGTACACCGACGGGGTCCGTTTCGAGCTTCCCGACGGTGCGGTCCAGTACATCTACCCGATCATCGTCCGCGGAAGGTTCGGTATCAGGGGCAACGAGACCATGGTCGCCAACCTGAAACCGTTCAGGGACGTTGAGAAGACCGTCAGCAACAAGGACTGCATCATAACGATGTCCTGGCCCGAGGAGGCTATAGAGGCCAAACTGGTCGTATCCAACGACGAGGTCAGGACACTCGACGACATCAACGCGGAGATACTCACCGTCAGGAGGGAGGAGTACCAGGAGGACAAGATGATCCGCATCCCGATGGGACGTTCCGAGAAGATGTGCATCAACATATTTGCGGTGTACAAGGTGGGTAATGAGACCCTCCCGTCCCGTGGAATCGCCATCGACCTCTACTCCGGAGAGTCCAAGAAGGTCAGGTACACGATGAAGTCCGAGCGCGGAAACGTTCGTGTGGACCTCACCACCGACCAGTCCGTGAGGGAGCTCCCGCCGATGATGGCGGTCCAGGTGGCCCGCGGCATCCCGTTGAAGAGGAGCGACGGCGAGGTCATATGGAGGTCCGATTCCAACGTCCCACTGACGGCCGGTTCCGGTACCGTCACGTTCCAGGCCAAGGTTGCCGACATGTCCAATGTGAGGCTGTTCCTGGTCGACGAGGAGAACTACAACCTGTTCAGGTTCGTGCACCCACTGTACAACAGGAGGACTTGAGATGGCAAGGAAACAGAAGGAGGTAACCAGCAGTCCCGAGTACATCTGTCCGTACTGCTTCAGCAACGTGGATCTCCAAAACGTGCACTACGTGTGCACCGGACCGACATGCGCCAGGTCGTTCGCCACCGCGACATTCAGTTCGAGGAACGCCAACGACATGAAGTACGTCTCCAAGGACGGTTCATCCGAGATCGATCCCGAGAAGAGCCTCTTCCACGGCAAGGACCCCTACGGATCCGATGCGGTGGTGACCAGGCAGCACATCATACGCAACTCCACAGGTCTGTGCGATGTCTGCAGGAGGCCGGTGTACAACAGGGTCTGCCCCATATGCCACAACGCAATACCCCCGGGTGCGGAGGAGGACGGCAACAGGATCTTCGTCATCCTCGGACCCAAGCATGTGGGGAAGAGCCACTACATCGCGGTGCTGATCAACCAGCTGAAGAACTACGTGTCCACGGAGTTCAACGGTGTCCTGAACGCCGCCAACGATTCGACCACCCTGAAGTACAGGGACATGTACTACAGGAGGCTCTTCGAGGAGAAGAGGAAGCTCCTGCCCACCAAGTCGTTCGATGTGTCCGAGGAGTCCAGGGAGCCGTTGATCTACTATCTCAGGATATTCAACGAGGAGAAGCCGCAGGTGTACACCTTCGCGTTCTTCGACACAGCAGGGGAGGACCTGACGTCATCCGACAAGATGATGTCGCTGAGTCTGAACTCCTTCATCGCAAGGGCCGCCGGTATCGTGTACCTGGTGGACCCCCTGCAGATCAAGTACATCAACTCGAGGATCAACGTGGACAACAAGCCCGCGGTGGGTCCGGACGTGTCGGACATACTGAACAACATATGTCAGATCATACGCACCAACAAGAAGCTCAAGGCGAAGGACAAGATCGACATCCCCATCGCCGTGAGCCTGACCAAGAGCGATGTGCTCTTCAAGGCCCCTGAGAACGAGGAGGAGGACAAGGTCCTGTTCGGACAGTGCTCGTCTCTCCACATACCCAGGGAGCACGGGTGCTACGACAAGGAGAACTTCGACCAGATAGATGCGGAGCTAGAGGAGTACCTCAGGCGCACGGTCGGAGACCATTTCATACAGACCGTGAACGGGTTCGCGGAGCACAGCTTCTTCGCCGTGTCCGCACTCGGCTGCAACCCCGTGGGAAGCAGCCTCCCCCGTGGGGTGTCCCCCATGAGGGTCGAGGACCCGTTCATCTGGTTGCTCAACAGGGAGGGACTCAGATGAATGAGAAGAAGCTGAAGGATTTCCTCGTCAACGGGTTTCATTCACCGGAGAACGAGAAGGTGGAGGAGGTCGCAGAGCAGGTCCAGGACGAACCCCTGGTCATCGATGCGGTCGTCCGCGAGGTTCCGGAGACGGAACCCGTCCGCGAAGAACCCACCCAATCCCAGGACATGGATGCCGTCTCCTGCGCCATACGCAACGTGGAGGACGAGCTCCTAAAGATAAGGTACATCCTCGAGGACATAAGGGACGAGGATGTGAAGGTGGACCTGCCGGACATGACCAAGTACCTGACCACCAGGGAACAGTTGAAGGCGGTCACCGAGGTAGTGGACAACCGCAACGCCGAGACGAGCAACAAGACCCTCATCAGGGCCATGGAGCAGATCTCGGTCATGAGGGAGGACTTCTTCAAGCTCTGCCAGGGCATGAGGGAGAAGATTGGCACGATGACCGCCGAGGACGTCCTCTCCTCGTTCGAGGCATACAGCGTCGACATGGAGAACATCCTCCTGGACGGCGGTGTGTACATCGGCAAGTTCCCCTACGACAGACTGAACACGCTCCATCAACGTATCATCGGTGTTATACCGACCGATGATGAGGAGAAGAACGGTATGATCGCCGAAAGGCTCACCGACGGATACAAGATCGGGAACAAGGTCCTCCTGAAGGAGAAGGTCACGATCTACAGATTCACAGAGGGCGCCCCAAAGGCCGAAACAGCTTCCGAAACCGATTCAACCACTGAAGAAATCAGAACCGCAGATACACAGTAGGAAGAAGAATGACAGAATATTGCATCGGTATCGACCTCGGTACGACATACTCGTGCCTTGCCTATATCGACGAGGATGGGGACCCGGTTGTTGAGAAGAACTTCGAGCAGGAAGAGACAACACCGTCCGTCATACTCTTCAACGAGAACGGCGAGATCATCGTCGGATCACCCGCCAAGGACATGGCAATGATGTACCCTCCCGAGAGGATCGTCACCGCCATCAAGAGGCAGATGGGTCAGGATTACGAGGTCGACATGGATGGGGAGAAGTACAACCCCATCATGCTCTCCGCGGTCATCCTCAGGAAGATGATCAACGACTTCAACGAGAACCACGGATGTGACGTCAAGAAAGCCGTCATCACCTGTCCTGCGTACTTCGGTCAGAACGAGAGGGATGCCACCAAGACCGCCGGAACCATCGCCGGTCTGGAGGACGTCACCGTCATCAACGAGCCCACTGCGGCCGCCATCTCCTTCGGTTTCGGAAACGCTGGCGACGGCAAGAAGAGGGTCCTCGTATACGACCTGGGAGGAGGAACATTCGATGTCACCATCCTCGAGATCGATGGAAGTTCCTTCACAGCGGTCGCAACCGATGGAGAGAGGTTCCTCGGTGGAAAGGATTGGGATGCGGTCATCTCCAAGATCGTGAAGGAGAAGGTCTCCGAGGAGTCCGGTATCGACATGGACACCCTGGACGCCGACGAGGAGATCAAGCAGACCCTCGTCAACGACTCCGAGACCATCAAGAAGAGGCTGTCCACAGCGGAGTCCACCAAGGGAACACTCACCGTCGAGGGACAGAAGGTCGTCTTCACCGTCACCAGGGAGGAGTTCGAGGCGGCTTCCGCAGGACTCATCCAGACGACCATCGACATCATGGACCGCGTCCTCGCATCCAAGGATTTCGCCATGTCCGACATCGACGAGGTCGTCCTCGTCGGAGGATCCTCCAGGATGCCCCAGGTCAAGTCCGCCATCGCCGCCAAGTACCCCGATGCAGAGGTCAAGGTCTTCGATCCCGACCAGTCGGTCGCCAAGGGGGCAGCCCTGTTCTCCAAGTCCAACTCTATCATGCCCGCAGCAGATGCACCCGTCGATCCCGAGACCGGCGAGGTCGCACCCGTCGAGGGTGTCCTCAGCGTCCACAACGTCCTGAGCAAGACCTTCGGAATCAAGGCCATGTACGAGGATGGAACCGAGATGATCTCCAACATCATCTTCAGGAACGAGGTCCTGCCCATCGAGTCCGTCAAGACGTACTACCCCGTCGATGACGGCCAGTCCACCATCAAGGTAGAGATCTACGAGGATGCAGCCGTGAACGATGCAGACGGAAAGAAGACCGCCATCATCGATGGAGCACCCGTCGGAGAGTTCATGATGGAGCTCCCCGCCGATGTGACCAAGAACACACCCATCGTCGTCAAGTTCACAGCCACCGACGAGGGAATCCTCATCGCATCCGTCGACTGCATGGAGCAGCACACCGACTATCAGATCGAGAACGACATGAAGATGTCCGCAGAGGCCATCGAGAGGTCCCAGGGTCTGATGGAGAAGGTCAGCAACGCGAACTGATCCGGGAACACAGTCAACCAATGGGGGGACGCCCCCACCCTTACGTCGGGGAGACCCGACGGACCCCTTTTCCACCCATTTCCATGGATAATCTATAATACGGGCCGGTCATGGCCGTTGTCATGCTGTTGGAGGACAGGCGCAGTCAGTTGATGCTCTTCGGTGTGATCGCCATGGGGATGTTCCTCGATGGTCTCGATGGCACCATAGTCACCGTCGCCCTGCCCGAGATAGCCCGTTCCTTCTCCATGAGCGCGGGCGAGGCATCCTGGATCGTGACCATGTACTTCCTGGTGATGGCCGGTCTGATCCTTGTGTTCGGCAGGATCAGCGACAACGGTCGCATCAGGGCCGTCATCATGGCCGGATTCATCGGATTCACATCGGGTTCGTTCCTATGCGGCGTGTCGTGGTCCTATGGTTCCCTCATATTCTTCAGGGCCGTGCAGGGTCTGGGAGCAGCCATGCTGGCATCTTCCTGCCTGATGCTGGCCGTCAAGTTCCTCCCGCCGAAGATCCTCGCCTTCGGGATGTCCCTGTCAGTCCTCGGTGCATCCTCCGGTTCAGCACTCGGGCCCGTCGTCGGCGGGGTGCTCACGGACACGCTCTCCTGGCATTGGATATTCTTCATCAACGTACCCATCGGTCTTATCGGACTCGTGCTCGCTGCGAAGGTGGTCCCCAGGATGGATGTCATCCAAAACGGCAGGTTCGACTACGTAGGATCCGCGATCCTCTTCATCGCCATAGCCACCGGGCTGTACAGCATCGAATCCATACCATCCCATGGATTCACCGGATTGACCGCGGTCACCGTGTCCATCTCCCTGGTCATGCTGGTGGTTCTGATCATATGGGAGAGGAGGGTGGACGATCCGGTGATAAGGTTGGATATGTTCGTCAGACCCGGATTGGTCGCTGTGATCCTCGCGTTCATGTTGATGAATGCCTGCTTCATGGGACTCATGTACCTGCTGCCGTTCTACTTCAACGTGGAACTGGGAATGAACACCTTCGAATCGGGCATCATGATGCTGGTGCAGGCTGCCACAACCCTGGTGCTGTGCCTGTTCATGGGCAGGGCCACCGACCGCATGGGGTGGCGCCCGTTCGTCATAGCATCCTGTGCATGCATAGCGGTGTCAGGCGCGGTGTTCATGGTCATGGAGCCTTCCATGGGTCTGTTCGTACCGTTCATAGGCCTCGTGTTCATGGGTCTCGTCTTCGCATTGGGTGGAGGTTCGTTCTCCGCGAGTTCACTTGCACAGGTGCCCCCGGCCGATCACGGTTCGACCTCATCCCTCATGTCGTTCATGATCTACTTCGGTGCGGCACTAGGTACCACGGTGTACTCCGCATTGTTCAACATCGGCTCCGGAGCCCCCGGTGTGTCCATCGAGCATCTTCCCAAGGACCTGTTCATGGACGGTTTCGTCTTCTCCATGCTGGTCACACTGATACTGGGCATCGTCTCCGTGCTCCTCATGGTGTGGGTCTCCAGGCGTGAGGACGTCCATACCATAGGTGGCTGAGTGTCCGATTGATGCCTGATGACATCTGGGTCGTGGGACAGTATATAAGGCCGATTAACAATCGCGGACCCATGAAGATCTATGATGCCTACAGGTTGGCGATCGAAGCGGGAATGGAGAAGGACCCTCGTCCTAAGGATGAGGTTCAGAAGGTCCTCGACGATGCCAAGGAGGCATACGAGAAGCTCGATGACGACAGGAAGGACCTGTACGACATGGAGCGTCTCTGGAACCCGTACGCGGACTCCCGTTTCTCATACTGCCCCGAGGAGGCGATGGAGCAGGAGGCCGAGTGCTTCATGTGGGGTGTCGACATCGGCACCGGCGAGGTCATGCTCGCCGACAGGCTCAGGGAGAAGGGAAGGAACATCTCCGCACTCGTGGCGCACCACCCCATCGGAACCGCCAGGACCTGCTTCCCCGAGGTCATGTGGATGCAGACCGACATGTACAACCAGGCCGGTGTACCCATAAACGTATCCGAGGCGCTGATGAAAGGTCGCATGGATGACGTCCTCAGGGGAGTGATGGGTTCCAACTACAACCAGGCCGTGGATGCCGCGAGACTTCTCGGCATCCCCCTCTTCAACATCCACTCTCCCGCAGACAACATGGTCCAGCGCTACATGACCGACATGTTCGAGGAGTCTCAGCCCAGGACCTTGGGCGATATAGTGGACAGGCTCTACAAGGA
>JAGBGN010000032.1 GCA_017935945.1 Candidatus Methanomethylophilaceae archaeon | reverse complement strand
CGATGGAAACCATAGAGCAATTGCTTTCCAAAGCCGAAGCAGGGGACGTGTGGTCCTGCTACGCGCTTGGGCAGATGTTTGCAACCGGTAACGGAACGGATGCGGATGAGACTAAGGCGTTTGAGTGGTACCTTCGTGCCGCAAAAGCCGGCCACCCTACCGCCCAGTTCATCGTAGCCACATGCTACAGCAACGGCATCGTCACCGAACCTGATTGCAACGAGGCGTCCATGTGGCACTTCCGTGCACTCATGAACGGAAACCTCGACTCGTACCGTGCACTGTCCGACTACTACGAAACCCACGATACACCGGAAGACGGTGCAGTATTCGAATACTTCAGCGCCAGGTCCCAGGAGGATCCCAGCGCCGCACTCATCCTCGGAAGGTTGTACGAGCTCGGAGTCGGTACGGACTTCGACCCCGTTGCCGCCAAGGAGATGTTCGACAAGGCAGCCGAGATGGGCGAACTGTCGGGCGAGTACTGGAAAGCCGTATGTGTCCTGTATGGTATGGGAACCGGTCGCGACCGTGTCGCCGGAGCCGCCATGCTCAAGGACCTCTACGATAAGGGATGTCCCATCGCGGCATTGAAACTCGCCAGATGCTATGAGTTCGGATTCGGTGTCGAACGCGATCAGAACAGGACCCTGGAGATCTACTCCGAGCTCGCTTCCCGCGGAAACGTCGACGGTATGTACGGACTCGGAAGGTGCTACATGGACGGTATCGGTTGCCAGAAAGACGGCAACCACTCCTATGCTTGGTACTTCGCCGCGGCAACCAGGGGATCCCGCGATGGACTCTACGGTCTCGCCAGATGCTACATGGGAGGTGTCGGTGTCGACAAGTCCAAGGACATCGGACTCGAGTTCCTCGAGAAGGCGGCAGACCTAGGACAGACCGACGCGATGATCATGCTCGGTCAGCTCTACTCCAAAGGCAAACTCGTCCCCAAGAACACCCTGACATCAGCAGAATGGTTCAAGAGAGCAGCAGACCTGGGTGACGGATACGCCCAGCTCATTACCGGAGAGAACTACTCCAACGGTTCCGGATTCAAGAAGGATCACAAGGCCGCCCTGAAGTACTACATGCTCTCGGCATCCCGTGGAAACACCGTGGCATGCTACAACGTGGGAACCGCATACGCACTCGGAAACGGAGTCGCCAAGGATGAGGCTGCAGCCTTCGATTGGCTCAACCGTGCCGCTGAGGACAACTACATGAAAGCGCAGTTCTCTGTTGCAGAGGCCTACTCCAAGGGAAGAGGTGTCAAGAAGGACCTGACGAAGGCGTTCGAACTCCACAAGATGCTCGCCGAGAACGGATTCGGAAAATCCCAGTACCACGTCGCATACGCATGCTTCGAGGGTGTCGGAACCGAGAAGAACGACAAGATGGCTTTCGAGTGGTTCACCAAAGGTGCGGAGAACGGAAACGTCCTCTGCCAGTACTACACGGGATACTGCTACGCGAACGGTGTCGGTACCAAGGCCGATGAGAAGAAGGCCCTCGTCTGGTACACCCGCGCAGCAGAGCAGGGACATGTCGTCTCCAGGGAAATCGTCGAGAACACGACCGGAAAGAAGGTCAAGATGAAAGCGAGCGATTCCCCGTTCGATTCCTACCTGTTCTCCGCCAAGAACGGCGATCCAGATGCCATGTTCATCGTAGGACGCTGTTACCAGGATGGTGTCGGAACCGAGAAGGATCCCGCTGAAGCCAAGAAATGGTTCAACAAGGCCGCTGCGGCAGGAAACCTTGCATCCAAGAGGGCACTTGCCCAGATGAGAAGACCTGCTACCAAAGGCTGAATCCAGATGCCCGGAGAAATCCGGGCATCCAACTCTTTATTCTGCGTTTTTTAGACAAATGTACATTTCTAACCATTCCTCCACGACATAGGAATAAATACGGTCATCACATGGGCAACCTATCGAGTGGTGTTTGGTATTGAAACGAAAGAAACGTTTCGGAGACCGTCGTGATGCGTATTGGGTACGTGATGTCGATGGGATTCACACAATAATGGGCCATCTGATGAACAAACGCACAGATGCCGAAGTTTTCGTTGACTACAAATTCGATGTCACCGAACTCATGTGCTTCCTCGAGAAGAGGAATAGATCAGAGGACCCGGAATCCAAGACCAAGTTCATGCATTGCATCATAATGGCCATTGCAAAGACCATCGACATGAGACCCGACCTCAACAGGTACGTCTCAGGTCGCAGGATGTACCAACGTCACCGCATATCCTTCGCTTTCGTCGCACGCAAGAAGTTCACCGACGATGGCGGTGAATCGCTGATCATCACCGAAGCGGAGGATGATTGGACACTCAGAAAGATAACCGATGACATCTATGCCAAAGTCGACAAGGTACGTACCGGAAAAGACTATGGCATCGACGGTCTGATGAACAAACTCGCCAAGATCCCACGTCACCTGTTGATGTTCCTGGCCGGCATCGTCAAGATCCTCGATTTCTACGGGAAGACCCCCCGTGCCATCACGGACGGTGACCCGAACTTCGCAACGGTCCTCCTGTCCAACCTCGGTTCGATAAACGGGCCCAGTGTCTATCACCACCTGAACAACTACGGAACCAACTCCATAGTAGTCACATTGGGAACTGTCAGCAAGACACCTGTCGTCAGGGAAGACCGTTCCATCGACATCCGCGACATGGTTGATGTCGGCATAACACTGGACGAACGCATAGCCGACGGGTTCTACTTCGCCCGTTCACTGAAGATCGTCCAACACCTCCTGTCCAACCCAGAACTTCTGGACAGGCCACTCAAGGAGAGTATCGATTTTGAATTATGATGTTAAAGCACCATGGGTGGATAGCCTTGGAGACCTCCCCCATCACTTGGAATATCCAGATTGCTCGATGGTTTCACTCATCGAGAAGAGGGCTCAGGAAAACCCCGACCTTGATGCGTACATATTCTTCGGCAAGAAGACCAACTACGGCAGGATGATGGATGACATCAACCAATGTGCCAAGGGTCTTAAAGCGATAGGCGTCAAGAAAGGTGACCACGTCACCGTTGCCCTTCCCAACTGTCCCCAGGGTGTCACCATATTCTATGCAATCAACATGGTCGGTGCCGTCGCATCGATGATCCATCCCCTATCCAGTGAGAAGGAGATAGAGTTCTTCATCAACGACTCCAAGTCCGTCATGGCCATAACTCTAGACCAGTTCTACGGCAAATTCGATGCCATACGCAAGAACGTCTGCATCAGGAACCTAGTGATCACATCCATCAAGGATGTCGTTTCCCTGCCTGTCAAGATCGGATACAACCTAACAGAGGGTAGGAAGCACGACAAGGTCCCCAAGGATGCTGACATAATCCTCTGGAAGGACCTCATGGGGAAGGGCAGGACGTATGTCGGGGAGTACCGTGATGAAAACGATGCTGGAGATGCATCCGTCGTCCTTTACTCGGGCGGGACCACTGGCCTGAACAAGGGCATCCTCCTCAGCAGCTACAACTTCAACGCCCTGGCCATGCAGACCGCCGGAGTCAACCCCAACTACAAAGTCGGCGACAGGATGCTCACGGTCATGCCGATCTTCCACGGTTTCGGTCTTGGAATATCCGTACACACGGTCCTCGTCCATGGAGGATGCTGCATCCTCGTACCAAGGTTCACCCCCCAAAGCTACGCCAAGCTCATGATGAAATACAAGTGCAACTACATCGCTGGCGTTCCCGCATTGTTCGAGGCCCTCATACGCATGCCGAAGATGGAGAACGTGGACCTGGCCTTCCTGAAGGGCATGTTCTCCGGAGGGGACTCACTTTCCATAGAACTGAAGAAAAAAGTGGACGACTACCTCTACGAGCACAACTCATCAATCCAGGTGCGCGAAGGATACGGAACGACGGAATGCGTCACCGCATCCTGTCTCACACCCATACACACCGCCGTCGAGGGTTCCATCGGACTGCCCATGCCCGACATGTTCTACAAGATAGTCGAGCCCGGCACCGAGAACGAACTCCCATACGGGGAGACCGGCGAGATATGCCTGGCCGGACCCACCGTCATGCTCGGATACCTCGACCAGCCCGAGGAGACTGCGAACACCCTCAGGACCCATGCGGATGGAATGACCTGGGTACACACCGGAGACCTCGGTTCCATGGATGACCGTGGATTCGTGTACTTCAAACAGCGTCTCAAGAGGATGATCATCACCAACGGGTACAACGTCTACCCCTCTCAGCTGGAGAACGCATTCGATGCCCACGAGAAGGTGCACATGAGTTGCATCATCGGTGTCCCCGACCCCATCAAGAAACAGAAGGTGAAGGCATTCATCATGCTCAAGCCTGGCATCAAACCCAGCGATGACGTCAAATCCGAACTCATGGAGTATGCGAAGAAGAACATCTCGAAGTACGCCCTCCCCTATGACATCGAGTTCCGTGAGGACCTCCCCAAGACCCTCGTCGGCAAGGTCGCCTACAGGAAACTCGAGGAAGAGGAACTGTCCAAGTTGGAAGAAAACTGAGGGGATGGACCTCCGGGTCCATTCCCCTTGAAAATTTTACGACGACTCAGAGCACGAATGCTATGAGGAGTCCTGCGACCATCACAGACACCAGTGCCAGAAAGGGCATGGTGTTGACGATCTTGTCCTGAGTGCTCTTAGGCTGCTCCATGGTTCCGCATCCGATTACTCCTATTTAACCTCAGATGAGCATGCACGACTGGAGGGCATAGGATAGTATGATATCGACCATCCACCCTTACCCGTTCATATGATGATCAAGGTGCTTTTCGTATGCTATGGCAACATCTGCCGTAGCCCCCTGGCCGAGTTCGTGTTTAAGGACATGGTTGAAAGGGAGGGTCTGTCCGACGTGATAGATGTCGCGTCCTGTGCCACCAGCGGGGAGCACATCGGCGATCCAGTCGATCCCAGGTCCAGAGCGGAACTGGCCAAACACGGCATAGACTGTTCTGGCAAGGTGGGTCGTAGGATCAGACCGGACGACTTCTCCGAATACGATTACGTACTGGGGATGGACCGTCGCAACCTGCAGTACCTCAGGAACATGTGTGATGATGATGAATGCCACGTCGGACTCCTGCTGGACTATGCCGGTGGAGGCGAGGTCGCGGACCCGTGGTATACGGGTGACTTCGGTCGCGCCTACAGGGATGTGGAGAGAGGTTGCAGGGGACTCATGGACGAACTCAAGGAGAGGATTCGGTGATCAGGACCTTCATCTCCATCCCTGTTCCCGATAAGCATTCCCTTGACCCGATTATCAGGGACATCACCGTCAGGGACAACATCAGGCCATCGCCCGGCAACCAGCTCCACATAACCCTGCGTTTCGTCGGAGACATCCATGAGAACAAGGCCGACAAACTGATAAGATGCGTTACCGAGGCCTGTTCCAACCATCATCCCATCGACGTGGTGCTGAAGAGGGCAGGATGCTTCCCCAATGCGAAGAGGCCCTCTGTCATCTGGGTAGGTGCTTCTCCGGGTGATGAGCTGACATCCCTTTCCGACAGCATCTCCAAAGCGTTGTCGTCCGCTGGATTCGACTTCGATGACAAACCGTTCAAGAGTCATGTCACGGTTGGAAGGTGCAAGGGGCCAGCCAAAGTGGATGATATCCTCGGGAAGTACTCCGACACCGTTTTCTGCAACTTCAGGTGCGATGAGGTCCTGGTGATGAAGAGCGTCCTAGGACCCAGGGGTGCGACCCACTCCGTTCTCGGTAGGGTTCCACTTTGTTGATAGTTACCGCAACAACCCATCTTAATAACCCTGCAACGGGAGACCGATCCCGATCCAAATGAGATGGAGGAATTGCAGGAAAGACCGCAGCGGTGGGATAGAGGGCCTACCGCTGCAGCTCATGATAATGATCCTGGTGGCCACCCTCGGAACGGCCATCATCCTCGGTTGGATGGGCAACATCGAGGCCCCGAAGACAATCGGCGAGGTCATCGTCGAACCGGGGAGCATAGACATGGATAACCTCGCAGACACGGAACTCGTGGTCTACGTCACCGATCAGGATGGAAACCCCCTGGAGGGCGCCACCGTCATACTGACCGGTCTGGGAGTCAAGAACAACGGTGACACGGCATACACCACCACTGATGAAGGGGGATATGCGACATTCGACTCGTTGGGATTCTCCTCGATGACCAAGACTCATGGATACCTGGAGGTCAACGTCTCCAAATCCGGATATGGAGAGGATTCCTCGACCAGGGTGGTGGTGATCAACTGAGAACCGACGGGAAGGGCATAATGGGCCTTCCGATAAAGTTGGCCATCTCCTTCCTAATCATAGCCCTGATGATCCCTGTGATCTCGGGCATGGTCGAGAACACGTCCGAGGACCTGGAACTTCTGGACCTTCAGGAGGATGCGATGGAACTCTCCGATGCACTATCATCTGTGAGGTTCTCAGCCATAGGGGATTACACCACATACGAGGTATCGTTGGAGGTCGGAGACTCACTGACCCTAGGCAACAACGACGATCATCTGGGGATGGTCATAGGACTCCACAGGAACGGTGTCCATGTCGGAGACCACCTGATGGATCCATCGGTCATGGTCACGAACCAAGACACGTTGGTGCTCTCCGGTACGATGTCCTTGAAAATAGTCAGGGTCGAAGGGGATCTGGCGGGTTCGGTGGAGGTGCATGTGTGATCGAGTTCGTACTCTCCCGAGTCACACTGATGGCATGTGGCATGGGCCTCCTGATGGTGGCAGTCGCCGTCATCGATGCTGTCCACGAGGATACGATCGAGGAAATGGAAGAGGACCTGGCAGATGATATCGCCAGATTGCTCGATTCCATCGATGGTGATGATCCGATAACCCTCACCCTGCACGGCAGCGACATACTCCCGGACCATCATCACAGCCTGAAAGTTCACGATCATGTGGTGGAAGTGACGAACGGTGAGGACATGATGAGGGCTGTGACATCATCTGAAATGGAGTTCGAACTCGAATACGGAGAGGTGATAACGATATCCTCAGTCACCGAAAGTCTCGGCGATGTGGATGACAGTATCGGTGAACACATCGATCTCTTCAGGGGTATTGTAAAGATACACGGATGCACGAGCGCTTCCATCAACTCCCCTTGAAACGTAGAATGGATGTGCACAATGCATTCCAGAACGGATCATGGCACCGCACATGCTGTCCACCATCATGGCGATGTCATGGGAGACGAGACCATCGATGTTGAACGAAAACACGCTTCCCCTCAGACGGGGCTCGGAGGGACCGACAGGGTGGAGATTCTTCACATCCTCGAGGTTCCTCATCATCCTCTCCATGAGCATGGAATCCCACTTCTCGATATCCTCCATACCCACGCGAGATAGGTAATCCAATGCAGCACCGGTACCTATGATCCCTGCGTAGTTATGGAGTCCTGCTTCGAACCTATCCGGAATCGGAGCGTAGTTCACACTATCATATGTGGTCAATCCGACTATGCCTCCACCTAGCATGTAGGGGGACATACCTTCGAGGACCTCCCTCTTACCGTACATCACACCCATGCCCGTAGGGCCCAGCATCTTGTGCACGGACATGCAGTAGATATCCACATCCAGCTTATCCAGGTCGACCTTCATGTGAGGTGCGGCCTGAGCGCCATCGACCACCACCAGTGCGCCCTTGTCATGGGCGATCTCGGTTATGGCCTTCAGCGGATTGGTGCAACCCGTGACATTGTTGCAATGCTGTACCGATACGACCTTCGCACCACCCTCTATGCACTTCTGATACGACTCCAGATCGAACATTCCGTCCTCGCCGGAACGTGATATGCGCCTCACTGCCCCTCTGGAATCGGAGAGCTGCAACCAGGGGACATGGTTGGAGTTATGCTCCGCGTCGGATGTGACGACGACATCCCCCTTGTTCAGCTCCAAACCGAATGCCGCGATGTTCAATGCCTCCGTACAGTTCTTGGTGAACACGTAGCAATCGGGATCGTCGGTACCGAAGAACGATGCGAGCTTCTCGCGGGTCTCATCCATGGATATCGATACCTTCGTGGCCATGGAATGGACACTGCGTCCCCCGCATGCCGGATAGTTCTCATAATAATCGTTCATGGCCTCGATGACCTGATCCGGTCTCAGGGACTGACAGGCGCTGTCCAAGTAGATGCCCAATCCTTTCCTGACCGTTGGAAAGTCCCTGCGTACAGATTCCGAGTCCATCATATCCGTCCATTCCCCACATCTTATTTTATAGTAACCTCAGTAGAACCGACCGGACGTCCCATACCGCCCATCTATCATGGACCTCCCTCGATGGTACGATTGCTGATGTCTTGCAGATTCTCCAGGGATGGGATACCACGGCATCGACCGATTCGCCCACATGCGACCCTGTCGACAGAGAGGGTTTTATAGAGCAGTCAGAATCCCAATAACATGGCAACTTTGGAAACCGACATAGGTGGTGTACACCTCGAACTGCCTGGAATGGTAGCTTCGGGGATAATGGATGAGACCGGACACTCCATGGTCCGCATGTTCGAATGCGGAGCAGGGGCCGTGGTCAGTAAATCCGTCGGTTCGGTTCCCAAGGGAGGTCATGCCAACCCATGCTTCATGGAGGTTGCAGGCGGTTACGTCAATGCGATGGGCCTTCCCAACCCTGGCATAGACCTGTTCAAGGAGGAGATGGATGTGGCCGTCCCCCATGGGAAGGTGATCGGTTCCATATACGGTGCGTCACCTGAGGAATTCTCCCACCTGGCGGGGAAGATGGAGGATTATGGGGCCACTGCCATCGAGCTCAACCTATCATGCCCCCACGCCAAGGGATACGGCATGGAAGTCGGTACCGACCCCAAGATGGTCGGTAGCATAGTGTCTGCCGTCAAGGGATCGGTCTCCATACCCGTCTGGGCCAAACTCACCCCCAACACACACATCCTTCCCGAGATCGGACGTGCCGTTCAGGATGCAGGAGGGGATGCCGTGGTGGCCATCAACACCCTGAAGGCCATGGTCATATCGCCAGAGTTCGCCAGACCCATCATGAGCAACAAGTTCTGCGGACTGTCCGGTTCTGCAGTGAAGCCTGTCGGAGTCAGGGCCGTCTACGATCTCAGATCCGTCCTAGACATCCCCATCATTGGTGTCGGGGGAATATCCACATGGAGGGATGCGGCCGAATACATAATGGCGGGTGCTAGTGCGTTCCAGGTTGGAAGCGCTATCGGAACCGATGGAGTGGATGTCTTCAAGAGGATCAACGACGGACTCCTCGCGTTCATGGAAGAATACGGATACGATTCAATTACATCAATGGTGGGTGCAGCACATGAGTGATGTCGTCAGGATCAAGAAAGTGGTCGAGGAAGCATACGATACCAAGACGTTCTTCTTCGATTGGAATGCTGAGGCCAGACCCGGACAGTTCATCATGGTCTGGATACCCGGAGTCGATGAGATTCCGATGTCGATCTCCAGTATAACCGACAGCACCAAGAGCATCACCGTCAAAGCCATCGGAGACGCAACCCGTGCCATACATGAACTCAAGGAAGGGGACCGCATCTCTATCCGCGGACCCTTCGGAAATGGATTCGACCTGGATTCAGGAAAGATGCTCATCATCGGAGGAGGTGTTGGTACCGCGGCCATAATGCCTGCTGTAGCAGCCACCGGTGCGGATACGATCATAGCCGCACGTTCCGATAGGGACGTCATCCTCGAGGAGAAGGCACGCAAGTTCGCATCCAACGTCTGGATCGCAACCGACGATGGTAGCAAGGGTTTCCACGGTAACGCCGTCCAGTTGATGAGGGAGAAGGTTGCCGAGAACGACTACGACTGCATACTCGCCTGTGGCCCCGAGGTCATGCTCTACTTCACATACAAGGCATGTGAGGAGCTCGACCTTGACTGCCAGTTGTCCCTCGAGAGGTACATGAAGTGCGGTGCCGGCGTATGCGGATGCTGTGTCATGGACGATTCCAGGGTCTGCAGGGACGGGCCCGTCTTCAACAGGTCCCAGATATCCATGCTCACGGAGTTCGGCAACTCCAAGAGGGACGAGTGCGGACGTATCGTGAAATTCAGGTGATGGTTTGGTCCAAGCGGATCACATTACCGTCGTCCACGGTTCGCTGACCGTCGATGTCCCCAGAAAAATCTTCAAGGGGACGGAATGCAGGATAGATGAGGCTGCCGCGAAACCGTTCAGAGAGATCGTTCAGAACAGGTACCCATGGATCACCGATAACTCGATGGATGTCATCCTGAAGAAGGCCCGCATGGAGATGATCCGCGTACGTGATGAGGAATCCAAGGGGAAGGAACACAGCAGGAACCTGGCATCCCAAGGGAAACTGGATGATGCCATCGCCCATATGCAACTCCACCTGGAGATGGATCCAGATGATGCGGATTCATGGTACGCACTCGGTGACCTCCTCTGCAAGGCAGGTCGTGCAGCCGAGGGGTACAAAGCCTACACCAAGGGTCGTAGCCTGTTCAAGACCTGCCAGAAACACTGATGACAAGACCCGAGTCCTGGATACCCTCTGTGTAAAGAAAGTATTTTATAGACCATCATACAATCGGGAATCCAGCGTCGGGATATCACAGAGGCTATGAGCGGGACTGCAGATCCTGATACGGGGGTTCGATTCCCTCTCCCGACCCCATTCCTTTTATCAGAAATTCAGCTGACCGATTGCTCCATGAAACTGCCGTTTCATAGGCATATTTTTTAATTACAATCAAAAGCTTTATAAATACTATATAAATAGCCCCCTCTGGTGTAAAAGATGGCGAAAATGAACATAGAGAACGTGGTTGCCTCGACATATCTTGGTCAGGAACTCGACCTGAACAAGATCGAAGATGCACTGGAGGGAGCAGAGTACAACCCCCAGCAGTTCCCCGGTCTCGTCTACAGGCTCAAGGAACCCAAGACCGCCACCCTCATCTTCAGGAGCGGAAAGGTCGTCTGCACAGGTGCCAAATGCCGTGATGATGTCAAAGTAGCCATCTCCAAGGTCGCCAAGGATCTGGAGAAGGCAGACATCAAGATCACCATCGAGCCGAAGATCGAGGTTCAGAACATCGTTGCATCCTCCGATCTCGAGCAGGAGATTAACCTCAACACTGTGGCCATCACACTCGGACTCGAGAAGGTCGAGTATGAGCCTGAGCAGTTCCCCGGTCTCGTATACAGGCTGGACGATCCCAAAGTCGTCGTCCTCCTCTTCGGATCCGGAAAGATGGTCTGCACCGGTGCAAAGGTTCCTGAGGATGTCACCCGTGCCGTCGATAAGATTGCAGCGGAACTCAGGTCTGCAAGCCTGATGGTCTGATTACAAACACGCCGCAAGGCGTCTTTATCAAACGATTTCGTTAAAAGTGGCCTCTTGCTTCGTTTGAAGTAAGCAAAAACAAAAGAGGCAAGAGGCCATGAAGTACATAGGAATGGACATACAAAAACGCACCTCTACCGCTGTCGTCATCGATGACAACGAGAAGGTT